>JBDKVE010000279.1:0-23346 GCA_039679345.1 Anaerohalosphaeraceae bacterium
GATCAGATCTTTGGCCAAACCTGGGCTCACTGGGTTGGCCTCGGCCACCTGTTCGACCCCGACAAGCAAAAAATCGCTCTCCAGTCCCTGTGGCGTTACAATTTCGTCCCCGACGTCGGCCCGTTCCGCGCCGCCTTCACCCGCGGACGCTGGTATGCCGCTGCCGGCGATGCGGGTCTGCTGATGTGCACCTGGCCCCGCAGCGGACGCCCCGAAAACTGGGAGCAGCACTGGCAATACATGTATTTCAACGAATGCATGAGCGGCTTCGAGTATCAGGCCGCCGCCCACATGATTTATGAAGGCCTGCTGACTGAAGGCCTGACCGTCGCCCGCGCTATCCACGACCGATACAATGCCGCCTTGCGCAACCCCTATAACGAAATCGAATGTTCCGACCACTACGCCCGCGCCATGGCCGGCTTCGGGGTCTTTCAGGCCGTCTGCGGCCTGGACTATCACGGCCCCCAGGGCCGACTTGGCATCGCCCCAAAGCTGTCGCCCGAACAATTCGCCGCTCCGTTTACCACCGCCCAGGGCTGGGGAACACAGCTGCAGACCGCCGATAGCCGGTTTCAGACCCAGCGGATTGAACTGCATTACGGTTCGCTCAAGCTCAATGAATTCACCTGCCGGCTGGTCAACAATGCCGCCCCCCGGACCATCACCGCCAGCCTCGTCTCCCAACAGGGACAGGCTCGCACTGTCGCAGTCCAGTGGACTCAGGAAGGGCAAAAGCTTGCGATTCATTTTGCCCAGCCGCTGCATATCCAAGTGCATCAGACCTTGATAATCGAGATTAAAACAGGAGTTGACAATGAATCGTAACGTCTTGATGGCTATAGTATTAGTGATTATCTTCTGCTGCGGATGTCAGGGCCAGACTCAGGATGAAGTCGCTGTTCAATCACCGAAAACAAAAGTAACAGACATTGCCGGCCTGCTGGCCCCGATTCGTCAAAAACACAACGTCCCGGCCATCTGTGCCGCTGTGGTCAATAGCGACGGCATCATCGCTATCGGCGCCGTCGGGCTTCGCCGCAGGGATGATATCGTTCCCGTCACCACCAATGACTTATGGCATCTCGGCTCCGATACCAAGGCCATGACCGCCGCAGTCCTCGGACAGCTTGTCGAGCAGAAAAAGGCCCGCTGGACCACGACGCTGGCCGAGGTCTTTCCCGAGATGGCCGGCCGCATTCATCCCCAGCTTAAAGGCGTCACTCTCCTGCAGCTTCTGTCGCATCATGCGGGTCTGACCGAAAATCTCAACTGGCGGTCGTTTGCCTCCCTCGGCGATATCCGCCGCCAGCGCCAGGCGGTTCTGGAGCAGGCCCTGACCGAAAAGCCCAAATACACCCCCGGCGCGGAGGCCCATTACTCTAATCTTGGATATGTTGTCGCTGGAATCGCCGTCGAACGAATATCAGGCAAGTCCTGGGAAGACCAGATTCACGACAGCCTCTTCAAACCGCTGGGCATGACCACCGCCGGTTTCGGCGGGGTGGGTACGCCCAGCCGGCTCGACCAGCCGTGGGGGCATCGCGACGATGGTTCTCCCGTCGAAGGCAACGGCCCGGACATGGATAACGCGCTGGTCATGGCCCCGGCCGGCTGCGTCCATGCCGATATCACCGACTGGTCGAAATTTATCATCGACCAACTGCGGGGCGGCATGGGTAAATCCGCCCTGATGACCCCGGACACCTACCGCACCCTCCACACGCCGCCCTTTGGCGACGACCACGCCCTCGGCTGGCTGGCCGTCACCCGCGACTGGGGCGGCGGCACCGTCCTCAACCACACTGGCTCCAATACCATGAATTATGCCAACACCTGGCTCGCCCCCAGCCGCGATTTCGCCGTGCTGGTCTGCATCAACCAGGGCGGCGACACCGCCTTCGCCGCCTCCGATGAAACCGTCGCAGCACTGATAAAAGCCCTCAGCGACAATGCCTTTGCCTCCATTCCATCTGAGGTGAAGTGAATTATAAGAATTACATTCTAATTAGAGAGGTTGTCCCCGTGTGTCTCTCTATCCATATATTCCAGACGTTTAATTTCTACATTACATAAGTTACTTTGATACTATCAAATCTCTCCTTTTTGGGGCTGCCCGATAGCGAAGAAATTCTTATTGAAGGCGGTTAGTCAATAAGCTATAATTCCAGTATAGTCCTGTCGATAAAAACTGCCCTCAATCTATGGTGATGCATTCAGCAGGCAGGCAAAAGCAGCTAGTGTGATAAAATAGCGAAAATGACTATGCAATACTCAGCGTGCTGAGGTCATGCGTTATTAGGAAAAGGAAGGGATTTCATGCAAAGGATGGTATTACCCTGTTTTATCATGATACTGGCGATGGGACCGTGCGGCTGCAAAAAACAAACCCCGCCTGTCGAACAAACGGCGGATGTTACCATCATGACCGTTGTCCCCCGCGATGTGCCGATTACGCCGGAGTATGTGGCACAGGTGCAAAGCTCACGTCCAGTCAACATCCAGGCCCGCGTCAATGGCTTCCTCGAAAAGCGGGTTTACACGGAAGGCGAGATCGTCAAAGAAGGACAAACGCTTTTTCTGATGGATCAAAAGCCGTTTCAGGCCCAGCTCGATCAGGCCAATGCGGCACTGGCGCGACAGGAAGCCGCTTTTGAGATTGCACGCAAAAATCTGGAGCGGGTGCAGCCGCTGGTCGCAGCCGATGCCCTGTCCCAGAAAGACCTGGACGAGGCAAAGGGCCATTATGAATCCACGGCCGCTTCAGTGGAACAGGCCAAAGCCGCTATGGAACAGGCCCGACTCAATCTGTCGTACACGGTTATTACCTCACCGGTTACAGGCATCACCAGTTCGGCTCAGCAGGCCGACGGCACCTATCTAAGCATGGCCAACAGCCTGTTAACCAGTGTTGCGGTCATCTCGCCGGCGTATGTGAATTTCAGTCTTTCCGAAAATGAGCGTCTGAGCTTCCGCAACCAAGTCGCCAAAGGGTTGATCGTTGAACCCCAGGATAAAAATTATGTGACGGAAGTCATTCTGGCCGACGGTTCCATTTATTCTCACACCGGGCAGGTGACCTTTGCCGAGCCGTTCTTTAATCCCCAGACGGGAACCTTCCTCATCCGCGCCACGGTCGAAAATCCCGATGGCCTGCTTCGCCCCAATCAGTATGTACGAGTCCGTTTAAAGGGGGCGATTCGCCCGAATGCCATCCTTGTACCCCAGCGTGCGATTCAGAATGCCTCCAAAGGACACTTTGTGTGGGTGGTGGACAAGGACAACAAGGTTGAGCAGCGTCCTGTTGTAGTCGGTCAATGGCATGAGAACGACTGGTTTATTGATGAAGGACTGCATGCGGGCGATAAGGTGGTGGTGGATGGCCTCCTGTCGCTGAGGCCCGGCATGACAGTCCAGATTAAATCGGCTGCCGAGCAGACCATCGCACCGAAGACCAACATGTAGTCCGGGAGGCATCACGAATATGTTTTCTAAATTCTTCATCGAACGGCCCATCTTTGCCACGGTCATGTCACTGATTATTGTGATCGCCGGACTGGTTGCCATGCTGCTGTTGCCGGTTGCCCAGTACCCGACTATCACGCCGGTACAGATTCAGGTGACCACGACCTACCCCGGCGCGGACTCCAAACTCGTCGCCGACTCCGTCGCTACACCCATCGAAGCCCAGATTAACGGCGTCGATAATATGCTGTATATGAACTCGACCAGTTCCAGTACCGGCCAGATGACCATTACGGTCTATTTTTCGCTCGATACGGATCCGGATATTGCTCAGGTCCAGGTCCAGAACCGGGTTAATCTGGCGACGCCGCAACTGCCGGACGCAGTGGTTAAATTCGGCGTTTCGGTACAGAAAAAATCATCCAGTACCCTGATGATTATTTCGGTCTTCAACGAGGACGGCCGCTACAGCCCGGATTATGTGACCAATTATGCCAATGTGTATGTCCTGGATGCGATCAAACGCATCAACGGCGCCGGCCAGGCGATGATTATCGGTATGCCCGACCAGGCGATGCGAATCTGGATGAACCCGGACAGGATGGCTTCGCTGGGCATTACCACCACCGATATTCAAAATGCGGTTGCAAAGCAGAACGCCCTGTTTGGTGCCGGCCAGATCGGCCAGCAGCCCGGCGACGACAAGGTTCAGTTGACCTTTCCGGTTGTCACCCAGTCGCCGTTTGTCAAGCCCTCTGAATATGAAGATATCATCCTGCGGGCCAGCCCGGATGGCAGTGCAATAGTCCGCGTCAGAGATGTGGCACGGGCTGAAGTGGGGCGGCGGCAATATATCGATGACAATCGTTTTAACGGCAAGCCCGCGACACCGATTATGATTTATCAGCAGCCCGGCGCCAATGGACTGGACGTGTCCAAGGCCGTTCGCCAAACCATGGAACAACTCAAACGCACCATGCCCGACGGTATTGACTATGTTATCGCACTGGATACCACCGATTTTGTGCGGTTGTCCATCGAGGAGGTAGTGCATACCCTCTTCGAGGCGGTTTTGCTGGTCGTTGCGGTGGTCTATCTGTTTCTGCAGAGTTTTCGTTCCACCATCATCTGTACGGTGGCGATTTTTGTGGCGCTGATTGGAACCTTCAGCGGCATGCTCGTTCTCGGTTTTTCCATCAACCTCTTGACCCTGTTCGGGATTGTGCTGGCGATTGGCATGGTGGTTGACGATGCAATTGTGGTGGTAGAAAACGTCGAACGCAACATGGCCAAATCAAACCTTGCCCCCAAAGAAGCAACCATCAGGGCCATGAATGAAATCGGTACCTCGCTGGTGGCGGTGGTGCTGGTGATGTCGTCGGTTTTTATCCCCGCGGCGTTTTTGCCTGGCACGACCGGCCAGTTGTATAAACAGTTTGCCATCACCATTGTCATTTCCGTGGCCTTGTCGGGTTTTGTAGCCCTGACGCTGACCCCGGCGATGTGTGCCATGCTGCTCCGGCATACCCAGCGTCCCCAGAAGGGATTTTTCGCCTGGTTCAATCGCCAGTTTGACCGATTTACCCTGGCCTTCGGCAATGCCGTGGTGCTGATTATCAAACGCATGTCGGTGGCCTTTGTCCTGCTTGCGGTCTTGTTGTACGGCCTGTGGCATCTGATTCATACAATCCCTACGAGTTTTGTACCCAATGAAGATCAGGGATATGTGCTGGGTCAGCTTCTGATGCCCGATGCCGCAAGCCTCAACCGCACCTCACAGACCTCCCAGCGTGTGGATGAGTTGTTTGCAGGAAATCCAGCCGTGATGAACCGGACCATCCTCAACGGCTACAGTCTTCTGGACAGTCAGTACAAATCCAATGCGGCCACGTTTTTTGTGACCCTCAAGGATTTTAAAGAACGGTATTCCTCGATCAAGCAGGCACGTAAGGACAACGCCGGCAGCGTGCTCAGGACAATCGCCAAACAGTCACAGAGTATTCAGGAAGGCAGGCTGATACCGATTGCCCCGCCGGCCATTCCCGGTATCAGCACCACCGGCGGGTTTGAACTCTGGATTCAGGACAAAGAGGCCGGCGACCCAGCCCGACTGTATGAAATTACGCAGGAATTTCTGGCCAAGGCACGCCAGCGGCCGGAGCTGACGGGCTTGAATACCACCTTCCGTGCCGCCTCGCAGCAGTTGCGGGCCGAAGTGGATCGCTCTCTGGCGGTCCTGCTTGGGGTACCGGTCGATGATGTGTACAGCACGCTGCAGGCCCAGTTTGGTTCGATACAGGTCAGCCAGTTCAACCAGTACAGCCGCGTCTGGAATGTCGTCCTTCAGTCCGAAGCTCCCTATCGCAGAACCCCCGATGATATCACCCGGCTTTATACACGGTCAAATAACGGTCAGATGGTTCCGCTGTCGGCGATGGTCACGACCCGATATGTGACCAGCCCCGACCTGATGCCGCATTTCAATGGTTTTCCGGCAGCCAAGATCACAGGTGACGCGGCCGCAGGCTTCAGCTCCGGCCAGGCGATCCAGGTGCTGGAGGAATTGGCAAAACAGGAACTCCCGCAGGGGTATGATTTTGCATGGTCCGGGCTGGCTTTCGAAGAGAAAAAAGCCGGGGGAACATCCACAACCGCATTTGCATTTGGCCTGCTCATCGTGTTCCTGATTCTGGCGGCCCAGTTCGAATCATGGACCCTGCCTGGCTCGGTCATGACGGCCGTCCCGTTTGGAATTCTGGGTGCACTGATTTTCAACTGGATGCGAGGGCTCAATAATGATGTCTATTTTCAGATCGGCCTGCTGGTGCTCATCGGACTGGGTGCCAAAAATGCCGTCCTGCGGGTAACCTTTGCCGTCGAGCTGCGTAAGCAGGGGCTGTCAATCATGGATGCGACTATCCAGGCCGGTGAAGAACGGCTGCGTCCGATTATTATGACATCGCTGGCTTTTATTCTCGGTGTGCTTCCGCTGGCAATTGCCACCGGTGCGGGGGCCAACGCTCGTCACTCAATCGGCACCGGGATTATGGGTGGCATGATCGGTGAAGCCACACTTGCCATGCTGTATGTGCCGTTGTTCTTCTATCTGTTTGACAGGCTCAGCGAACGGTCGGCAGCGAAAAAAGAAAAACCCGGCCACACCGACATGCCGCCGAAACCGGCTCAACCTCTGGAGGATGTCTGAGATGTATCGAATCAGCATAGCTGTTTTTATCTGTCTGGTCTGCGGCTGTAAGATGGGTCCGGATTATCAGCATCCGGCGATATCGGTGCCGGATTCGTTTATCTATGAACAAAAGGATGCTCGTGACACCGCCAACACCGACTGGTGGAAAGATTTCCATGATCCCGTGCTGGATTCGCTGATCACCGAAGCCCTGGCAAATAATAAAAGTGTCAAGATTGCCGCTGCCAGCGTCGAGCAGGCCGCCGCGATACTGACCCAGACGCGTGCACCGCTGTATCCACAGGCCGCCTACAGCGGCGGCGGGGCGCGCCAGCGTGCCAATGAACTGAGTGCCGTGTCACGATTGCCGGGGTTTTCCAACCCGCAGGATTTGTATGAAGTGCTTGCCGGGGCAAGCTGGGAGATCGATTTCTGGGGCCGTATTCAAAGGCTTTCCGAGGTGGCCAGGGCCGATCTGCTGGCCTCGCAGGAAGCCCGACGGGGAGTTATCCTGTCACTGGTGGCCTCGGTTGCAAACAGCTATATCCAGCTCTGCGGACTGGATGAACAGCTTGCGACAGCCCGGCGAAATTTGGATACGTATGCTCAATCCGTCAGGCTGTTCGACCTTCAGTATCAGCACGGCCAGGTCACCAAAATGACCCTCGAGCAGGCCCGTACCCAGTACGAGACGGCCGCTGCGGTCATTCCCCAGTTGGAATCTCAAATCGCCCAGACCGAAAACGCCATCTGTGTCCTGCTGGGCCGCAATCCCGGTTCGATCCAGCGAGGCAAGTCCATTTCAGAGCTGACCATGCCGGTCATTCCTGCCGGGCTTCCATCCGAACTGCTTGACCGTCGTCCCGATCTTGCCCAGGCCCAGCAGAATCTGATAGCCGCCAACGCCCAAATCGGGGCGGCTAAAGCGCTCTACTTTCCGACCATCTCGCTGACCGGCGCCTATGGGACTCAGAGTTCCGAGCTGTCCGACCTGTTCAGCGGACCGTCACGGACTTGGAACTACGCGGGGTCTGTGACAGGCCCCATCTTCACCGCCGGGTCTATCTCAGGGCAGGTCAAACAGGCCCAGGCCGCACAAGCCGCTGCATTGCTGAATTATGAAAATGTCATTTTAATCGCATTCAGCGACGTCGAGAATGCCCTGGTTGCCTGTCAGCGGCTGGCAGACCAGCTCCAGGCCCAGGGAAAACTGGTTGGCTCGCTGAAGGAATACGACCGTCTGGCCTGGCTGCAGTATAATGGAGGCTACACGCCGTATCTGACGGTCCTCAATGCCGAGTCTCAGCTTTTCAATGCCGAATTGAGTTATGTGCAGAACAGAACCGACGCCCTGGCATCCTATGTCCGCATTTATCAGGCCATGGGCGGCGGATGGATTGCCAATGCCGAGCAGCTTGCGGACGCACAATAAGTTTTTAACACGACAAGATATACAGAAGGGAAGATGAAGTCTTAAGGAGAAAAAGAGTGAGTAATTTGCAAAGAGTGATTTTGGGATTGGCGGCTTTTCTGGTTATATATTGTGTAGGTTGTGATGAAAGAAATCCAAGAGCAACAGCCATGTTAATGGTTCTCTCTGAATCGATGAAGGCAGGTTCCCCTGGGAATTGGCATTCAAAAGCAAGCCGGCTTTCTCATTAACCAATCGAAAATGGAAAATCGCAAATAATATTTGTATTTCTCAATTCTCCATTCTCTATTCTAAATTCTCTATTCCCTCCCTACATCGCCAGCCAGTTCTCCGCCATGCGTGCATAATCCGCCAAATCCACCGCCCCCGAACGATTGATATCCGCGCCGCCGCAGTCATCGCCGGCCGCACAGTTGTTCATCAGCCACCGCTCGACAAAAAACATCAAGTCGTCCGCATCCACGCCGTTGCCGCACACAAAATCGCCAAATCGCCGAGTCTCGCGGTTCAGCCGGGCGTAATCCACCTCATCCACGCACATCCGCCACGTCTCCAGGCTGCCGTTGGTGCTCTCGCCGACAAAATCCCAGCCCGCCGCGGTAAACGTCGCCTGCGTCTGCATTTCTGCCGTGGTCTTGCCGGCCATGCCGGTCGTATAGCCCAGGCCCGCGCCCTTGGTCGTTCCGCTGACAGCCTTATCCCAGAACAGGCTGCTGGCTTTGGTGGTCGTGTTGTTGCCCACCAGCCCGCCGACATTCTGCGCCCCGCTGACGGCCACGCTTGCCCAGCACCGCGTAAGCTCCGAATCAGGATTCCACCCGACCAGCCCGCCGATATTCCGCTTGCCGTGTATCTGACCTTCAGCATAGCAGTCGCTCAAAATCGATGCATTATACAGCGTCCCAATCAGCCCGCCCAGGTGCAGGGCTTCCTCGCTGCCCTGGATGCTCACGGACGCAAAACATCGCCACGCCGACCCAATCAGCAGGTGCCCGACCAGTCCCCCGGCGTTTTCAGCATACTTTAATGTCATCACCACATCCGCCGAGCAATCCTGAATCTTGGTCTCAGGTGCAGCGTCGGTATACCGGCCGACCAGTCCCCCGATATTACGGCACGAGTTAGACGCCGCACCTTCGCAGGTGATCGTGACATTCTCCAGTCGGATGCGATACAGCAGCCCGTCTTCGACATAACCGAACAGGCCGATGAAATCCTCGCCCGCCGTCGCCGTGATGGTAAGGTTCCGAATGGCATAGCCGTTGCCGTCGAAGGTGCCTGAAAAAGACGTTCCATCGAATGTATAGTCGTTGGTGTTGTCGATATCCCGCGCGATGACCGCCGTGGAAAATACCATATTGCCGGGCAGGGCGGGGTCGAGGTCGATATCCGCCGTCTGAATAAAGTGCTTGTCCAACACCGCAGGATCCGAATCAATCGCAATCAACTGCTCCGCGGTACTGATTTGATAAGGATTGCCCGCCGAGCCGTCGCCGGGGTTGGTCCCCCAGTCGTATGCCTGACAAAACGAAGACAGTGCCGCTATCCCGACCAATAACGTTGCAAGTTTTCTCATAGTACATCCCTTTTTAAGTATCAGCCGACTTCCTCTGATTCGTAAATTTATTGATCCTACTTAAAATTTTCCGTTTCGGCGCGGCTTAAGAGCTTTCAGCCGCCAGCGTCCAGCACAGCTTTATCACCGCGGCTATTTAGGGTAACTTGACCCCGTGAATACGCACGGCATAGAAGCGGCCTGTGGCCGTCGCGGAATAATCATACCCGTTGGGTATATCGATAAAATCCCCACTAAACATTGCCTTATTATACCAAAATACCCAGTTTTAAAGCAAGCCCTTCGTCCTCATAAAACCCTGAAATAGCAATAACAAGTAAAACCAGGTCCAAAAGCAATAAATTGAAGCCCTGTCCTGCCTTATTCGACTCTGCAGAGACGTCCAATAATCCGCTTGCCTCCCCCCACTTGTCATTCCCGCGGAGGCGGGAATCCAGATTCATAGGGGCCATATCCACGCGGAGCATTAACACTCTTTTCCCCTTCTTTGTTATGAATTTATCCCTTTATATTTCTCTTTCTCAATTTTGTGTTTTTATCAGCGAAAGTTGCTGATTATAGATCATAATCTTTTTTGTCCAATCCTCACCAGGATACTGCACAATCTCCGCCCCTTTGACAAGTATGTTGATGTTGCCGTTTTCTTTGGTAATATCCGCTTTGAGGGCATTTAAAGGATGCGGGTGGTCATTTATTTGCATATAAGCATAATTATTTCCTTTATAAATAATCCTTGGATTGATTCCGTCTGCAAGGATCCTGTCGGGGGTATACTCATACATGTGATCGGATATCCGTTCATACTCCTCTTTGCTCATATCCAGATACAGATAATAACCTTCAATTTGATTGCCGTGCAGATCGGACATCATCAGATAGAAACATTTCCCTTCTTTCAGGGTATAGACTTCCCAATTGACTGCAGGATTGGCTGGGATTACAACTTGATAATCCGCCATTTCATATTTAGGATAACTCTTGTATAAGTCGGGTACGATAATCCCGACGATCAGGACTAAAAACGCCGCAGTATGAATTATTATTTTTTTCTTTGTTGTCATATTTTAAACTTTCTGTTTTATATTTATCAAGGCAATCGGTGCAAAAAACAAGAACATCCTTTACTGTTTCAAAGTGTGTAATCGTCATATCCGACATCATTTTCTCAACCGTGTTGAAAATACCATGGGATTCGAAAAACAGAGGTAAATCTTGTTCGAAGAAGAGGTCTATCTCGTCATCAGAATATACGACGGTTGGCCCTGTAAATTTCAATTCTTGTGTGAACGAATCTGAAGGATATAATTGTGTTGGATGACACATTAAATTGTTCGCAAGCAACCCCACAATCTCACGTGCCAACCCAAAATCAATCGGTATCTCCTTGAAATACTGGTCGAACCATGAAGCATAATCCATCTGAGGCCTGTTTTGAAGACAGGCCCGTCTTTTTTTAAAAGCCTTCTTGCTGCATATTGGCCAGGCTATGATCATTAGGAGGGCCATTGCAAGAATAACATAAAACAACATCATCATAGCTATTCACTCAAAATGAAGAGTTCTTGTATTGATGGAACAATGTTTCTGCCCATGTTAAACACTCCCTAAATCAGCTCCACAACCTTTGATCCCGTCGAATTGCTGACAAAAATTATAACAATTATCCCTCCGCTTTACAAACAATATTTCACATCAATTCCCCCGTCCCCCTGTCATATTTCCCACTTTCCCTGCCATATCGCAATCCATTATTCCAAATGGAAAATCTAAAATTCCCTCCCACCAACTTGTCATTCTCTCCCGCCGTTGTCATTCCCGCTCCCAGCTTGTCATTCCCGCGGAGGCGGGAATCCAGTTTCCACAAACCCTGAACCCCGAACTACGAACATTTCCCATTTTGTTTTGTATTTCGTGCTTCGGATTTGTTTAAGATTTAGTCGTTAAGATTTAGGATTTCCCCCTTGTATCCCTGTATTCATACATTCTGTATTCTTATTCTCCGAATAGCACAAATTACGCTAGCACTATCTTGCTATTCGTTAAAAAAATAAAAAAATTTATCTCCTTACCCGACCTGAACATAAAAAATCTCACGCCATGCGATATTTCGATTTTTCGAACAAAAAACGCAAGTCCGTCCCCTATACGGAGGCACATGAAAATTTAAAAAGTGAATAAACAAAAAAACAAAAGGAAGGAAATAACCATGGCATTCGATTTTACGATCTTCGGCCCCGGCCGACTCAGCGAGGCATTCGTCCAGTGGCTCATTACCGAACAGTGGCCCGACCAGGACAACCACTACTCCCGGCTCTGGGACTATTACCAGAACCCCACCACGCCCATCGCGACCGCCGTCGCAAAGCAGTCTGAATCCGCACGCTCCTATATCCAGGCGCAGGAAATGGGCCTGCCCTCGCGCATCACCGGCGTTGTGTACTCCGACCGGGATGGCATCCTCGCCGGCAAAGTCCTCTCCGACATCCAGCGCAAGGAAGTCGTCATCGAAAACGACATCGCCTGGCGCATCAACGCCATGGTCGATTTTCTCTTTGGAAAAGAAATCAGAATTATCAGCCGTTCCCCCGATGCCGCTCGACGCAGAGACATTGAACAGATTCTCAAGGCTGTGTTCGATGCCAACGGCGGGATTGGCTTGTTTCAGGATATGGCAGTGCTCGGCGGCGTCTATGGGTTTGTCGATTGTATCGTCAGACCAGGTCCCGCCATTCTTGCACGTCTTGCCGGCTCACCGCCGATTGATTCGAGTTCTCCGTTAAGCAATGGGGTTCAATCCGTCCTGCATCACGCAGAGACCATCGACCTGGAACTCATCGACGCTCCCCGAGCACTGCCTGTCCTCGATGAAAATGACTGCCGGAAAATCCGGTATTACATACAGCATTTTTATCAGGCCAAAAACGACATCGCACGAGATGGCCAATCCCTGCCACAGTTTTTCCGAGACACCGCCTCGCGCCGTCAGACCGTCGCCGTCACCGAAGTCATCGGTCCCGACGGCTGGCAGCGCTACGAAGACGGCAATCGCATCGCCCAGTCCGTCAATCCGATGGGCTTTGTGCCGGTGGTGCATATCCAGAATATCGCCCAGCCGCTGTTCTACGAAGGCATCAGCGATGTCGCCCAGTTGGTCGCCCTGCAGGATGAACTCAACACCCGCCTCAGCGACCGGGCCAGCCGGCTGACCATGCAGGCCTTCAAAATGTATCTGGTCAAAGGCATCGACGACGTCACCGACAAACCCATCGCACCCGGCCGGATGTGGTGCACCGACAATCCGGATGCGTCTATCGAGGCCTTCGGCGGTGACCAGGCCATGCCAAGCGAAAACATGCACATCGCCGAAATCCGCGAAGCGATGGATAAAATCTCCGGCGTCACCCCCGTCGTTGCCGGCGTCCTCAAAAATAAACTCGGCAACCTCACCAGCGGCGTCGCATTGAAGATGACCTTCATGGGCACGCTTGCCCGCACCGCCCGCAAGCAGTTCACCTACGGCCGCGGCATCCGCCAAATCGGGCAAATGATCCTCGACATTCTCGACAAAGCGGGCCTCTATCACACCGACCCGCAGGACCGCATCCTCGATATCGAATTTCCAAATCCGCTGCCCGAAGACGAACTGGATAAACTCCAGCAGGCACAGCTTAAATCGCAGTTGCCCGACACCAGCGACACTACCGAACAGAAAGTGCAATAGCAATCAAACATAATACAAATTTGAAGGAGATGAACATGACAGACAATGACCCCAAAACCCAGGCGGCAGATCAGGAGCTGTGCGACACCCGCCGCAAACTCGAAGAGACCGAATCCCTCCGGCAGCAATTGGAGCAGACTCTGTCGCAGGTCCGCACCGAACAGCGGCTTCGAGACAAACTCACCGCCGCCGGCGTCGCGGATATGGAAGCGGCTATCCTGCTCGCCGAGCAGCGTCTGACGCAAAACAAAGACGCCAAGCCCGAGCAGGTCATCGACCAGCTCAAACGCGAGAAGCCGTATCTCTTTACCCCGCAGGTCGCGCCGCAGGCGATGCAGCCCACCCGCGGCAAAAAAGACAAGACCGGCCCGGCCCAAGCCCAGCAGAACACAAAGCCCGCCTCCGCCGACCGCCGGCAACTGATGCAGTACATGAAAACACGCAGAAAATAAAAAATAATTCAATTCACAACAACTATTATTTATGAAAGGAGCGTTTATGTCGTTTACCGGAAAATCAACCTATACCGCGGGCGTCAACTTGCCCGAACTGGCCGAAGACGTGTCGGATATCATCGGGATCGTTTCGCCCTATGAAACCCCGCTGCTCGATGCCCTCGGCGATTCGCTGCGGTCGGCCGCCTCAACCTACCACCAGTGGCTGGAAGACGAACTGTTGCCCAACAAGGACATGGTTCGTGATGACAACATCGTTGGAGCAGCGACCTGCACCGAATTCGATGTGCTCAATCCCGGGCGGTTTCGTATCGGCGACCAGATCCAAATCGATGGCTCGTACGAACTGATGCTGGTCACTGCCATCACCGGCAGCGCCCTGACCGTGGTTCGCGGCTACGCGGGCACCACGCCCCGGGATATTGCCGACGAACAAGTCATCAACATCCTCGGCAATGCCGCCCTCGAAGGCGCCGACAAACCCACCGCACGGTTTACCAATCGCGTTCGCAAAAGCAACTTCACGCAAATCTTCACCGCCGCCGTCGAAGTCAGCGGCTCGGACCTGACGGCCAATCAGCTTGGCCTGCCGATGAAATGGACTACCAGAAACAGGAACGCCTCCGCGAATTGCTGCGTGACCTCGAAAACACCATCATCAACGGCGGCCATGCGTCCGCCAATCCGCAGGGCGCGCCCACCGTACGCCGCACGATGCGCGGCATCATCCAGCATCTGACCACCAGCGTCTTTACCGCCGGGGGCGGGGATTTGCCTGCCGGGCTGGATCTGGACGAGGCCAAGATCAATTACGCCCTCCGCAAAATCTGGGAAACCAGCAGCGGCAATATCGACTTGATCGTTGTCAACGGCTGCCAGAAACGCCGCATCAATTCGTTCCTGATCGCGCAGCGCAGTTACGGCCCCGACGACACCGCCTACCGCGACATGGTCAGCGTGTACCAGTCCGACTTCGGCGTCTGCCGGATCGTCACGACCCGCTGGATGCCGCAGGATGCGGTACTGCTGCTCGATTCGTCGCGGCTGGCCGTGATGCCGCTGGCCGGACGCAGCTTCCACTTCAAGCCGCTGGCCTCATCCGGCGACTACGAGTGCGGCGAACTCATCGGCGAGTACACGCTCGAACTCAAAAACGAAGCCGCCCACGGCCTCATCAAAGGCCTGAATAAGGGATAAAAAAAGCCTCCAGCCTCCAGCCTCCAGCCCTAAGCAAATAGCTGCACCGATGCTGATGTTAAACGCTGGAGGCCGGTAGCTGGTAGCTGGCGGCTCTTAACTATCTTTGACAAGTTCATAGGGTAAAAAGTGTTATCTATGTCATCCTCAGGGCAAAGTTGCCAACCCTGAGAATGACATAGTCCCGTCGCGGCCGGAAAGGGGGGAGAAATCCCCAATCTCGCCGCGATGGATTATTATATACAAGAAATTTGATTGAAAATAAAAAAGCAAAAGTGGGTATGTATTATCTATATGTCGTCTCTAAGTTAAAAAAAAGGATTTATAGTGCAAAAAAAAGAGGAGAATAGATGTGAATAAAAAAAGAAAGTTGAGGATTGATTGTATTGGTATCATTTGATACAATTTATAAAAGAATTGACGTAAATATGTCGATACGGTAGTATCTGGCCTATGGTTAAGAAGGCAGCAGATACTAATATAATTCAACTGATTTATAAACTTGCGGGCGATCTTTCCCGTGTCAAGACGACGCAAAGAGTTTATTATGATTTACTTTCATACAATTTAACCGTTCGTGCCGTTTGCGATGCAATACGTGAATGGATCGATGTGGGTGAAGTTGTAGCTCAAGATGTTACTACGGGAACAGAATCACATATTAAGTCACACGTTGGAAAATGTCACTATATAATGAAGCCTGTAATTGATGGGCAAAAGTTCTTTATAAAAGTGGGAATAGAAAAAAACGAAGAAACAGGGGAGTATATGATGATTATTTCCACTCATTTATAAGTAAGGTGCTGATATGAAAAAAGTATGTCCAATATGCGGAGCCAAGGCTCTGATTAAAAAGACGGGCGAGTATCGGTTTGACCCTCCGGCCAATATCCCTGGCGGGATCATTGTTATTCCAAATTCCGTATGGGAAGAATGTGAAGCCTGTAGAGAAGTTGTATTATCTCCGGAACTGCTTGAAAAACTGGAGGAGCAGCGTTATGTTCGTCTTGGACTGCTAACACCCGCAGAGATTAGGGCTATCAGGGAGAAAGCGGGATTAACACAGGCTCAAATTTCAGAGAAACTGGGTATTGGGGAAAAGACTTATACCCGGTGGGAAAGCGGGAAATTGCTGCAGAATAAATCAAGCGACAACCTGATACGTTTATTTGCACAGAATCCGGATTCGTTTGACCAATTGGAATTGCAGCGAGGCCCTTTAAAAGAGAAACGGCTTGCCGGCTATCTCAATTATAAATCAAAAAGTTGCTGGCAGGATAAAAATCCAGTATCGCCCATACACAAGGGCTGTTCAATAATAGCTGCATAATATGGCAAAAAGAAAAAATGCAAAAACAGTGTCCAGAATGGTGCCTGAATTAGATATGGCAACAGAGGTCTCTAATGCCATGGATATCAGGGACATCACTATGATCGAGAATCGCTGCAAGCGATTTGCTGTTTCGAATGAAAAAAACAGCTATGAGATATTCGCTGTTACTGAGTATGAACAAGAGAAAGACAGCAATGATCTTCTGGTCTTGGTGCGATTTAAATTCATGGCTCATAACAGTAAAAATGAGAATCTTGCTTTGCTTGAAGCCGTTTATTTAGTGGTTTATGCCTCCAAAGCAGAAAAACCATTTACCGATAATCATTACACCTGCTTTGCTGAGTACTGTGGCGTATTTCATGTCTGGCCGTATTGGCGTGAATTTGTACAGAGATCGATTGCCAGCCTTGGGATGCCGCCTCTGACCCTGCCTGTTTATAAATTTGGATCAAAATTACCAAAGGAACAAGGCTTGATGCAGGAAAAACAAATAGAGTCGAAGGGGATTTCAAAGAAGTAGGACGCGATTTGGGTTAAGCTATTACGACTTATCGGCAATCCGAAGGTTCCTGGCATTGTCGAGGTTATTTTTGCGGAAGGGCTGCGGATCGAGATCGTATGCTTTCTGAAAATGTTCGATAGCCTGCTGGGTATTGCCGCGATGCTGAAGGATGTAGCCGGTATAACTTTCAAGTATAGCCTGATCATGCACCGCCGGCTGAGGAGTGTTTTTGAGAACTTTCCCGGCCTGTTCAAGATAACGGTCGGCCTGATCAGGGTTCTTCATAAAAACTTCATATTGCGAGGCCAGTAAGCAAAGAATAATCACTGAATCCGGATTAAGTGCCAGAGCCTTCAGCAAATAATGACACGACAAGTCAAATTGCTTTTTTTTCAACACCTCGGAGTGCCTTCGAACATACCAGCCGGTCATGATGGTTTTGTCATCATGTCTGAGATAATACAGATGATCATTCAAACAGATATACGTCAGACCCGCGACGACTGCCAACTTTAGGATTATCGAGTAAATATCCCATCCGGTTGTACTGTGATAGACCAAAGAATCAATAAAATTGCGAATGTGGGGCAGGGTACCCATGAGATATGCTATTGAGGTTATGATAACAAGCAGGCTGATGGCACGTTTTATTTTCAAAAAGCCGGGCTTGTCTACGTTTTTATAGATGAAATTGCATATCAGGTAATCGATCAAAAACAGGGCAATGATACTATATGAAACGACCTTAGACATCTCCATTCTTTTCGTCCTTATCAAAGTACTCTTGCGGTGAACTATAGCACACCCTCCGACAGATTACAAGTGGGTGTTCAAGATTCATATTGTCTGAAAATATACGCAACTGTAAGTATTTAAAATTATATATATAGATATACATATACTAATATGTGGCATAATAATGCTATATATTTAAGATTATTTAAAACAAAAATGTTTTTTGACGATATAGTATATATATACGTTGTAAACTATTGAATAAAACAATATTATTGTGTATAATATAAGAGTAAGTAGAGGACTTTGAACTCATAGACCTTAAGACAACGAGATGAACGTGAATCATCCAGGAAATGGAATACCTGCGTTTGACAAGAATGGAAATCTGCCTCCGGGCATTTTTAAAGTAACACTTGAAGAGGTAAAAACCTCTTTGACATGGTCAAAAAGACGTCAAGAGCTATTTGCAGGCTTGGAAAGGGCGGTGGATAACTTAAATGCCGCTGGTGTTTTACAGATATATATTGATGGAAGTTTTACAACCAACAAGGATGAACCGGGAGATATTGATGGATGTTGGGTTCCAAATAGAGAAGTAGATACAAAAATATTAGACCCTGTATTTTTTGCACTAAGACCTCCTCGAGAGGCAATGAAAATTAAGTATGGCGTAGATTTTTTGATTGCTGGTGTTAAATTGAATGATGGAGGATGTCTTGTTGAAGACTTCTTTCAGATTGACAGGGACGGAAATGCTAAAGGAATACTATTATTGGATTTGTAATATGTGAAGCTGGGAGGATAAGAAGATGATCAAAAATAAACGACAATATAATGTGACTAAAAAGCAGATCGAAAAGCTCAAAACAGCAATCGAGGTTGCTCATCAAACAACGGTCCAGATGCCGGCAGAGATTTTTAACGCGATGATTTCCGGTATTCAATCTCAGATTGAAGATATGGAGCAAGAAATATGTGAATATGAGAAGTTGTCGCAAACAAGAAATCTGCCTATTGATGATTTCAGTCAGATTGGCCAAATGCTAATCCAGGCCCGAATTGCGAAGGGATTGACCCAAACTGAGCTGGCAGAAAAATGCGGATTAAAATCTCAGCAAATTCAGCGATATGAAGAAACTTCTTATACCACGGCCAGCCTTGATCGGCTTACTGAAATTGTCAAGGCTTTGGATGTGTTATTTTCTGCGACTGTTGGTTTTTGTAACCAACCAATAGAAAATTTAAATATTGGCTGGGATTTAACTGGTGTGAATTTCCAAATGTCCGACATTAGCGTACAGGACATGTCAAATACCTCTGAATCTTCCTGGCCATCTCGGACATTGGAAGATAGTGAGTATGAATATAAAAAGGCAAGTTGATAAAATATTCTTATTATGGACCTACTAATGCCAAATGAAAAACCCAATACTCCCACAGGTCTTGATGTTTCTGCTCGCGTTGAATTGATGGATATCAGAATCATAAAAAGCGCTTTCGAACAGACTCCCGAAGTGAATCGCGGCAGAAAAAATGTCGATATTAATCGTAAAGTGAATTTACAAGTCGATAAGGAGAAAAATCTCCTTTTTGTGGTGATTGATTTCGATTTAAAAGCATCTGTAGAAGGCGCATCCTCTCCTGTGATTACAATTACAGCCTCGTTTTTATTGGTTTACAAGTTGCAAGATTTTAGTGGATTAACAGATGAGTCGTATCGCTCTTTTGCAGAGATAAATGCTGTTTTTAACGCTTGGCCATATTGGCGAGAGTATGTACAAAATATAACTGTAAGAATGGGATTGCCATCTCTTACAATACCCGTATTCAGAATCGCAAAATCATCTGACAAAGAATCGAATAAAGATAGTATCGCGAAGAAAGTCAAGTCTAAATCGGTTGCAAAGAAAAGTGTAGAAAAAACGAAAGTTTAGGGGGAAATCATACCTCGTTTGAAATTCAATACAAACGGCTGTTCCGTCTGAGTGTGACACGGAGGGGACAGGTGGATCATATTGAAGGATTTTGAGGTATGAAAAGAAGAAGGAATTGACCATGACAGATGAGAAGGCGTTGCTGGTGCGGTTTCGGGTTTGGCTGGGGTTGTTTATCATTGGGCTGGTGCTCAGCGGGGTGACGGCGTTTCCGCTGGCCTGGGAGGTGCGAATTCTCACGCAGTATGTCGGACCCAATACCGCGGTAGCCAATTTCTATCCGCCGCTGGCGGCGTGGATCGGTACGGTGGATGTGGGCTTGCAGGAGATCCAGGCCCAACAGCCGTATCTGTTCTACGGGACCGACTGGCTGGCGTTCGGCCATCTGGTCATTGCCATTGCGTTCTGGGGGCCGCTGCGGGAGCCGGTGCGGAACAAATGGCTGATCGATTTCGGAATGATCGCCTGCGTGCTGGTGATTCCGCTGGCAATGATTTGCGGGCCGATACGGGGGGTTCCATTTTTCTGGCGGCTGATTGACTGTTCCTTCGGCATCGTGGGCATCGTCCCGCTGCTGATATGCAAACACTATATCCGCCGGATGGAAAAGCTGGGGTAAAGTGTGGGGAGTTTCAGCCGCGGTCGAAGAGATAGACGCCGGGCTCGATGGGGCGCTGGTATTCGTAGGTGCCCTCGTCGATCACAATATGTCCTTCCTGGGGTGTTTCCATATCCGCGGGACCGATACGCAGGCCCCAGTGGCCGAACGCGCCGCCCCATTCAAATTCGATGATGCGGCCTTCGTTTTCGAAGTCGCTGAAATACAGATACTGAGGATTGAGTTTTTTAATTTCTTCCGGAAGCTCCTCGGGAAACGTGTTGATTTTATGATAGTACTGGCCGGAAAAGGCGGGGTCCAGTGACATGACCCACTGGCGAATCGCCGCCACATCCACATTCTTGTGAACCCATTGTTCATTTCCCAGCAGGAATTCATTTTCTCCGGCGTCTTTACTGGAAGTATTGATTAGGAGAAGAAAGGAGATGGCAAAAGGGACAAGTGATAGGATCAATTTCGTCCATAAAGCCTTTTGCGATTTGCAGGATATGACAATAACTCGGATAAAATTGACGAGGGAAACTAATAATGCGATAATAATACTTAAAGGGAATAATATCTCGGCAAATATTATTAATGCAAAGATCGGCCTTTGGTCATTACTCAGCCCGCATTTGTATTCGATGTTGTGAAAATACAATTTTGGGCCGAAGATAATCAGAAGCATCAGTACAATCAGAATGATTTCCGTTTTGTACGGGCTGAATTTTGATTTTGTGTTTTCGGTCATAAAATATCCATAATATCATTTGCGAGTGAAGATATAAACCCCTGGCTGAATGATGTGTCTGGTTTCATATTTACTCTGGTTTATCTCTATGATGCCTTCTTCGGGCATTTCCATGTCGGCGGGGCCGATACGCAGACCCCAATGGCCGAATGCGCCGCCCCATTCGAATTCGATGGCCCTGCCTTCTTTTTCAAAGTCGCTGAAACGCACATATGGAGGATTGAATCTGGTTATAAATTCCGGCAGGTCTTTTGAAAAATCAGCTTCGTTGCTGGAATACATTCTGCTGGAGGTGGTCGAATCCAGTGATTTTAACCAATTTTCAATTGCGGGGATGTCCACTTCCTTTTGAACCCATTTCTCATATCCCTGCAGAAATAATTCTGCTCTGGGCTGAGCAAAATATCGCAAGTGGACAAAAACTACTAAAGGGATCAAAAATGGGATAAGAGAAAGTGCTAATTTTAACCACAACGCCTTTTTTGCCTTGCAGGATTTGATGATGAGCCTGACAAAATGGACCAGTGAAACGATTATGAGTATGATAAATGGAATGGTTTGACATGAGATACACATGCCTGCCCATAAAATATCAGATCGATCGTTGTACAGTCCGCTTTTATAATAAAGGTTGTAAAAGATCATTTTTGGGACAACGAAAATCAGGCTCATCAGTACGATCAGAATGATTTCCGCTTTGTACGGGCTGAATTTGGACTTTGCGTTTTCGGTCATAAGTCGGTCTCCGTGCAGGAGATGATAGATAATCCAAAGCATAAAAGCAAGCAAAAAGGTATTGTAAAATAGTTTTGTGTCGCCCCGCTGGGGCTTTTGGGGGAGAGAGATTGCTTCCCGGGCGTTTCCACGCCCGGCTATTTTATGTGACCCCGCTGGGGTCTAAAACATACAATTTCGACAGGGCAGGAAAAAAGCCTGGGTTGGGGGCTTGAATCAATACGATGTCATCTATTTATACCCAACGGGTATGATTATTCTGCGACGGCCACAGGCCGTTTTATGCCGCGCGTAATCACGGGGTAAAGTTACTCTACGCAACCGCGGGGATAAAGCTGTTGCTGGAAGCTGGCGGCTGAAAGCTATTAAGCCGCGACGAACCGGGGAATATTAAGTAGGATCAGTATAATCAATCGTCAATCGAGAATCATCAATCAACAATTCAGAAAGGAGCTTATGTATGGTTTTGTTTTCGTGTGATGCGGATGTGGTGCGGGTGGAGCCGGGGGTGTTTGCGGGATCGCCGTTTGCCGGGCAGGTGCTGTGCAGCGGGGCCAATGGGGTGCTGGCGGGCACGGCGTTTTCGGCTGCGGTGGAAAACTTCATCGGCAAGGGCGTTGCGGCGGGCCATGTGATTGTGCTGCAATCGCTGGATGGCGCGATCAATGCAGCCTATGAAGTGGTCTCGGTGGTTTCAGCAACGCAGCTTGAGGTCTCGGCGGTGCGGGCCGACAGCCAGACGCCGGCAATCCCGGTCGGTACGAGTTCGGGGCTGATTTACCGAATTGCGACGTTCGGGCCGCAGGCGGCGATTGCGGCCGAGGAGATTACGGCACGGCTGGGGCTGCGGCCGGGCTGTTCTGAGAACACGTATGGCCCGGAGCATATTGTCGATGCGACGCCGCTGCGGATGGTCAGCGTGTATCGCGTGCTGATGATGGTGTTTGTGATTCAGGCCGGGACGACGGATGCGGGGAAGACCTTTGCAGTCCGGCATGATTATTATAAGAGATTGTATTGCGGTGCATTCAACCGGCTGCGGATTGCGGTGGATGTGGAGCGGGATGGCGTGCCGGAGCGGATGATTGTGGGCGGGGTGGTGAGGTGTATCAGGAAATAAAAAGTTCATAGTTCAGAGTTCGTAGTTCGTTGAGTAACTGGATTCCCGCCTCCGCGGGAATGACAAGTTGGGGGATGTGGAGGGTAGGTGTTATCATCATGAAGAGCAGGAAGAGCATGAAGGGTTAAATTATTTTTTTAATATACTTCCTGTTCTTCAGGGGCTTCATGGTGAAGAGAAGTTCATAGTTCGGAGATGGAAAACAGAATTGGATTCACGAGAAAAAGATGGGAGGTTCAGATGGAGACACGATGGAAGCTGGACAGGCGGGTGAATTTGTCGATGCTGGTGCAGTTGGTGACTCTGGCGGGATTGATGCTGGGCAGTTGGGTGAATCTGCAACGGCAGTTGGATGTGCTGGGACGCGATGTGCGACAGCTCCTGGAGACGCAGGAAAAATTCTGCGAGAAACTTGAGCGGATCGGCGATACGGTCGTGGCGCATGAGTATCGATTGCGGGAGAAAGAGAAAAAATAGAAACCACCTATAAAGAGCGAAAAGTCAAGAAACATTTTCCATAAACTCAACTTTTTTTGTTTGAGGGCATCCTTGTTTCACAATCAGGTGTCCGAAAGTCGGTCTTATCGTTTCTTTTGACGGCC
>JBDKVE010000280.1:0-13421 GCA_039679345.1 Anaerohalosphaeraceae bacterium
GGCCGTCAAAAGAAACGATAAGACCGACTTTCGGACACCTGATTGTGAAACAAGGATGCCCTCAAACAAAAAAAGTTGAGTTTATGGAAAATGTTTCTTGACTTTTCGCTCTTTATAGGTGGTTCCAGATTTTGCGAAACGAACCCAATTTTGACCTTTTCCCTTTGCCTTTTCACATCGAATCGTATAATTGTTCATCCGGCCCGTTTACTTTGTGGTATGAGTTAAAGAACTTAATCTATGCCTGTAAATCTATCGATGATAATCCGAAATCGCTGGATGATTCTTGCCGCCGCCATTGGCGTGCAGGTTTGCCTCGGCGTTATCTTTGCCTGGTCGGCCTTTGCAACTCCATTGACCAAAGCCCCTTACGACTTTTCCCGTCTCCAGACCCAGATTCTCTTTTCGGCGGGCCTGGCTTCCTTTGCCCTGGCGATGGCCTTTGGGGCCAACCGTCTCCAGCAAGCCATCGGCCAGCGCCTTGCCGTCTGTTTCGGCGGGCTGATTCTTGCGGCGGGGTATCTGCTGGCCGGGTTTTCGGGGACCAACTTCTGGCTCCTGCTGCTGTCGGTCGGGGTTCTGTCCGGCACGGGCATCGGCCTGGCCTACGTCCACCCCATTGCTATTCTGGTCAAGTGGTTTCCGGACAAAAAAGGGGCGATTACAGGGATAGCTGTCGCAGGCTTTGGCATTGGGGCAATGCTTTGGATTATGCTGACTGGCGGCTTCAAACTCGGCGACTGGTTCAACCTCACCCCCGGCTGGGACGGCCTGTATGCCGACGGCTGGACGGTGAATCAGGTCTTTCGACTTTATGGATTGATTTTCGCCCTTTTAATCCCCATCGGCTCCTTTTTCATGGTCAATCCTCCAGCCGGCCAAGTTATCAGTACTGTAAACAGCACATCATTTCAGGCGATGACCAATATCGAACTGGCTACATCCGAAATGATACGTACTTCCCAATACTGGATACTTCTAAGTGGGTATGCTGCAGGTACCATGTCCGGCCTGATGGTTATCGGGATTATCAAGCTTTTCGCAGTCGATGCACTCACCGGCAACGGCATCGGCCAGGTCCAGGCGGCCGCGATTGCAAATACAGCTATGGGCTTCTTTTACGCGATTACCAACGCGATTGGACGTATCGCCTGGGGGGTAATTTCCGACCATCTCGGACGCAAATACTCGATTATCCTCATGAGTGCCTCGCAGAGCCTGATGATGCTGCTGTTGTACCCCATTGCCCAGTATGAATGGGGCCTTTATATCGGTGCCGCCCTGATCGGCTTTAGCTTCGGCGGCAATTTCGCCCTGTTTCCCGCGGCCGCCGCGGATTACTTCGGTACCCACAGTGTCGGAGCCAACTACCCTCGCGTGTTCCTTGGCTATGGCATTGGCGGCATCCTGGGTCCAATTCTCGGGGGATTCATGGGCGACCGCAAACTCTGGCTTGCCGCCTTCATCCCCGCCGCGATTGTATGCCTGCTGGCCTCGATTTTGACAACCCGTCTTAAGCCGGTAAGCCGACCTCATGCCCATATTTAGGGGTTTGTGTACACGGTTTGCCCGAAATACATCATGCCACATTAGTGCTACAATTGGTACATTTATCCTGCTTCCATTTTCCCTGTTAAATTGGCATAATTTAAAGTGTAATAAGTAGTTAAGGGGTGGAATTGGACTGTTCGAATTGCGGGGTATGATGTGTAAAATAAGACTATTCCTGATTGCTATCACTGGGATGATACTGGCTATGTTGTGGGCAGGCACCGCCCATGCGGTATCGGGCGTGACGTTGCAGCAATGGGGGCAGGAAGCTACAAGCCAAATCCGGACCGACTTTCGCCTGTCGAGCGGATTGTATGCCCAGTCACTGACCGACCGCTTCCCCGCGTATGCCTGGGCCCAGGGGATTCATTTCAGCACCCTTGTGGCAGCGGCCAAGGTCAATCCATCCTCCTATCTTGCAGAGGCCGAATCGGTTGCCAATAAGATGCACAGCCAGTACTGGTGCACCTCCAACGGCAAGTCGGGCTATAACGCCAGCGCCAACAATTGCGGCGACCGCTATTATGATGACAACGCGTGGATTGCCCTGGCGTTGATGGAACTCTATGAGATTACCGGCAATACGACGTATCTGAATCGGGCTAAAGCAGTGGTCGTGTTCTGCATGAGCGGCGAGAACGGTCCCGGAGACACACCCAACGGCGGCATTCGCTGGCACGAGAGCGGCACCTGCGGGGCCAATGTCTGTTCGACGGCCCCAACGTGTCTGGCCAATCTGATGATTTATCAGGCTACGGGAATCCAGCAGTATCTGGTTGACGGCCTGCGGCTGTATAACTGGCTGCGAACTTCCGGCGTTCAGGATTCCGTGACCGGGCTGTATTGGCAGAGCATCAATTGCAGCGGCGGCATTGACAAGGGCTTTCTGGGCTATGAGACCGCCCCACCGCTTCAGGCAACAATCCGGCTTTACCAAATCACCGGCGATACCAGCTATCTGACGGAGGCCCAACGACTTGCGGCCGCGATGGAAACGCACTTTGTCAACGGCACCAATCACAACCTCAGACAATCCGGCAAGTGGTGCGGACATGATATGACCAATGCCATGGTGGAGCTTTACGAAGTGGATCACAATCCCCGCTGGCTGAATGTGGCGGCGGGATATCTGGAGTATTTGTATATCTATTGCAAAGATGCTTACGGACGTTATCCCACGGACTGGTATAACACCGGCGGAGGATCGGCTGAGCTGCTGGATAATGCGTCTGCGGCACGTTCATTCTGGAAGCTGGCACAGACACCGGGTGGAACTGCACCGACTTATCCTGTCATGTTCTTTGAGAATTGCAGTTATAGCGGCTGGTCGGCGGGATTCGGGACCGGGTCTTATACGCTTAGTCAATTGAAGGCCTGCGGCATTGGTGACAACAATATTTCTTCAGCGGCAATTGCTTCCGGCTATCAAGTTGTCTTTTATGAGAATGATAATTTCCAGGGAGCCTCACTTACCAAAACTGCTAACGCCTCATGCCTTTCGGATAATGGATGGAATGACCGGGCCAGTTCGCTGAAAATCACCGGCTGCAATCCGACAGGCATAACGCCTTACCTGTCGGTCAATGGCAGCGATCAGGCTCAGACTGCACAGGCCAGCCTGGATGTCGGAGATACAGTAACCCTCAGCCCGGAACCGGTCAGCGGCGGGATGTGGTCGTGGATTGGGCCGGCGGGATTCAGTGCATCGACGCGGGAAATCAGTCTATCCAATATCCAAATCGCACAGGCCGGCGATTATATCGCAACCTATACGAATAGCTGCGGGGCACAAAGCGGCCAGGTTTTCACCCTCTCGATTGTTCCGGCCATCACGATGTATCAGGATTGCAATTACGGCGGCTGGTCGGCGAAGTTCTGTGTGGGTGCTTATACCGCTGCGGCTATCATTGCCGCCGGCGGAAAGGATAACGATACCTCCTCGGTCCGGGTTGAGCCGGGCTATCGGGTTACGTTTTATGCCAATTATAATTTCGGCGGTGCAGCACTGGTCAAGACGGCAACAGACTCCTGCTTTGTCGATGATGGATGGAACGACCGGCTCAGTTCGATGGTCATTGAAGAAATCACCGAGCCTGCAGGCTATTGGCAGATGAATGATGGTACCGGCCTTACCGCTAACGATGCTTCGGCGTTCAACCGGGACGGGGCACTATTCAATATGAATGCCGACAACTGGGTTCCGGGCAGACGCTGTACGGGGCTTTCCTTTGATGGCGTGGATGACTATGTGGAAATCAGCGGCTTCAAAGGGGTTGCCAGGTCGCGCAGCCGGACTTGCAGTGCATGGATCAAGACCACCGCATCTAAAGATAATCCTATTCTGACATGGGGCAGCCCCCTGGCCGGACAAAAATGGATGTTCCGCATGGACGCCGACGGCACTCTGGCAACCGCCGTTTGGGGCGGATATATTCGGTCGCAAAGAAAAATCAATGATGGACACTGGCATCATGTGGCGGCAGTACTCATCGATGACTATACCCCTGCCGTCAATGAAATTGTGCTCTATATTGATGGTACCCCGGAAGTTAATCCATACGCGATTTATACCCAGCCCATCAATACCACCGCTGGCACCAATGTACTGATCGGCGCTCGTGTTGATGGATTGTCATCCAGGAGCTTTTATACTGGACTAATTGATGATGTACGGATACACACCAGACCTTTGAGTGCTGATGAAATACGGGAAATCTATCTTGCGGATGCACTGATTGGAGATATTTCTTCGAATGGTGTCGTTGATTTTACAGATTTTTCATCCATCGCGAAATACTGGCAGAAGGCCGGAAGCTGTGACGGCGATGTCACTTGCGACTGTGCAGTCGATATGGATGACTTTATGATTCTGGCCGATGAATGGCTTATGCAGATAGAATAGGCAATGGATTTATACCTCGGAGACTGCGAATGAGATATTCGAATCGATATTACACAACCCTGTTATTATTGAGCATCGGCCTGATGGGGCTTTGGAGTAAAGCTGCTGTTTATGCCGGCCATTCGGTGCTGTACAGCGGCGGACCTTTGTATAGCAATGCAGGCACCCACCGGGACATGATTCGCAGCTCGGGATTTACGACGGTGGTCTTGTGGACAATCCATGTTAACAAGGATAATGGAGACCTGATCTTAAACGATTACAAGATTGTCGGCGATGGAAAGTATGTAGGGCGTTCGACATGGCCGAGCGAGGTGGCGGCGTTTAAAACCGGAACTACTTCGGTTAATCGTGTGGAAATTTCCATCGGTTCATGGGGTGTCGAGGATTTTGAAGCGATTGAGAGCCTGATTGCCTCTCAAGGCACCGGGTCAGGCAGCATTCTCTATCGCAATTTTAAGGCCATCCGAGATACAATCCCGGCCATTGACGCGGTCAGTTATGATGATGAAAGCAACTATGATGTCAATTCCTCAGTGGCGCTGGCGGTAATGCTGAATGATCTGGGGTTTAAAATCACCCTGTGTCCTTATACGCAATCCAGTTTCTGGAAGTCTGTGTATGCCAATACCAATGCTCAGCGGCCGGGAGCGGTGGATCGGGTTTACCTGCAATGTTATGAGGGGGGGGCTGGGAATAACCCCGGGACATGGAACGGTTATTTCAGCGGATTGAAAGTCACTCCCGGCCTGTGGTGCTATTCCACCGGCCAGACTCCCAGCCAGGTCGCTACCAAGATGAGTACCTGGAAATCGGCGTATGATATTGCCGGCGGATTTATGTGGTATCTGGATGATATGCTGCCGCACGTGGGAACGTATCCAGTATCGCAGTATGGCAATGCGATCAATGATGCGATGGGGATTGTCGCCTACAGCGGCGAGGTGGTCCGGCTGCATCAGGACTGTGAATACGGCGGGTGGTCGGCGGGCTATCGCGTGGGAGCTTATACGGCGGCAGATATAGTCGCCGGCGGCGGGAAAGACAATGACGCTTCCTCGGTGCGGGCTGCCCCGGGTTATACCGTAACCTTGTTTGCCGACGATAATTTTCAGGGGGCAACCTTAGTCAAGACCACTAATGATTCCTGCTTCGTGGATGACGGCTGGAATGATCGGGCCTCTTCGATGATTATCGAGGCACAGACCGAACCAGTTGGATACTGGCAATTCAATGATGCCGGCGACCTGATTGCGGAGGATTCGACGGCCCAAAACCGCGACGGAACATTAGCTGACATGGACTCCTCAAACTGGGTATCAGGCAAGCGTTGTGCGGGGCTGTCTTTCGATGGTGTCAAAAATTACGTGGAAGTCAAGCGTTTCAAAGGTGTGGTTGGCAGTCGAACCTGCAGCGCCTGGATTAAAACCACCGCAGCCAAAGACTGCCCGATTGCAACCTGGGGCAGCCCGGTCTGTGGACAGAAATGGATGTTCAGGATGGACTCCGACGGAACGCTGGCCACGGCGGTCTGGAACGGTTATGTGAGAAGTCAGACCAAAATCAACGATGGCCAGTGGCATCATGTTGCAGCAGTGCTGGAGGATGATGGGACACCCACGGTCAATGAAATTGAACTGTATATCGACGGGCTGAAGGAAGTCAATCCATCGTATGCCAATACACAGGCTGTTCTGACATCCGATGAAGGAAATGTCTTTATGGGGGCTCGCATTGATGGATTACTGTCAAGGAGCTTTTACAGCGGACTCATCGATGAGGTGCTGATTTATAACCGGCCTTTGAGCAGTATGGAAATTCGGAATCTGTATCTGGCCGATGTGCTGGTTGGCGATGTGGAATCGGATGGCGATATCGATCTGGCCGACTTTGCTGCTTTAGCTCAAGCCTGGCAGAAGACCAATAACTGCGGCAGTGATTTGACCTGCGACTGCATCATCGACATGGACGATTTTATGATCCTGGCCGATGAATGGCTGATGCAGGTCTCATTAGATTAAACCGGCTGAGTATGTCTCGCAGGATTATCCTGCGATTGCGACTCGGCTTACTTGTCGGAGGCCCAGATGGCCGCAATGGCAACTTCATCGCCAAAGCCTTCAGGAATGGCCGGGCCAGGATTATTGGCATAATACCACCGCAGGTTGTCTTTGGGTGAGCGGAGGGTGCGGCTGCCGGGCATTTGAAGATAACCGTTGGAGTCAGTCCTGCGAACCCAGTCCCATGCGTAGCGCAGCCACTGAGCACGGTAGTCTTTGCTCTGGTGGGCAAACCAGGTGATTTCATCATAGCCCCAAATCCAGATACTTCCGGATCTGGCCTGGCCGGGCGTGGAGCTGACACCCCAATTGTCGATTTCCACCAAATACGGCAAGTGTTCACATTCCCAGCCGCTGAAGGCCCGGCCGCCCTTGCTTCGGCGATAAATGCCATCAGAAAATCCAACCTTCAGAATCGCTTCCTGGGGTTTATCGGGCACTTCCATAATTCGCAAAGGGAAGGAATGAAAATCCAGAAGCAACTGACCGTTTCGCACAATCCCGCCGCTGGGGACGTGGCCGTCGCAAATGACCATGTGCCGGCGGGCGTGTTTAGCGGCGTAGGCCCGGACCATCGCGAAAACCTGTGACCAATGGGCCAGGCCGGGGTCGTTGTCATCCATAATCTCGACCTGGCCGAAGTGGATTGCCTCAAAGCCCGCATCGATATACGAGGCCGCCTGAAAATAGAACCACAGCTTTGTTTCGGGCCGGCTGACATCGGGGACGGAGGCGTTCCGGTTCCAGTCACGACGCTGGCCTTCGGGGTAAATCATGTCGGCATAGCGGAAATTCCGCTTTTCCATGGGCCGGTCGAATGCGGTAAAGACCCATTCGGGGACGGGAACCTCGTCAACCTGCGTAGTGACGATTTCAAAGACGCAGGCCTGAAGAACCATGTCCGGATCGGCGGCGAGAGCTTTGGGGACTTGCACTTTAGCACGCTGGAGATTGCTCAGAAAATTGGCCTCGCCGCCCCACAGGCACAGACTACGCCCGATGAATTTGGCACCGGTGCTTTTGAGCATACGGATATTGTCGTCGAGATTGCCCGCGCCGTTAAATATGCCTTCCATGGTAATGGCACGGGACAGGTAGTTTTCCAGCACCTGACGCGAGATGGTTTTGTCAAAGTGATAATCGCGTGAGGATGCGGAGGCCTGGGATGGTGATGCTTGAGAAGGCTGCTCCTGGGACGTTGCGGGGTCGGCGGCTCCATAACCCATGCCGGCCATGCCGCAGAAAAAGAGAAATGTCAGGAAAATGCTTATCGCCCGGCACCTTAGTTCCGCACTTTTCCGATTCACAATCTTCTGTGTACAGATAGTCATTGAGTCATCTCCCTGTTAATTCAGTATTCATAACACTTAATATGATACAATATGGGATATAATTGTTACATTATGGCATAAAAAAAGAAACCTCAAATTTCCGCAAGTCCTTTATTTATAAGTCATTGATGGAGTTTACCTTTCTGGCTATAATCCGAGAATCAATAAAACAAGACAATCCATAAGCACCTGCTTGAAGCAGTCTGGTTTCCGTGGTAAAATTAAACGTCCAGATTCGGTCAGGACGGCCAGTACATGCCACTTACTTGTAGACCGTTTCATATTGGCTAAGAACAGGAGGCTCTTATGAACAGGAGATTGGTAATTGCAGTCATGCTGTTGTGGGTGGGGTATTTATGTATTCCGGCGTTCACCGGAAATCCCGGAGAGATCGACATTCCCTACGAAAAGTTCGTGCTCGATAATGGTCTGACCCTGCTCGTACATGAGGATCACAAGGCGCCCATCGTTGCTGTGAATATCTGGTATCATGTTGGTTCCAAAAACGAAAAGACGGGCAAGACCGGATTCGCCCATCTGTTCGAGCATCTGATGTTCAATGGATCGGAGCATTATAATGACGATTATTTCCAAGCGATAGAACGGATCGGGGCGACTGATTTTAACGGCACGACGGAGTATGACCGGACCAATTATTTCCAGAATGTCCCGACATCCGCACTTGATATCGTCCTGTGGATGGAGTCGGACCGTATGGGGCACCTGCTCGGCGTAGTCGGTCAGGAAAAACTTGATGAACAGCGCGGCGTAGTCCAGAACGAGAAACGGCAGTACGAAAATCAGCCGTATGCTCTCGCGGAAGAATTGATTCTGGCTGCTTGTTTTCCCAAAGGCCATCCCTATTCCTGGACAGTCATCGGATCCATGGAAGACCTTAGTGCAGCTTCTTTGCCGGACGTGCAGGAGTGGTTCAAAACTTACTACGGCCCGAACAATGCCGTTATCGTCGTGGCGGGTGATATCATTGCGCCGAAGGTGCTGGAAAAGGTCAAAAACTGCTTTGGCAGCATTCCTCCGGGTCCGCCCATTGCCAAGCATCAGGAATGGATTGCCAAACGCACCGGAACCCATCGCCAGACCGCACAGGATCATGTGCCACAGGCACGGATATACCGCATCTGGAACATCCCGGCCTGGGGGACCGCCGATGGAGATTATCTGTCCCTCGTGGCCAATATCCTCTCCTCCGGCAAGAATTCCCGTTTCTACAAGCGATTGGTATATGACGAGCAGATTGCAACTGATGTCAGCGCTGATGCTTATTTACTTGAGATCGCCGGCTTGTTTCAGATCACTGCTACCGTCAGGCCGGGCGTAGGGATCGATCGTGTGGAAAAAGCACTGGACGAAGAGTTGAAACGTTTCATCGATATCGGCCCGACGGACGCCGAGCTGACGCGGATCAAGAACCAGTATCGGGCCGGCTTTATCCGCGGCATCGAGCGAATCGGCGGCTTTGGCGGCAAATCCGATATCCTTGCAACCAACATGGTTTACAGTGGTTCCCCCGAACACTACAAGATCACTCTCGATCGTGTGGAAAAATCGACCGCAGAGGATCTAAAGAAAACCGCAGCCATGTGGCTCAGTGACGGGGACTATATCCTCCAGATCACGCCATTTCCAAAATTGGCTACAACCTCCTCTGATCTTGACCGCAGCAAGCTGCCAACACCGGAAACTCCGCCTCTGGTACAGTTTCCCGAGGTGCAGCGAGCCGAGTTGTCGAACGGATTAAAGCTGGTCCTGGCCGAGCGACACAGCGTTCCGATTGTCGATCTTCGTCTGCATGTAGATGCCGGCTATGCCGCCGATCAGTTTGCATCTCCGGGCACTGCCTCTTTGGCTATGAATCTGATGGATGAAGGCACCAAAACCCGCAGTTCCCTGGAGATCAATGAACAGCTCCAGATGCTTGGTTCTTCACTGGGGACCGGTGCAGCATTGGATATGTGTGTCGTTTATCTAAACACGCTGAAAGACAAACTCAATCCGTCTCTGGAATTGTTTGCGGATGTTATTCTCAACCCATCCTTTCCGGACAAGGAATTTGATCGACTCAAACAGGAGACTCTGGTGCGGATTCAACAGGAGAAGGTGCAGCCTGAATTGATGGCAATCCGCGTGCTCCCCGGACTGTTGTATGGACATGAACATCCTTACGGACTTCCGTTAACCGGGTCGGGTACCGAAGCTTCTGTCTCAAAAATGACGTGCAGTCAGCTGGTCGATTTCCACAAAACCTGGTTCAAACCCAACCATGCCTGCCTGGTTATCACGGGTGACATTACGCTTGAAGAAATCAAGCCGCAACTGGAGAAACTATTTGCAAACTGGAAGGCCGGCGATATTCCAGAGAAGAGGATTTCCACGGCAGCAGATAAATCGAAGCCCGAAGTTTACTTCGTGGATCGACCGGACTCACAACATTCGATCATTATCGGAGGCTTCCTCACGCTGCCGCGTTCCAATCCCTACGAGGAAGCCATTCAAATGATGAACAAGATTTTGGGCGGCGACTTCACTTCCCGTGTAAATATGAATCTTCGCGAAGACAAGCATTGGTCCTACGGCGCAAGAACCGTCGTTATTCCGGCCAGGGGAGAACGCATGTATATCACATTCAGCTCCGTTCAGATGGACAAGACCGCGGACTGTATTTTGGAGGTTCAGAAGGAATACCAGTGGATCGTGGGAGACAAACCACCCACTGAAGAGGAATTCGCAAAGGTACAGTCCAACGAGGTACTCAGCCTGCCTGGCTCATGGGAAACCATCAGCCAGGTTGCCGGATCACTCGAGGACATCGTGCAGTTTAACCTGCCGGATACCTACTTCAACGATTATGCGAACCGGATCACCGGGATGAAGATCGACGATGTCCAACAGGCCGCCCAGCGAGTCATCAAACCCAATGGTGTAGTTTGGGTCATTGTGGGTGATCGCGCGAAGATCGAGGAATCGATAAAATCCATGGGGCTTGGGCCGATCATATACATAGACGCAGATGGGAATCGGTTATAGGCCAGCTTGCAACCTGTTTGGCAAGTACTAATGTACAAATTAATGTATAAATAGGTCAAAAACCAATACAAAAAGGACTCGCGTTTTTAACGCAAGTCCTTTATTTACAAGAGATTGGCGGGGAGTGGATTCGAACCACTGACCTCCGGGTTATGAGAGTTTTCACAACTCCTTGCCAATTCATAACTTACGAAAATTCTATTACTTAACTGTACCCTATATAACACACTTTTTCCATGTTTTCCAGCTAAAAGGGTACGAAGCAGGGTACAATTTTATACCTCAATATCGCTCTGCCTCCGGGTAGTTACCACGACGAACAAATCGTATTCAAAATAAAGCCCAAACAGATACCCCGTCCCCCATTTAATTGATCCAGATACCCGATTGACACCCCCTCAGATAGATCAAAAATAGGGTCTCCTGAATAATCAATTTAATCAAATAATCAAAACAATCAAAACAATCAAAAATCTACCCTATCTGGGAGACTGGACTTGATTTTACCATTTTGACCATGTATCTTATCCCCCTTATGACTTTAAAAAATACGAAAGAATGGTTTTCCCGATATCCGGCAGTAATGGGATATATGGCCTGTAAAATTGCCTTAACAGCATATATCCTGCCTGATCTTTTAAGGCATTATCAGGACTCTACCAGTTTCAATAATTCTACCTCCCTATTGAAAAATCACCATTATTATCGTCGACATAAACAACTATTTGAGGGTATTGGTAATCAAACCCAACTCTTGCAGAAAAAGTTTTTACCCATAGCTATTTTTAATACTTTCAAAGCTAACATGGCGAAATGGTACCCTGACGGAATACCCCAAAAAACAAGCCCTGAATTTAACGACACTGCCTTTAATCACATGAAAAAACTATTTTGGGCAAACCTTGTACATACTGCTAAAAACCAATCAAAAGATTTCGCCCCACATAAACTATTTCAAGCCCATAGCCCTCGATATCCAGAATTAATTTTCACATTCCGCGTTTTAATCCCTTTTTGGCTGGAATATGGGGAACTTCTATTCCCTGTATATAAACAAGCAAGAAAAGGCTCTCTAGATGCCATTGACAAGATAGTCCGTATTGATAAAGCTATTATCCACGATCCTTGTATTGCTATTCATGTTGATCGGATTCTCCGCAGCAAGAACAAAGTGGAAAAGAAAATTATAACCACTGCTTTGCTCTATACCGCGACTCATAAAATTACTACTGAAAAAACCAAAATTATGCTTTCTGGCTTAATTTATTATCTCTGGACTAAAATTAAAGCTGGGGGATTGATTGAGCAAGAGATAACACGACCTGAAATCAGGAAACTCTTTCACTGCCTCTCTTTGGATATATACAAATCCCCAGATGAAGACTTGGATTTGATTGAAGACGATAATTTCAGAATGAGAACCAATAAAGCTGTAAATTTCTGGGAACAGCTTGCAAGCCCTCAAATCAAGGCTCTTCAAAGGCTCGTAGATGCTCAGCGAAATGCTTCAAAAGAGTCAAAAATCTCTTCACTCGCACCCTCAAACCAACCCCTCATAAGTCATTTTATCAAAAAGACTTACCCCGAAACTTTTAGAAATAATTAAATTTCTCACACACTTCTTTCCATTTCCCTAAGATAACCCCATCGAATAAATGTTTTAGATATTTATCGGGGAGTCCCTAATGGACCATTATAGTTTACCTCCCTGAGCGGGAGAAATAAAAGTGTGCTATGCAGGATAGGGCAATGCGGGGACGCAACCTGAGCGGCATAGCAGGCCATACGGCAAGGGGGAGGCGGGTTATCGCCGCCTCTTCTTTCCCTCCCTTGCTGGAGGCTCCAAAGCGGTAAAATCCCGGTCTTTGCAGCGTAGCGAAAAAGACCGTTTAAATCGAATCAATTCAAATCCCTTTGTATTGTTGACGGAGATTTTCTGTCCATAGGGACAAACAAAAGATTAAATTATTCTGGGGGTTTTATGGATTTAAAACATGAACCGATTCAGAACCAAACGCCAAAGGCGGGCGGTTCTAATTTACTTGAACATTTACACAATACTGTAACAACGCCGGACGCCCTGCCGCTGGCCCGATACATTCTCAAAAAATGCCGCTGCAATTGCTGGTTTTGCCCGGATTGCTGTGAGGTCATGGGTTATAAGCTCCGGGCAAAGCTGATCCCGATCCTTCAGACGTTTGGCGGGCTTCTCATGGTCAGCCTGACGATTGACCCGGAATTGTTCCCAGACCCGAAAACAGCATATCTGTATCTCATGGATAATCGCTGTATCAGCGTAACCATTCAAGACCTGTATCGACAAAAGCACTTGAACACCCGGCGATATTTTTATGTCGTGGAATGGCAGGTAAAAACGGAAATGGCCCATTTCCATACCCTTCTGGATTCAAACTATATCCCGTTTGATATCCTTTTGCTGCTATGGTCAAAACATCGCCCGGATTCAGCCGGGCCGGTCGTGGGCAACCGCCCCGCCTTTGGAACAGTGATCTTTTCGGCTCCAAAATTTGC
>JBDKVE010000281.1:0-3720 GCA_039679345.1 Anaerohalosphaeraceae bacterium
GGCCGTCAAAAGAAACGATAAGACCGACTTTCGGACACCTGATTGTGAAACAAGGATGCCCTCAAACAAAAAAAGTTGAGTTTATGGAAAATGTTTCTTGACTTTTCGCTCTTTATAGGTGGTTCCAATTCATTTCGAATTTCGTGCTTCGCATTTCGGATTTATTTAGGATTTAGCGTTTAGTATTTAGGATTTTTCCCCTCCTGTATCTGTGTATCCTTACATTATTTTGCCCTATATACCTACGCACTTATATACCTACATACTTTTTCACAATATTTCTGATTTTGTTAGCAACTTTTCCTCCCCATCCGACATATATATAAGGCCTTATAAAGAAAGACAGGCAGAAGAAAAGGAGCCATACGGGAGCCACAAAGGAAGGATTTAGTTGCATCCAGAAGGAGCCAAAAGAGTGTTTTACAAATCAAACCCAAATTCCAAATTCTTGAATCCATGTATCCTTGTTTCTCACCAAACGAACCCAATTTGGATCGTCGCGGCTACGTCGAATCGCGTCACCCCGTGCGTTCTCGCGGCATACAACCGGACCGTGTCCGGCCAAACGAACCCAATTTCCCCCGTCGCGGCTATGTAGAACAACAAAACCCCGTGCGTTCTCGCGGTACAAGTGCAGGCTGTGCCTGCCGAAACGAAGCCAATTTTGCCTTTTTCCTTGTGCTTTTACCCTTTTACTTTTATCTTTTGCCTTTGTACGAAACGAACCCAATTTAACTCGTTACAACATAAATATGGCCATAACCCATTCCAATAGGAGAATCGGATATGAAACACTTTGAATTATCTTATTACAAATATATCGTTCTTTTTATGATTCTTTGTGGGTCATGTTTATCGGAAACTCGGCCGCAGTCCAATACCCCTCTGAGCCTCTGGTATGATGCCCCCGCCAAACAGTGGGAACAAGCCCTGCCCATCGGCAACGGCCGGCTCGGTGCCATGGTCTTCGGCGGCATCGAAAAAGAACGCCTTCAGCTCAATGAAGATTCCCTCTGGGCCGGCCCGCCGGTCCCGCAGCCGAGGGATGGAGCTTTCGATGGATTGGCCAAGGCCCGCAAACTGTGCTTTGAGGGCAAGTATGCCGAAGCGGATAACGTTATTCGAAGCGAAGTTCTCGTGCCGGAAATATCCCCCCGCAGCTACCAGCCCCTCGGCGACCTGCAATTCAGCTTTTACCTGCCCGAAGGGCCGGTCACGGACTACCGCCGCAGCCTGAACCTCGAGACCGCCATTGCAACAACCACCTTCAAGGCAGGCCAGACCACCTTCACCCGCGAAGTCTTCAGCAGCCCCGCCGACCATGTTCTCGTGGTCTCGCTGTCCGCTGACCAACCCGGCTCGCTGACCTTCTATATCCAGTTGGATCGCCCTGATGACTTTGAAACCAAATCCGTCGGCTCCGATACCCTGGTCATGTCAGGTCAGGCCAGCCAGAAAGGTCAGCATCTCGGCACGTTTTATCACACCCGCCTTGAGGCCGTTGTCAAAAACGGAACCCTCGTTGCCGAAAACAATCGCCTCAAAGTGCAGAAGGCCGATTCCGTCGTGCTCTATCTGGCCGCGGCGACCGACTATAACAAACAAAACTACACCCAGCCGCTGACAGACAATCTTGCCGACAAATGCCAGAAGCAAATCGCCAGGGCTGCTGCTAAAAAGTATCCCCTGGTACGCAAAGACCATATCCAGGAACATCAGCGGCTTTTCAATCGCGTCAGCCTCGACCTCGGCGGACAGGATAAGCAATCCATTCCTACCAACCAGCGGCTGGATGCCGTTAGAAAAGGCGGTGATGACCCGGACCTGGCCGCCTTGTATTTTCAGTTCGGCCGCTATCTGCTGATGTGTTCTTCCCGCCCGGGCGATCTGCCCGCCAATCTTCAGGGTATCTGGAATGATAAAATGGAAGCCCCCTGGAATGCGGACTATCATATCAATATCAATATCCAGATGAACTACTGGCCCGCCGAAGTCTGCAACCTGTCCGAGTGCCACGAGCCTTTTTTTGACTTCATCGAAGCGATGGTACCCTCGGGACAGGACACCGCCAAACGCGTCTATCGGGCCCGCGGATTCACCGCCCACCACACCACCGATGTCTGGTTCTGGACGATTCCCACCGGCCAGCCCGTCTGGGGTATGTGGCCTATGGGTGCCGGCTGGAGTACCCAGCATTTTATGGAACGATACCGCTTCACTGAAGATAAAGAATTTCTCAAGCAGCGGGCCTATCCCATCCTGAAAGAGGCTTCGTTATTCTTCCTCGATTTCCTTATACCGGATCCCAAAACCGGCAAATTAGTCGCAGGCCCCGCCACCTCGCCTGAAAACCATTTCATCGACCCCGCTACTGGAAAAGGCGCCAGTGTGGATATGGGAGCCAGTATGAGCCAGCAAATCGTCTGGGACACCTTCACCAACTGCCTCCAGGCGGCGGCGATTCTTGGCATTGACGATGTGTTTACGCAGGAAGTCAAACAGGCCCTCGACAAACTGGCCCTGCCGAAAATCGCCTCCGATGGTCGGCTGATGGAATGGTCGCAGGAGTTCAAAGAAACTGAACCGGGACACCGCCATGTGTCCCATCTGTTCGGCCTCCACCCCGGAAGACAATATACCTTTGAACAGATGCCCGACATCATGAATGCCATCCGCAAGAGCATTGATTTCCGTCTGGCTAATGGCGGCGGCCACACCGGCTGGAGCCGGGCCTGGATCATCAATTTCTGGGCACGTCTCAAAGAAGGAAAACTGGCTCACGAAAACATCAACGCCCTGCTGGCCAAATCCACACACCCCAACCTGTTTGATAATCATCCGCCGTTCCAGATTGACGGCAATTTCGGCGGCACGGCCGGCATCGCTGAAATGCTGCTGCAAAGCCATACCGGACAGATTGACCTGCTGCCCGCCCTGCCCAGGGCCTGGCCCGACGGCTCGGTCAAAGGTCTCTGTGCCCGAGGCGGCTATGTCGTGGATTTGACCTGGAAAGAGGGAAAGCTGACCGAGGCGGTCATCGAGTCCAAACTAGGCAATCCCGGTACCCTGCGATACGGCGACAAAACTCTTCCCATCGCCCCGGCCAAAGGAAAACGATTCGTCTGGTCTAACCCGTAAGCAGCTCGAACTGCTCGGGGCTGAGGCTGTGACGAAGTTTCTGAAGGGCCTGCAGTTCGATTTGACGGATACGTTCTTTGGTCAGGCCCAGTTCATCGCCAATCTGCTTGAGCGTCTTGGGTTTCTTGCGGATGACGCCGCTGTCGATGGCAAAGTGATTCATGACCACATAGCGTTCGCGTTCATCGAGGGTGTTGTCGATGACCTGACGCAAATCCTGGCTGGCCTTTTCCAGCACACCGGCATCGGCCAGCAGTTCGGAGCGGGCATCGTCACTGAACTCGGATAAATCCGACCCGGTGATGCGATCCAGCCGGGCGGATTCGGCGGGGATTTTGCGGGCAAAGTCCTTGGCAATCACCCAACTGGCATACGTGCTGAACCGGTAGCCGCGGGTGTAGTCGAACTTATCCACCGCCCGCATCATGGAGACCGCGCCCTCGCTGACCAGCTCCGACATCGCGGACCCGGTCGCCAGATGTTTGCCGGCAATTCCGGCCACCAGCGGCATATTGACTTCCACCAGGAACCGGCGAATCTGTTCGGCTTCGCCCAGCAGCTTCTCAATTTTCTTGAGCGTTC
>JBDKVE010000282.1:0-8753 GCA_039679345.1 Anaerohalosphaeraceae bacterium
GGCCGTATTTTTCGGAATATTCGGCCAGCAGGCGTTCGTAACGGTCCCGGCCGGGCATGGTGCCGGTAGCAATCCAGCCGTCGCTGTACCAATAGACGCCGCGGTGGGAGTCGATGTAGTTCTGGTAGGCGTCCCGCGAGCCGAGCAGCAGGGTGATGCAGTCGTGGGCGCGGGGCAGGATGGTCTTGATGGCTGCCCGCAGGCCGACGGTGCCGTTGCCGCACAGGCCGTAGCCCAGCAGCATCGCGTCGTAGGGATTTCCCTGATTGTCGCAGGTTTTGTCGAGTTCTTTCTGGACCTCGGCGCGGAGGATGTCCGGCGTATTGTGTAAGCCCTGCGGCATCAGGAGGATATCCACGATGTTGCCGCTGCGGGCCGCGACGGCGTACGCTTCTTTCTGGATGGCCTTGCAGATAATAAATTTCAGACGCATGGCGGAGATTGTAAATTGTCCATTGGAGATTGTAAATTGTAAATTCTTGTACTGGGCGGATTTGCTGTGCCGGCGTGTTTTTTATTTTACATTTTTCAATTTTCAATTTACAATTTACAATTTACAATTTTAACTATGTCCAATATCTCCAAACAGGTCATTTTTCGGGGGCACGTGCAGGGCGTGGGGTTTCGCTATACCGCCCGGAATATCGTGCGTGGTTATCCGGTGACGGGGTATGTCCGCAATCAGGACGATGGTTCGGTTGAGGCCGTGCTGCAGGGGGCTGAGGCGGATGTTCAGGCGTGCATTGACGAGATTCAGGAGTATTTCGGCGGGTATATCCGCAGTGTGACTATTTCGCCGATGGTGTATAACCCCAATTGGACGGAGTTTGATATTACGTTTTAAACCGATTGAGCATGAAGGAGTGTCACGTGGATCAGACAACGCAGGAAAGCCCGCAACAGGACGTGCAGAATTCCTCTGCTGTTTTTCCTTATTTTACGCTGGTGTTGGGGATTTTGTGTGTCATCGCCACGTTTGGTTCCTGGTATATGGAAACGTATGAACTATGGGATTATTATGAATTTTGTGGTTACAGCGATGCGTATTCCATCTGGGGCGGGGCTTATTGGGCGTATATTACCTCCTGTTTTGTGCATATCGATATTGTCCATTTGGTCTTGAATTTGTACGTACTGTTTATTCTTGGAAAGGCAATGGAGCTGGAAATCGGATGGCGCAAGACGTGCCTTTTCTTTCTTTGTTCCGCGTTTGTGTCCAGCGGATTTGAATTTATATTTTCAAAGGATACCGGAGTTGGAATTTCCGGGGTGCTATATGCCTTGGTGGGCTATATCTGGATTGCCCGTCACAAATCCATCCTGTTTGAGCAAACCCTCACACCACGCTTCTATAAACAATTAATTGGCTGGTTTCTCTTTGGTTTTGTCTTGACCAAGTATGGCGGCTGGAATATCGGCAATATAGCTCATTTGTCGGGTCTTTTATTTGGATTTGCCGCGGCCAGTGCTTTTGTCATGAAACGTCGCCAAGCAATTTGTATTGCCGGGTTGGTTGCCGGATTCATCCTTGCGGTGGTGCCGATGTTCTGGTTTCCCACATCGGCAGACTGGCTTATTTTCAAAGGAGATGAGGCTTACGAATCGAAATTATATAATGAAGCAATAGGCTGGTACAGCAAGGCCATTAAGCGAGATCCTGAAGACGCTTGGGCTTATTACAGTCGAAGTCTTGCGTATGAAGAACTTGGTGATCGCCTCAATGCACGACTGGATTTATGGGAAGCTTATCGATTGGATCCATCACTGGAAGACGATGAAGAATCACAAGAGGATAGTGAGACAAAAGATTAAAACAGTTTTTTGCTGTCCAGCAGCATGGTGACGGGGCCGTCGTTGACGGAGTCGATTTGCATGTCGGCGGCAAAGATACCGGTCTGGACGGTGATGCCCAGGCCGCGGAGGGTTTCGATGGTTTGTTCGTAGAGGGCTTTGGCCAGTGCGGGCGGGGCGGCCTGTGAGAAGTCCGGCCTGCGACCCTTGCGGCAGTCGCCGAACAGGGTGAACTGACTGATCAGGAGGATGCCGCCGGCGATATCCAACACACTGCGATTCATCTTGCCGCCGTCGTCGGCGAAAACCCGCAGATTGGCAATCTTGTCGGTAATATAAGCCGCATCCATCGGACCATCGTCGGGCCCGACCCCCAGGAAGACCAGCAGTCCCTGCTCAATCCGGCCGGTAATGTTGCCATCGACGGAGACAGAGGCTTGTTTGACACGTTGTACTACAGCTCGCATAGTGTTAATTTTCTCATGTTCAGGATAAGTATACAGAAAAACACCGATGGAGGATTGCTGACTGGATTTCGCTGCAATCCAATCAGCAATCGAAAATCATCCATCGGCGATTTAAATTATAACTCCCAGCCTTTGCGATATTCTTTGGTCAGGTATTGATCGGCTTCGGGGTGGCTGGGGAATTTCATCTGTTCGCCGTCCCAGGTCAATCGGGTCTGCATGCGTTTGGCGACATTGCCCAGATGGACCAGCTCGGTCAAGCGGCTGGAAATCGAGAAGTCGGAGCTGGCCTGCTTGCCCTGCTTGATGGCTTCGATCCATCCCTGTTCGTGGATGCCGTTGACGCGGGGCAGGGTTTGCGGCGGTTTTTTGTAGGCCTGCATGGCGGTGTAGGGCAGCAATTGCGGGCTGTTGCCGTAGGTGCCGCACATCAGGACGCCCTTGTCGCCGCGGAATATCACGCCGCCTTCGGCATCGCCCATCTTGCGGTTTTCTTCCAGCTCATCGGGACGCGGCGGCAGAAGGCCTTCGTACCAGTTCAGTTTCAGCGGGGGCATTCCCTCGCGAGCCGGGTAGCGGTAGCGGACAATCGAGGCCACCGGGTGGGTGTCTTCGTTGAAGTCCGTGACGGTCGCTTCAATGCTGGTCGGGTGGCCCAGACGCATTGCCCAGAACACCGCATCGAGGGTATGCACGCCGCGGTCTCCCATCCAGCCGCAGCCGAAGTCCCACCAGGGTCTCCAGCAGCCGGGGTGATAGCAGGGGTGGTAATCGCGCTGTTTGGCCGGCCCGAGCCACAGGTCCCAGTCCAGCGTTGCAGGCACCGGGGGTTTATCCGTGGGTCGTCGGCCGTTTGCCGGGCTCCACCAGGCCTTGCCCCAGGGATAATAGGTCTCGTTACTCCAGGCGTCCACCTCGCGAATCTCGCCGATGGCGCCGGCCCAGATCCATTCGCAGAGCATCCGCACGCCTTCGCCGGAGCGGCCCTGGTTGCCCATCTGGGTGACGACGCCGGTTTCTTTGGCGACTTTGGCCACGAGGCGCGCTTCATGGATGGTATGGGTCAGGGGCTTTTGGCAATAGACATGTTTGCCGGCCCGCATTGCGGCCAGCGTGATCAAGGCGTGGGTGTGGTCCGGGGTGGCGATCAAGACCGCGTCGATATCTTTCTGATCGTCGAGCATCTTGCGATAATCACGGTAGCGTTTGGCCTTGGGGTATTGTTCGAAGGTCTTGGCGGCATACTGGTCATCTACGTCGCAGAGTGCGACGATGTTTTCTGTTTCCATGCTTTTGAGGTTGTTGGCCCCCATGCCGCCGATGCCGATACCGGCGATATTCAATTTTTCACTGGGCGGGGTGGTACCGTCGGCGCCCAGCACGTATCGGGGAACGATGGTAAACGCCGCTGCCGACAGGGCGCTGGAACACAGAAAATTCCGCCGATTCATGTTTGTCTTGTTTTGCATTTTTTGTCTCCTCACTTTCTTCTATAATGATTTCACTTCAATTTCAGATTTGTCGCGGCTAAGGAGCTTCCAGCCGCCAGCTTCGAGCAATATCTTAAGGGTTCCTCTCAAAGTTCATTTTGGCAGACAAAGATATCCGTTGGGTATTATTCCCATTTAGAAATCGTTTCCAGGCGTCGCACGATATCCAGATGCTGGGTGCAGGCCAGTTCGCAGCGGCCGCACTGGACGCAGTCTTTGGCTTCGGCCCTGCGGTCCACGAGGATGCCCCATTTCTTTTGAATGTCCAGGCCTTTGGCCATTTCGCTGTCGGTTGTGCCGACGAGGACTTTCTCGTTGTAGTACTGCATATACGATGCAATCGGGATATCTTTGGGACATCGGCCCATGCAATAGCCGCAGCCGGTGCAGAGGCGGTCCATATTCTTTGTGACGTGGCGGCGGATGCGCTGGATATCGTCCTGCGAGAACGGTTTGGCGCTATCGGCCACACGACAGGCGGTGTCGATATGCTCGCGCGTGGTAAAGCCGATCAGGGTGACGGTAATCTGCGGGCAGCCGACGCAGAATCGAATGGCCGCTTCGGTTGCGGTTTCGCCGGGACTTGCCAGAAAGGCAAGCTGTTTTTCGTGGGTGGGGATGATGCCGCCGGCCAGCGGATTCATGGCGACTACGCCCATGCCGGCCTGATGCGCCGCCTCGACGCCTTCCCAGCGATACAGGAAATTCAGGATATTGATTCCCATTAAAATCCCGTCGAATTGGCGTTTGTCAATCAATTTGACAATCTCCGGGCCGCGCAGGTGGGACGAGACGACGATGTGGCGGATGAGTCCTTTTTCTTTGCAGCGCAGCAGGCCTTCATATTGGCCGCCGGGCCGCATGGCAAGGTCGTATTCTTCCATCCGGCGGATACACCAGACATGATAAAAATCGATATAATCGCATTTCAGACGGGATAAAGACTTTTCCACGGCCTGAATGGATTTTTCTGCGGTGTCATAATCTTCTGGCATGCCTTTGGTGGAGACATAGAACTGATTCCGCCGGGATTTCATGGCTGCAAAGGCCCGGCCGTAAATGTCTTCGCTGCGGTCCTTGCAGTAATCGGGCGCGGTGTCAAAATAGGTAATGCCTTTGTCGAAGGCGTAGCGGAGTAACTCGGCGTTGGCGTCGTCGGTGCAGTTGAGGTCAAATCGCATCCCGCCAAAGCCGATGGCGCTGACTGAGAATCCAAGGTTGCCGTAAAGTTTTGTGATCATTTATGATTCCGATACAACCGGTACATTGATTATCGCTATTCTGTTATTTTATGAAACAGCTTGAAATTGTCCAGATAAAAAGCCGTGGCCTTGTCGGCATTGCTGATAAAGCCTACCCATTGCAGGGCATGAAAGTGTTCCGACAGCATGGGCATATTTTCAACACGTTGGGGCGACTGTCCGGCCGGTGTACAGGTGATAGACCATCGCTGCTGCTCCAGCATCAGGCGGATATCGAAATGAATCCACGTGTCATTGGGCAGGGCGACAGGAGGCTTGCCGGGAATATGTAATTGTCCATCGCGAATCGACAGATTAGGTCCGGTCTGGTACGGGGGCTTATTGTAATCGCGTCCTTCGATGACAATTTCGCAGCCATCGGCGATTTTCAGGTCAAAGCTGCAATCGGCCGTGCCGGAAGGATAATTGCAGGGATAGACCAGATGAGGATTGTATCTCTGGGACAGGCCCGCGGCGTCCTGAATCTTCAGGCATTGTTTGCCTGCTGCTGCGGTGTCGGCGGTAATGACAATCGCATCGCCTTTGTTTTCGACATGGTTTTCCGCGGCAGGTGCTGCGCCTGGGGTGTAGTCTTCGAAATCCTCGTCAATCGCAACCGGCGGTGGGGGCGGTGCAATTTTTAATGACTTGACCGGGATCGACCTGGCTAGCTTGACCCAGTCCATCGGGCCATACACGCCTGCATCGTCGGCTTTGAAGGCTTTGAATCCGAGCTTGAAGGCCGGTGAATCCGGAGCCAGCTTGCCGTCGAGTTTTGCAATATCGGCAAATTTAGGGTCGGCGATGACAGAATGCTCATCGCGGCCAAGTTTTTGCCACTGCGCAAAAGTCTTTCCGGCAAAATCAAACGTGCCGCCATCGGCCCGGAAGTAGCAATTGTTATCCATCTGCACCTGGACCCGGTCCCAGGGTCCATTGAGCAGAGCGCCTTTTTCGAAATAAATGATATTCTTGTCGAATGTAAATGACAGATGCTCTTCGACGCGTGAGGCCTGAAGCTGGGCTAACTCACTGTCGATGAAGATGTTGTTGTGGATGTGGTTGTCTTTGCCGTAGTGCTGGTGAAAGCCGCCTGTCTTGGTGCGATAGACGAGGTTGTAGGCCAATTCGATATTGCTGCTGCCTTCGTCGGTATAGAGTCCCCAGCCGCCGTAGGAATAGGCATAGACATCGTGAATTACGTTGTGATTGACGGTGGTGCCTTCGGATGGGCCGAGGGTATAGACGGCCCCCATATCGCTCAGGACGCCGTAGCCGATATGATGGAGATAGTTGTAATCGATGCGGTTGCGCTTGGCCGGGCTGTGTTCGTAGCCCCATCGCCAGCCGACGGAGACGGCGGAATAGTACAAGTCAGCGATTTCATTGTGCGTGATGATATTGTCGGGGCTGTGGCCGATCCAGACACCGACGGCGCAGGGGAACAGATAGCCCATCGAATGCAGGATGTTATTATCCACGAGAATATGGCTGGTCTGGTCGGCGAGATTGGCGGCGATGTTGGTTGAGCCGATTTTGATGCCGCCGGCGCCGGTGTCGGTAAGATGGCAGCGTCTGACGGTGCATTTGCAGCAGGCATCACGGAACCACATCGCGTAGGTGCCGATGTGTGCGATGCGGCAATCCTCGAACAGGATATTCTGGGCACCATCGGCATGAATAGCGGCGCCGATCTGAACGGCTGCCTGTGCCGGTTCAAAGCCTTCCGGGCCGGAGAGATACTGGCCGTGTTCAAACGCCAGTCCTTTGAACTGGATATGTTCGACGATTTGTTTAGCGGCGGCGTTGCCTTTGAAGGTGATGAATTGCTCCAGCCGCGGGGCGATTACCTGAACTTTGGCCATGTTCTCGCCGGGCAGGGGCTTATAATAAAGCCAGCCGTTCCGGGCCAGAAACCACTCGCCCGGAGTGTCCAGAAACGCCATCGCATTTTCAAAGAAAAACGGCGTGTCGGCGGTCATCGGGTTCCATGACTTCATCAGGCCACCTTCAATCCGCATGGCGTTTCGCGAAGCGTCCAGGTCTCGCAGGAATTTTCGGGTGACATCCCATTTGTGATAGGCGACCATTTGAATATCTTTGAGGGCCTTGGGGTCGATGCCGGCCAGTGCCGCGGTCGTGTCCGGGTGCAGCTTGATGGTCTGAACAGCTCGGTCATTTTCCATGCGGGTCTCCCGGACCGATTGCATATAATGATAAAACTCATTGGGTGTTCGCGCCCGCACCGCCCGCCGGCCATCCACAAAAAGCTGCTCGAAATACCAGGTGCCGTTGGTGACCTCGGACAGTTGGGCTTTCCAGATTCCATCCTGATGCGGCTGCCAGTCGGTCACGGCTACGCCTCCGCTGAAAATGGGCTTTGCTCCGGCGGCGGCCTGATAGACCACCGGCTTTTGCGGCTGGCCGCTGTCTTCGGCAGTCAGTTCGAGTGTCTGGGTCATGGTGTAAAGGCCATCGGCGATGATGACCCGTACCGGCGTTTCATTCGGTTCGCCGGCCTGCAGTTTGCGAATTACATCGCGTGCAGCGGTCAGCGTGGCCAATGGCCCGTTGGACTTATCGAGGTTGGGTTTATCGTACATGCCCGACCAGGCATCATTGCCGTTGGGACTGACATAGACGATGACGGCTGCGGTATGCGCAGAGACAACCAGCATCGCCGTCAGGACAATGCTTCGGAGGATACATCGATTTGTCATGGGACTTCTCGCTTTTAGGATTGAGTTACGGCATGGACGGTTTTACACCGCGGACATTGGACTTTGCTGGTATTCAGGTTTGGCGGCAGTTTTAATTTCACACCGCAGGGACAGGCGATAAACGCAAAACCCTGCTGCTGCCGGATGAAATCGCCGAAACGAATGCGCTGCTCGGCTTTGGCGGCGGCCTGGGGCTGCGGCCCAGACCGTGTATCGGCCTGCCGGGTGGGGATGGATTCGGAATCGGTCAGCGCCGAGGCTGGAATGACACCGGCTTTGCCCGTGACCGAGCGATAGGCCTGGTCATAATCCTGATAATTGGCACCCTGCATCATCGCCCGCAGGACATGAATCCGCTGTTCTGCTGAGGGGTGTGTGCTGAACAAACTGGCCTGTTTGCCTCGAAACGGGCTGGAAATATACATGGGGGCGGTCACTTTATTGGCGGCTTGCATCGGTGTTTTGCTGCCGGCGATTTTTTCCAGGGCACTGGCCAGTCCTTCCGGATAGCGTGTCAGCCGGACGGCGCCGGCATCGGCCAGAAATTCCCGCTTGCGTGACAAGGCAAAATACAGAATCTGGGCCATCAGCGGCGCCAGAATCGCGGCAACCAAGGCGAGAACAACCACTACAATCTGTGCACTGTTGTTATCACGACTGGAGTAGCGTCGGGCACCATACATCGTGCCCCGCAAAAACACATCGGCCAGCAGGACGATCGTGCCCAGCATAATGCCCGCCAGCGTGACAAACAGAATATCCCGATGCACGATATGGCTGACCTCGTGGGCGATAACACCCTGTAATTCATCGCGGTTGAGTTTGGCGAGCAGTCCTTCGGTGACCGCGACCGCAGCATGGCCAGGATTCCGACCTGTCGCAAAGGCATTCGGTGATGGGTCGGGAATGATATACACCTTGGGCATGGCCGGAAGCTGCGCGGCGATTTTCATTTCTTCAACGATGTTGAACAGCATTGGGTGGACTTCCGGCGTGACCTCCACCGCGCCGCTGGAGGCCAGCAGAATCTGATCGCCGGATGAA
>JBDKVE010000283.1:0-2945 GCA_039679345.1 Anaerohalosphaeraceae bacterium
GCATGCAATATTCCGTCAAACAGCAATTAGGCAGTTTGGCGAAATATTCATGGTCTACAGGCTGTGATTCATGCGAATGGGGTGACATCCGGGCGGGTTTCATATTGTGGTTTAGCTTTATGCCAGGCCCCATACATAACCGGCAGGACGATGAGGGTCAAAATGGTGGCGGCAAAGAGCCCGCCGGCAATAGCAACAGCCATGGGTCCCCAGAAAATGCTGGATACTAACGGTAGCATACCCAGAATGGCCGCAGCGGCCGTGAGCATGATTGGGCGAAACCGGCTGACGGTTGCATTGATGATCGCATCCCATAATGGTTCACCGGCATCAATTTGCTGATCAATTTGATCGATAAGGATAACGGAATTTCTAATTATAATCCCGGCGAGCGCCAGAATGCCCATTTGCACGACAAACCCCATCGGGCGTCCGGTCAGTAAGAGTGCCGGGCTGACGCCGATTATTCCCAGCGGCGCTGTTAAGAGCGTGATGATCACTTTGGGGATATTTTGCAATTGGAACATCAAGAGAGTTATAATGATGATTACCATGGCCGGTACAGGTTGGAGCAGCCAGCGCATGGCATTTTCACTGGATTCGGCGGAACCGCCGATTTTGATGCTGTAGCCTAACGGCAGTGAAGTGCGGAGCTCCTGTAAGCGTTTATAGGCACCTGTCGCCGCATCGTCTCCCAAGACACCTTCTGCGGTATCGGCCTGAACCGTAATCGTCGGTTTTAAATCACGCCGCCAAATCATGCCTTCTTCGGCCTCATAACGGATTTTTGCGATCTGATCCAAAGGAACAAAGCGGCCACCGCCAATATGAATATTGAGATCCTTGAGACGGGAAAGGTCTTGGCGGCTCTCCGGATCAACACGAAATACAATACCGACGGTTTTATCTTTTTCCCGGAACTCCCCAACTTCCGCGCCTGACAACAGAGCCTGCAGGCTGGCTGCCAATACCTGATTGTCTATGCCCAGAGCCCGGGCCTTGGCCTGATCAATGTCCAGACGCAGGACTTTGCTTTTTTCATTCCAGTCTAAGCTGATATCAGTAAGGTCAGGATCGGCAGACAAGATATCCCGTGCCTGCCCGGCGATGTCTCGGACTTTGTCATGATTCGGACCGCTGACTCTGAGCATGACCGGATACGGATCGGACGCACCGGTTTGGATAACTTTGGTGTGACCGCGCACAGTGGTAAATTCAGTGGCAAACAGTGCTTGGACTTTTTTCTGCAATTCGATGCGGGATGACAAATCCTTCGCGACAAAAATAAATTGGGCAAAATTTGAATTTTCTATGGGCGGGTCTACCGTCAGCACGAAACGCGGCGCTCCTCCTCCCAGATAATAGGTATAACTGGCAATTTTATCATCCCCGACAAACCGGCTGGCGAATCTTGCGGCTTCCTGTTCGGTTGCCTGCAGAGAGGCTCCCTCCGGCAGCCGCATTTCTACGATGAGTTCGGGACGTGTTGAGGCTGGGAAGAATTCCTGTTTGACGAGTCCCAGCAGGAAAAGCGCCCCGGCAAAGCAGAGGACCGTTCCCGTCAGCACCTGACAGCGGTGAGTCAGGCACCAGGTCAACAATCGTTTAAATGCGCGATAGAATCTCGTATCATAGATATCATGTTCATCCTGATTGGCGACGGGAGAGGTCTTGATCAGGTTGTAGCCCAACAGGGGTGTAACCATACCAGCTACGATCCAGGAGATGAGTAACGCTATGGTTACTACTGAGAAAATACTGCCGACAAACTCTGATGCACTTCCTTTAGAAAAACCGACAGGGATAAAGCCGGCGCAGGTTATCAAGGTTCCAGTCAGTAGGGGGTGTGCATTGGAGGCATAGGTGTAACAGGCGGCGTCAAAACGGCTCCAGCCCTGTTCCAGTTTCACGCTCATCATTTCAATGGTAATAATGGCGTCGTCCACCAAGAGACCCAGGGCAATGATAAGTGCTCCCAGGGAAACTTTGTGCAAGGCAATTCCCAGCATGTCCATAATGATGAATACGCCGGCAATAACCAGCGGAATACAGAGCGCAACAATGACTCCTGAACGAAGGCCCAGACTGGCAAAACTGACGATAAGGACAATCGCTATCGCGTCCACCAGCGTTTTGACGAATTCGTTGATGGATTCCTTGACTACGGTAGGCTGATTGGTAACCGTATTTAGTTCCAGTCCGAGCGGCAGATCCTCTTTGATCTGAGCCGTGGTTTGTTCCAGGGATTTACCCAGAGCAAGGATGTTACCGCCTTTTTCCATGGAAAGCGCCAGTCCGATGGCCGGCTGTCCATTGTAAAACATTTTCGGCTCCGGCGGATCGACATAACTGCGTTCGATTTTGGCGATATCGCCAAGGTGGAAGGTACGGCCGCCGGCGCGCACCGGGAGATTTTTCAGGTCGTCAATATTTTCAAACATGCCGGAAACCCGCAGATAAACGTTATCGGAAGCGGTTTCGATCATGCCGGATGGCGTCATAGCATTTTGCGCCTGTACAGCATTGGTAATGTCTGATGGTGCAAGGCCCAATAGTGCCAATTTGGCGGATTCGATTTCAATATAAATTTTTTCGGCCTGCACGCCAAGCAAATCAACCTTTTTTACGCTGGGTACAGTCAGCAGTGTGTGGCGGATATTTTCCGCCCGTTCCCGTAGGTCTTCGTAGGTATAGCCGTCACCGGTCAAAGCGTAGACACAGCCGAACACATCATCAAACTGATCATTGAAATAAGGTCCGTCGACGCCCTGCGGCAGGGTGGCTTTGATGTCATTGACCATATTACGCACCTGCAGCCAGGTTGGATGTACCTCGTCTGCAGTAACCGCATCTTCTTTCAGTGATACATAAATTATGGATTGTCCGGGAACCGAATAGCTTTTCAGATAATCCAGTCCCGGCGTATCCTGTAATTTTTTTTCAAT
>JBDKVE010000284.1:0-12698 GCA_039679345.1 Anaerohalosphaeraceae bacterium
CCCCTTATGCCAGGTCGTACGCCACAGCCACTCATCCAAGATGCCGATGTCGTAAGGCTTGCTCCAGGAGGTTCCGTCCGGTGAAAAAAAGCTCAGTGATTGCTCCTTTCGGACGTCGGATTTAAGAAAAGCGACCGCCGTGGACAGCATTAATTCGCCGGTGGGGGTTATCGACAGCTTCGCATCACGCATGTCGGCCTCATCGTAACCGTCCAAAACGGTCGGGTAACTTAACAGACCCGCGGATTCCCATGCATTGCCGTCGCTGGAGCGGATAATGCGTATCGAACCGCCGAGAAGATGGTTTTTCCCTTCTCGGAACGCACAGTACCACTGCTCCCTGAAGCGTATCAGGTCGGTAAAGGCATTGTGCGGGGCACGATCCCAGATCTTCTGGACGGTCATCAGCTCAAGAGAAAACGGCTGAACAGACCCGGCCTTGTCCTTGTTTTTGCCTGGATTACCCTCCTGTGCGGCGGTATAAGCCAGAAATGGCGATACGAACAACAAGATACAGAAAATCACTGTCTGTTTCATAAACACCTCATTTTCCTGAGTTTGCCGGGATTTTCAAATCACACGCAAAAAGCCTCTTATTTTCGTCCGAATCCTATCAATAATCATAAAGTCCCCCTGAAAGGTCAAGGGATTTTTTTGGCAGCTCGGCACTCCTGCCGCGATGAAGGGAAAATTCAAGCAGGGAGGGTGATAGGCAGACAGAAACGTTAGCAAGAAGGCGTATTGGCGGAGTGGCTTATTTATTGTGTTCTTTTATCGAGTGCTTATAATATAGATTTTGCAGACGCTGCATGGCTGCGGTGTTTTTTGTGGAGAGTATGGTCTTTAATGTAGAGCAGGAAAATCGATGATGGAAGCCAAAGAGATTAAAATGTCAGCTTTGGATATATTTCAAATTGCAATTATATGTATTTTAGTTTTCTGCTGGTCGTCAGCCATGTTTTTTTGGTTCTATGTAAGTATAGATATTTATCCCTCATCATGGTTTTGGAGCTCAGCAGGATTATTTAGTATTTTAGGTTTCAATGTAGTTTGGTTTCTTGCAATAAAAAAGGTAATTAAAAAACATCTGTTTGCAAAAGTTATTATTATTTCTTTGGGACTTGGGTCTTCTGCGCCTTTTTTAATTCTGTGGATATCTGATAAGCTATTTGGGCATATATTTTAGCGGATAGTAAAAGATGTTTATGGTATTTGCAGCATATAGATTTTTTATAACAGCATGAATAAATAGCTTTGCGTACTTAGTGTTTAATTTATATCAGAAATATCCTGATTATAGGTCTTTGGCATGATTGAGGCTCCTTATGGGCTTTTTGCACATTGACGGGGTGTTTTTTTGTTAAAATTCATCCGATTTTAGCTTGATTTTCACAGTTTATTTATGCTATTATGTTTAGTCTGTATATATTTGGGGCGGGGCAATCGCTATTTAATCACCCACTTTGACGTATTAAGGTGAACGGTGTTAATTGATTGGCGGTTTGTTTGTTAGTTAGAAATGGAATAAAGTAGAGCCAGAAACAGTTGTATAAACGAAACGAAATGATGAGCAGTTAAGAACTATGGAAAAGATCAGTAAAATCAGAAACATTGGTATATCGGCGCACATTGATTCGGGAAAAACCACCCTCAGCGAGCGTATCTTATATTATGCCGGCCGTATTCACCGGATGAACGAGGTTAAAGGCGATGGTGCCGGCGCCACGATGGACTACATGGAACTGGAACGTGAACGAGGCATTACCATTACCTCCGCCGCGACCCAGGTGATGTGGGACGACAAGGTCATCAACCTGATCGACACTCCCGGCCACGTGGATTTTACGGTCGAGGTGGAGCGTTCGCTGCGTGTACTGGACGGTGCCATTATGGTGCTGTGTTCGGTGGGCGGCGTGCAGAGTCAGTCGTTTACCGTGGACCAGCAGATGAAGCGGTATCGCGTTCCGCGTATTGCGTTTATCAACAAGATGGACCGCACCGGTGCGGATCAGGAACGCGTTCGCCGGGATATTCGTGAAAAGCTTGGTTTAAATGCTGTTGCGATTCAATTGAACATGGGGGAAGGCGATCAATTTGCAGGTTTAATCGACCTGATTACCATGGAAGCAGTGACGTTTGAAGGGGATAACGGCGAAGATATTGTTCGCGGCTCAATTCCTGAGGCTTATAAAGATTCCGCAACGATTGCTCGCCATGAAATGCTGGAAGCAATCAGCATGTTTAACGATGAAATGATGGGATTGCTTCTGGAAGACAAGGAAGTTGATGTCGAGATGATTCGCCAGACTATTCGTGAGGCGACGATCAATCGTGATATCGTACCGGTGATGATGGGGTCTGCGTTCAAAAACAAAGGCGTGCAATTGCTGATGGATGCGGTCAGCTATTATCTGCCCAGTCCGCTGGACCGGTGCAGCTTTGCCCGCGACCATGACAACGATGGTACCGAAACCCCGCTTGCCAGCGACCCGGAAGCCCCGCTGGTGGCGATGATTTTCAAAATTACCGATGAAACCTACGGCCAGCTCAGCTATACCCGCGTCTATCAGGGCAGAATCCTGAAAGGCCAGCATTATCGTAATGCCCGCACCAATAAGATGCAGCGTATCGGCCGTATTGTCAGAATGCATGCCAATGACCGCGCGGACATTTCCGATGCCGGCCCGGGTGACATTGTTGCCCTGCTGGGTCTGGATTGTGCCAGCGGTGATACCGTTTGCGGTGAAGGCGTCAACTATTCGCTGGAAAGTATTTATGTGGCCGACCCGGTGATCAGCTTGTCGATTACCCCGGCCAGCAATGCCGACCAGGAACGGATGGCCAAAGCCCTGAACCGGTTTATGAAAGAAGACCCGACGTTCCGTGTTTCAACCGACCCGGAAACCGGCCAGACGATTATTGCCGGCATGGGCGAACTGCACTTGGATGTGTATTGCGAGCGGATGCGTCGTGAATATAAAGCCGATGTGGTGGTGGGTGCCCCCAATGTCAGCTATCGCGAAGCTCCGACGGTTGAAGCGGCCTATGATTATAAACACAAAAAACAGACCGGCGGTTCGGGGCAGTTTGCCCATGTCGTCGGACGTCTGATTCCTCTGCCGTTGGATGCGGAAACGACATACGAGTTCGAGGACAATATTGTCAGCGGGCGCGTTCCGGGCGAGTATATTCCTGCAGTCAATAAGGGTTTTATTGCGGCCATGAAAAAAGGTCCGCTGGCCGGCTATGAGATTGTCGGCTGCAAGATGTGCCTGGATGATGGCTCCTATCATGCGGTGGACTCCAGCGAAATGGCATTCCGTATTGCCGCTCGAGATGCGTTTATTGAGGCATTTCGCAAGGCACGTCCCTGCCTCCTGGAGCCGATTATGAAAGTCGAAGTGGAAACGCCCAGCGATTACCAGGGTTCAATTGTTGGTGATTTAAATTCCCGCCGCGGGATTATTATGGGTGCAGAAAATCGCGGCAACGTAGCGGTCATCATGGCGGAGGTTCCACTGGCCAATATGTTTGGGTATGCCACCATTGTTCGCGGTATGAGCAAGGGTATGGCCACCTTTTCGATGGAAATGTGCCGTTATGCCCCGGTTCCTAATAAGCTTGCCGAGGAAATCATTATTCGCCGCCGCGAGATTGAAAAACAGGCGGCTCAGAAGTAAATCCCAACCCTCTATTTCTTACTGTATTTCAAGCGGTTCCGTCGTCCGGCGGGACCGCTTTTTTTGTTGCTTTTCGGTGGGGGCTGTCGGCTGGGCCATGTCTTTTTCAGGAGGTTGAAATTTAGCGTGGAATATCCCCTTGCTGGCGTTAAAAGGCTTTGACAAAAATGGGTTTTGGGGGTACATTTAACAATTCTAAAACAGGGATAAAATCCGTTTTGGACTGTTCGATTAGTGGATTGATAAGCTATTTCAAATAAGGGACTTATGGACGAGACAAATCAGAAACAGCAGGAGCCGCAGGCGGTTGAGCGGATCGAGCCGATTCAGATTGTTGACGAGATGAAAACGTCATATCTGAATTATGCAATGAGTGTGCTGGTGGCGCGAGCTTTGCCGGATGTGCGCGATGGCTTGAAACCCTCTCAGCGGCGCATTCTGGTGGCGATGAACGACTTGAGTCTGGGCCCTCGCAGCAAGCACAGAAAATGCGCCAAGATCGTCGGTGATACGAGCGGTAACTACCATCCCCACGGTGACCAGGCGACATACGGAACGCTGGTTCGCCTGGGGCAGGACTGGAATATGCGGACGACGCTGGTGGACCCGCAAGGGAACTTCGGCAGCATCGATAATGATCCTCCGGCGGCCATGCGTTATACCGAAGCCCGCATGACAGCGGCGGCGGTTGACATGCTGGAGGATTTGAAGCAGGATACCGTTGATTTTATTCCCAACTATGATGAAACCCGTACCGAGCCGACGGTTTTGCCGTCGAAATTTCCGAATCTGCTGGTCAACGGCGCCACGGGTATCGCCGTGGGTATGGCGACGAATCTTGCCCCGCACAACGTCGGGGAAGTCTGTGAAGCCCTGTTATTGATGATTGATGATCCCGGCTGCGGATTCAAGGATATTCTTGAAAAACTCCCCGGGCCGGATTTTCCGACCGGCGGCATCATCTGCGGCCGCAAGGGGATTGTGGATGCGTATGTCGGCGGCAAGGGCCATTTGCGGGTCCGGTGCAAGGCTCATGTCGAAAGCCCCAAAAAGGGGCGGGAAAATATTGTTATCACCGAGATTCCGTATATGACGGTCAAGTCGGCGATTGTATCCAAGATTGCCGATTGCGTTCACGAAGGGCAGATTGACGAAATCTCCGATGTACGTGATGAATCCGACCGTCAGGGGATGCGGATTGTCGTTGAATTGAAAAAAGACATCGACAGCCAGGTCGTACTGAATAAGCTGTATCGGTTTACGCCGCTGCAGTCCACATTTGCGATTCAAAATGTGGCCCTGGTCAACAACCGCCCGGAAATGCTGAATATCAGGCAGATGCTGCAATATTATCTTGATCATCGTATCACGGTAATTCAGCGACGGACGCGGTTTCTGCTGAAAAAATACCGTCAGCGTGCCCACATCCTGGAAGGTCTGATTCTGGCGGTCAGTGATATTGACGAGATTATCAACCTGATTAAAACGTCACCGGATGCACCGACGGCCAAAGAGCGGTTGATGAAAAAGCCGCTTCGCCTGATTGAAAGCCAGACGTTGCGAAAGATTCTGCCGGAAGCCTTTGTTGCGGAAAAGAGCGCCTCGGATCAGTTTTTAAGTTCGCAGCAGGCTGATGCGATTCTGACAATGCAATTGCAGCGGCTGACCGGGCTGGAAATCGAGAAGCTGGCCAAAGAATACGCCGAGATATTCAAGCAGATTAACGAATGCGAAGAGCTGCTGGCCAATCGCAAGCTGCAATTGGATCTCATCAGGGCTGACCTGGAAGAGATCAAGAAGAAATATGCCACTTCGCGGCGGACGGAACTGGCCGGCGAAGAGGCCGAAGACATCAACATGGAAGACCTGATTGCCGACGAAGAGATGATTGTGACGATTTCTCACGCCGGTTATATCAAACGCACACCCATGGATACTTATAAGAAGCAGGGACGCGGCGGTAAAGGCGTGATTGGGTCCGATACCAAGGAGGGCGATTTCCTCGAGCATCTGTTTGCGGCCTCGACACATGACTACCTGCTGTTTTTCACCAGCAAGGGCATCTGTCACTGGCTGAAGGTGTATAACGTTCCGGAGTTGTCGCGGCAGAGTAAGGGACGCAATATCGTCAACCTGATTCAGATTGGGGCGGATGAAAAGATTACCTCCATTCTGGCGGTGCGTGACTTCGACGACAAACGTCAATTGATCATGGCGACGGCCAGGGGCAATGTCAAGAAAACGGTGCTGTCGGCCTACGGCAATCCACGCAGCAGCGGCCTGATTGCCATTAAACTCGAAGAGGGCGATAGCCTGATTGGTGCCTCAATTACGAGTGGACAGGATGAGGTGATTCTCGGTACCGCCGATGGGATGGCGATTCGATTCAATGAAGCACAGGTGCGTTCGATGGGACGGGCCAGTATCGGCGTAGTGGGTATCAAGCTGCGTGAGGGTGACCAGGTCGTGTCGATGGTGATTGTCGAGCAGGGGGCATCGCTGCTGACGGTGTGCGAAAAAGGCTATGGCAAACGCACCGACCTGGATGATTATCGTTCACAGAATCGCGGCGGGCTGGGACTGATTAATATCAAGACGACCGACCGCAACGGACGTGTTGTGGCGATTAAGGCGGTGCATGACAACGATGAATTGATGCTGATTACCGCCAATGGAATGATTATCCGTACCGGGCTGGAACAGGTTCGTGAAATCGGACGCAATACCGCCGGCGTGCGGATGATTCGCATGGATGATGATGATACGCTGGTGGCGGCGGAACGGTTGATTGTTGAAGAAGACAGTTCCGACAAGACCGAAGCCTGATAGCCTGTAGTGTGAACGATAAATTATGGCAGCCAGGAAAACAGCACAACCCAAGGATACGCCCGCACCGGCGTTCAAGAGCCTGTATGCGATTGTGGGGCAGGATGCGTACTTAGTCGGCCAGGAAGTGGAGAAATTGCTTTCGCGGCTTCTGCAACCGGACCAGCGGGACATGGCGCTGTATCAGCCCGAGGCGGAAAAGGCCGATGGGGCGGAGGTGCTGGATGAGTTGCGGACACTGCCGTTTCTGGCGTCCCGGCGGGTGGTCTTGATTAAAGAGGCCGAACCGTTTGTGACGGAATATGCCGAACTGCTGGAGAAATATCTGGACCATCCCAGCCCTACTGGGGTTTTGATTCTGACTGTCGGAACATGGGACAGCCGCCGGAGATTGTCGAAGAAGGTGGCGGCGGAACATTGTGCAGAACTGATTGAAGTCGGTGAGATCAAGCCCTGGCACATGAGTGGATTTGCCTCGACCTGTGCCCAGCAGAAGGGCGTTCGGCTTGCACCCGGGGCGGCGGAGCTGATTGTGGAGCTGATCGGCAACGAGCCGGGACGGGTGGCGGCGGAAATCGATAAGCTGATTATGTTCAAGCATCCGGCCAAGACGATTTCGGTGGAGGATGTGGAGGAATTAATCGGGGCCAGCCGAATGTTCGATGCATTTGAGGTGATCGAGAGCTTGTCGGGGCAGGATAAAGGGGTGGCGTTTGACCGGCTGCGGCGGATGTTTCAGGCCAGTCGGGATGCCGAATTCACGGTGATCGGAGCGTTTGCATTTCATTTTCGCCGGCTGTTTCGCTGCAAAGCCCTGATTGAAAAGGGCGAATCGGAACAGGCGGCCATGCTCAAGACCGGTGTGAAATTTCCGAAGATGCAGGAGAAATTCATCAAGCAGATTCGCCGGTTCAGTCTTCGGGAATTTGGGCAGTTGCTTGCGGAGCTGGGGGGAATGGATTATCAGGCCAAAACCGGCCAGGGGGACATCCCATCCAATATGGAGAAGTTTTTCCTGCGGATGATGAAATCGTAGCGTGATAAAAACTGCCCAGGACTGGATTTGAACCAGCACGAGGTGTAATCCCCATCAGGCCCTCAACCTGACGCGTCTGCCAATTCCGCCACCTGGGCTTAAAGATTTTACAAGCGGGCCGATTCCGACCGACGCTTTTCGACAGAACAACTATTATACTTGACCCCCTTGATTTGGCAAGCCTTTTTTGGGGGCTTTCCGGAGGGAATTTGTTATTTTCCTCGCTGGCCGGACCAAAGCATGACCTGGAGTCGTGGGCCGAAGGAAAAACCGGTGCGCAGGCAGTAATCGGCCAGCCACATGGATTTTTCGAGGTATTGCTGGCGGTCGGTCGCCTGGGGCATCAGAAAGACATCCTGTGGGCGTACCTGGCCGAGCTGGTGGATGGTGCGAACCACCTCATCGAGGTCGGCGCGGGTGTCTATGACGAATTTAAGCTGATAGGGGTATGAATCCATCAGTTGGCGTATGGCGCCCAGATTCAGGCGAATTCGTTCATGGGTAGACGCCTGAATGGGATCGGTCGGGGTGGAATTAGATAACTTGGGGCTGATGCTCATCAATTCGCAGGGCAAATCCGGGATAAACATGATGCCCGAGGTTTCGAGGGTCAGATGTATCCCCGGCCGGCGGACCAGTTTAATAAAAGCCGGCAGATTAGGCTGAGTCATGGGCTCACCACCTGTAATAACGATATGGTGGGCCGGATAACTCTGGATTTGTTCAGAAAGCCATTCGGGGGTGAATTTTTTTCCTGCGGAACCGCTTTGGGCGTATTGGGTATCACACCAGCGGCAGCGTAACGGGCATCCTGCCAATCGTAAAAATAAGCTTGGAACGCCTGCTAACCGGCCTTCGCCCTGAAGACTGTAGAATAATTCATTGATTATCATTAGCGGTTAGTTTCGTCCATTTTGGCCTAAAAATCAAGCTGTTTTGGGCGGAAATCGGACAAATCCATCGAAAACCTCTTGCAAGCAGGAGAAAAATCGCTATACTTTTCAGACTCTGGCAGGGGTAAGTACCTGCTGAAGGCGGCGTAGCTCAGGGGTAGAGCGTGGGATTCATAAGCCCGTGGTCAGTGGTTCAATTCCACTCGCCGCTATTTACGTAAGCATCGGCAGAAACACCGCTTACGTTACGCTGGATTCTGGATGCAGAATTCAATGTAACAAAAAAATGGACCCGATGTAACAAGTCCAGAACAGGAGAACGCACATGAAAGATTTACTTTCGGGGAGCATCTATGCCCGCAATGGGCGATGGTACTGGAAATTCAAGAAGCCGGGAGAGGACAAATACCAAACCTGCCCTCTCCGATTACCCAGGCAAAAAGTGGCAGTGAAGGACCGCCGTGTCGCCGTCGAACTGGCGAACATGAAATGGATCGGCCTGGTGAATCAGAAAAAAGACCCCACATTCGACGGCACGATCAAGGCCTTGACGCAGCGATATACCGACTACGCCAAAACCTACTATGTCAACACAGACGGCAAGTCCACGGACGAAGTGTACCGGATCAAGCACGTCTGCGACATCCTTAATGACACGTACAGAGTTACTGAGGGACAAGTCTTAGTCGAAAAATATGGCTCGCTGCCTGTCGAAGACTTTACCCCGCCAGATTTACGATCGATACAAAAATCACTGGTGGACAAAAAAACATTGTGCCGGAAATCCATCAATAAAATCATGTCGTACATCAAGCGGATATTCGAATGGGGCGTCGGCGAACAATACGTGCCGGCGATGATCTGGCATGGATTGCTGGCGGTCAAAAATCTCAAAAAGGGCCGCACTACAGCCAAAGATTATCCTGAAATTCTACCCGTTGACTGGGATGACGTAGAGGCAGTGCTGCCTTATGTGCCTCCGATCATCGCCGACATGATCCGGTTGCAGTGGCACACTGGAATGCGAACCGACGAAGTGTGCCAGGTTCGCCCAGGCGACATCGATACGTCCGGCCAGACGTGGTATTACCGCCCAGAACATCATAAGACACAGCATTTAGGACAAGACCGCATTGTACCTCTGGGAACGCACGCACAGGCCATTCTGAGGCCTTATCTGCTGCGTGGGAAAACGTTATATTGCTTCTGTCCAGTGGACACCATGCAGCGGTACGGCCGGTCCAAGATCAGCGGCAAGCGGCTGCCCAGGATGCGTTATACGCGAGATTCATACGCCAGGGCAATTAAGCGGGCCTTTTTCAAAATGGAGGCAAAGAAGATTTTGTTTAAAACAAAATGGACCCCCTATCAGTTGAGACACGCGGCGGCGACACGGCTCCGCGATCAATTGGGAATTGAATATGCCGCCGCCATGCTGGGGCATAAAGACGTACAGACGACTATGATTTATGCGAATTTGAATAAGCAAAAAATGGAAAAAGCGGCCCAATTAATTGGGTGATCAGAAAAACTTAATAAAATCGGTAACATCAAAACAGGTGAAAATTAATAATTTTTACCTGTTTTTTTTATTTTTCTAAATGCAGTAGAATATAATGAGTTGTAGAAAGTTATGAAGTGTTGTTGAAGGGGACTTAATAAAAAAAAGGTTGCACTACCCACTGACGTTGCATATATTCGCTCTCGGCAAAGAGTTAATCGAATATACAGGAGAACGCTTATGAGTATTGTGCAACCAGTTCCTATGTCAGCCGTCCAGGGACGGAAACAACCTTTTTCTATTTCACTAAATCAGAATGATCTCCAACGCATTGAGAACGCCAGAACATTGTTGCATACCAGAAGCCGTTCTCAAACAGTATCCCGTTTAATCTCGCTTGCCACGTCGATGCTTAAAGCCTCAGAGAAGCTGCACAAAAGTCAACCCCTGACTGATTGACTGCAAGCCATCTGATGCTTAATGATGCGCGTCTATGCCTTAATATGCTATACGAAAACGCATCATTAATCAAACAAAAAAACGCAAAAAAAATAAAGACGACAAGGAGACCGCAAATGTCTGGAAAACAGGAAGTTACGTCGTTGCCTGAAGTTCTAACAAAAAAAGAAGTGGCTCAATTACTCAAAATATCGCCTCGCACATTCGATCAGCACAGACCTAAACTGGTCGCCATGGGCCTGAAATCATTTAATGTGGGACGCTCTATCCGGTTTTTGACACAAAGCGTCCTGGACGTCATTCAGATCGCATCCGATACAGGCCAGGCACTATGATGGCGCTGCTGACCGCACTAATCGCTGCCATTGAAATCCTCTGGCTCGGACAGCCAGGGGCACCAATGGCGTGGAAAATAGCTAAAGGAGAACGCACATGCCAGAAGTAAACGAAAACGATTTTGCCACCGAACAGGCCATTGATATGACCATGTTTGGACTGCTGGTTCGCCAGGCAGCAGAGTTAAAGGAATGTATTAAATCACTGGAAGATGAAGCCAAGGCGAGGAAGGCTGCATTCGAAGAATTGCAAATCAAGATTTGCCAGATGATGCTCGACGCAGGCATTGAAACCACCACCGTTGAGGGCATCAATGTCAAACCTAAGGTCGGATTTAAGTATTTCCGCGCCGCTGGACTTGAAGACGAGGTATTCTTTGAGTATCTCCGAGCCAACAACCTGGGCGACATTATTAAGCCGACCGTGAATTTCAAGACACTGGATTCGGCCATGAATGCCCTGGTGGATAATGGCGGCCAATTCGATCCATCCGTGATCAATCAATCGCCCTATAAGGCAATCAGCTTACGCAAAACCAAGGGGGCCAAATGAAAAACTTCAATATCCCCAACATCGATGTACCGTGCTATGCCGTGTACGAAGAAACGACGCAAAAAACACTGCTCGTCATGGATCCCATCGCCGCCGCAGCCGTCACCGCAGCACTGGGACTGGCCAGCAAAAACGTCGTATTCAGTTCCAATAATATTCTTGCCGACAAATTGCAGGAATATCTGGCCAAGGCATCCCGCAACATGGAAACAGCGATAGCGGTGTATTCCCAGTCGCTGTAGCCGAAACCCGCCAGCAATACCGTTCCGGAACAAGTGCTTAAAATTTATCGAGCTAACTTAAATTAGGAGAAGCCATGAACACGAAGGAAAACGGACTTGTCATTGTGAACCTTGTGGCCGAGAATTTTCAACGCCTAAAGGCAATTAATATCACCCCAAACGCCAATACGGTACTGATTACCGGCAAAAACGGAGCCGGCAAATCGTCGGTGCTCGACAGCATTGTATCGGCACTGTGCGGCAAGGATTATTGCCCAGACAAGCCGATCCGCACGGGCGAAAAGGGTGCCAAAGTCGAGCTTGACCTGGGCAAATATAAGGTAACGCGAACCTTTACCGAGGCAGGCGGCGGCACTTTAAAAGTGGAATCCAAGGACGGCTTCAAGGCTGGACGCCCCCAGGAATTGCTGGATTCCATTGTCGGTGAAATTGCATTTGATCCCATGCGTTTTATCAATCATGATGCCAAAAAACAGCGAGACATATTGATGAAGCTGGTTGGATTGAACTTTGCCGACATCGATGCACGACTTGCCGATGTGAAAAGCAAACGCCAGGTCGTTAATGCAGAAAAAACAAAAGTCGGCGTCGAATTGGTCGGTCGACAATTAATTGAAGGCCTGCCCGCCACTGAAATCAGCATGGCCGACCTGACAAATAAACTCCGCGATGCCATCCAGCACAACAACGCCATCCAGCAGGCCAAGAATTCGTACATGCTGCTCAATGGGGAAGTATTGCGGAAACAAGACTTGATGGTTTCAATCCAAAAAAAGATTGGAGATCTTCATGCACAGATATCCAGCCTTGAGGCAGAACTGTCCAGCGAGGCTGCAAAACTGACAGATCTCAAAAACAGGCGCGATGCCGCCGCTACACAGGATCAGCCGATTGACATTGCTCCCATCCAGGCAGAGATCAATGAAGTGGATTCCAAAAACAAACAAATTCGCCAGAACATAATTTATTTAGAACTCGCGGACAAACTAGCTGTTGCCACGGAGTCATTCTCTATTCTCGGAAAACAGGCCGAGGCCATTGAGGCTGAAAAGCAGAAGCGATTGATGGCGGTCAAATTCCCGGTGGACGGACTGTCAGTGGATGAATCCGGTGTCACCTTCGACGGTATTCCTTTGGCCCAGGTCAACACGGCTAAGAAGCTGCAAATTGGTA
>JBDKVE010000285.1:0-12714 GCA_039679345.1 Anaerohalosphaeraceae bacterium
CCGTACTGCGAACATTGCGGGAAAGAAAAGTCCGCCGTGGTGCAATAAATTATGAAAACAGAATCGTCCAAAATCGGCAATACGTTCGGTTATATGAATGCCACGCAGTTTCTCGGCGCGGCCAACGATAACCTGTTCAAAGGGCTGATGATTTTCTTGTTAATCGGCAAGCTCGGACAGGACAAGGCCTCGCAGGTCAGTTCGATGGCGGCGATGCTGTTTGTCATTCCGTTTTTACTATTCACCCCGTTTGCCGGCGCCTTGGCCGACCGGTTCAGTAAAAGCCGAATTATCGTCCTGGCCAAAGTGGCTGAAATCCTGATCATGGGCCTGGGCTGTCTGGCATTCTGGATGTCCAACTCAATCTTTTGTTATGCGGTATTGTTCCTGATGTGTACCCAGAGCGCCTTCTTCGGGCCGAGCAAATACGGCATCATCCCCGAACTGGCTGCCCCGCAGCACTTGTCTCGGGCCAACGCCTACCTGGAAGGCATGACCTACCTTGCCGTCGTGCTGGGCATGGCCGCCGCCCCCGCACTGGCCCAGCTTACCGGCGAAAGATACCCTCTGGCGGGCATCGGCTGTGTCGTCGTGGCCGTGGCCGGAACAATGACATCCCTGTTGATTCGCAAAACCCCCGCCGGCGGGCAGTCCGGCAGTTCACATCCGGTGTTTGTTGTTGAAATCTGGCGGACCCTGCGGCTGATTCGACAGGATGTCGATTTGCTGGCGACAGTCTTTGCCGCGGCGGTCTTCATGTTTTTGGCCGGCTTTGCCCAGATTAACCTGATTCCCTACGGCATCGAGGTCTGCCAATACAATGCAATTCAAAGCGGCTATCTGTTTGTCATCGCCGCCATCGGAATCGGCATCGGCTCCCTCTGGGCGGGCAGACTGTCCGGCCGGGGCCTGGAAGCCGGCATCATTCCCTTTGGAGCCTTGTTATTTTCAATAGGCACGATATGGCTGGCCGCCGGCCAATCCAAAATCTGGATTTTCATTGCTATTTTTCTGATGGGAGCAGGCGCGGGGCTATACATCGTACCGGTTCAAACGTTTATCCAGATTCGCGCCGATCGCGCCCAGTTGGGACGAATCATTGCCGCTTCCAACTCCCTCGGCTGGGTGGGTGTCGCCCTGGCCTCGGGAATCGTGGGTGTTCTGGCCGGAATACTCAAGATGTCAGCCGCATCCCTGTTTATCGTCGTGTCTTGTCTTGGACTCCTGACGTTTATCGTAACCCTGTATTACCTGCGGGAATATGTATTTCGTTTTGTGCTGTCGGTCCCCATCCGCCTTATCTATCGATTGCGTGTCTTCGGAGAAGAACATCTTCCAATCGAAGGCGGCGCACTGCTGGTCGCCAACCATGTCTCCTGGATGGATGGCCTGGTCCTCAGTGCCGTCCAGCATCGGCGAATCCGCTTCCTCGTGGATCGCCCCATCTACGAAAGCCCCCGGCTTACCTGGTTTTTCCGCTTCATCAAAGCCATTCCCATCAGCGCCGCTGATGGCCCTCGCCAGCTTGTCGAATCCCTGAACAAGGCCCGCAAAGCCATCGAAGACGGCTACATCGTGTGTATCTTTGCCGAAGGCTATCTGACCCGCACCGGCCACATGGCTTCCTTCCGCCCGGGCCTGGAACGCATCGTCAAAGCCACCGATTGCCCCGTCATCCCCGTCTATCTGGGCGGGCTGTGGGATAGTGTCTCCAGCCATCGTTACGGCAAGTTGTTTAGCCGCAGACCCCGGCCGCTCGAATACCCCGTCTCTGTGCATTTCGGCGCCCCTATGCCCGCCGATTCCACCGCCCGCCGGATTCGCCAGGCTGTGCTGGAATTGTCCTGCGACTGGATCGAATCCCGCAAATACCATCGCCTGTCGATGGCCCAGACATTCGTCAAAATTGCCCGCCGCAATTGGAAACGGCTGTGCATGACCGACACCACCGGCAAAAAACTAACCTACGGCCAGACCCTGATTGCCGCCATCATTTTTGCCGAACGCTACCGGCCCCTCCTCAAAAACCAGCAGAATATCGGTATCCTGCTGCCGCCCAGCGTCGGCGGGGCGGTCGCTAATATCGCTATCGGTCTGCTGCGAAAGACTGCGGTTAACCTGAACTATACCGTCACCCAGTCGGACCGCCAGACGGCTATCGACGAATGCGGCATCCGGACCATTGTCACTTCGCGGGCATTCCTCGAGAAGCTGACTCTGCCTGCCGATGATTCCAGATATGTCTTTGTCGAAGACCTTGCCGCCACCATCAAAAACCGCGACAAACGAAACGCCCTGTTGAAGGCATTTCTGATTCCTGCCCGCTGGATGGGAGGGTTCAGTAAAGTTGACCCCGACCAGACCGCTGCGATTCTTTATTCCTCCGGCAGTTCCACCCGCCCCAAAGGCGTCATGCTCAGCCAGCATAACCTGCTGTCCAACATGGAAACTGTGCGGATGATCTTCAAATTCGACAAAACTGTCCGGCTCTGTGGGATTCTGCCGTTTTTCCATTCGTTCGGTTTGAATACCGCAATGTGGCTGCCGATCCTGTCGGAAGTCTCGGTCCATTTTGTGGCCAATCCACTGGATGGCCGTCTGGCCGGCCAGACCGTCAGTCAGTATCAATGCACCATGCTGTTCGGGACGCCGACGTTTCTGCTGACTTACATCCGCCGCTGCGAGCGTGAGGATTTCCGCAGCATTCAGCATTTTATCGTCGGTGCTGAAAAGATGAAGCAATCCCTGGCCGACAGCTTCGAAAATTATTTCGGCATCCGCCCGCTCGAAGGCTACGGCGCCACGGAATTATCACCGTTGGTGTCCGTCAATGCCCCCGATGTGGAAGTCGACGGCTGCTGCCAGCAGGGGACCAAAGCCGGCTCGGTTGGCAGACCCATCCCCGGCCTGGCCACCCGCGTCATCGACCCCGAAACAGGCCTGCCGGTCGAGCCGGGTCAACAGGGCGTCCTGTGGGTCAAAAGCGCCAGTGTCATGAAAGGCTATCTCAATGCCCCCGACAAGACCGCCGAAGTCATTAAAGATGGCTGGTACAACACCGGCGATATCGTGACCATCGACGATGAGGGTTTTATCACCATCACCGACCGTCTCGGCCGCTTCAGCAAAATCGGCGGCGAGATGATTTCCCATACCGCCATCGAAGAAGTCTGCCAGAGAGAACTCCAGCTTCAGGACCGCGCCGTGGCCGTGACCAGTATCCCGGACGAGAAAAAAGGCGAACAGATTGTGGTCTTGTATGTCCAGTCGATGGTGGATGGGCAGCACCTGTCGGACATCCTCGGTCAGAGCAACCTGCCCAATCTCGCCAAGCCCAAACGGGATAACCTGGTTGCCGTCGAATCCATCCCGACACTCGGCTCCGGCAAACTGGACATCCGCAAAATCCGAACCATCGCGATCGAACACAAAGAAGTCAAAATTTAAAGGAAAATTCATGGGACCCTTTGAAGGACTGGTGATTTTATTTGGACTGGGTGTTGCCCTGATTGGGCCGATAGGATTCATTATCGCGCTGATCTGCCTTGGTAAGATCGGCAGTCTCGGCAGAGAATTGGACAATCTCAAAGCCGAACTGAGGCGTCTGCGTTTTCATGAAGATAAGCCGACTCCGATGTCTCAGTCTCAGCCTGTCCACCAACCAGTTGAATCCATTCATGTTGAGCCGGTCCCGGAAAAAGAACCGCCCCATGTGCTTGCCATGCAAGGCAAAATCGACATTTTGCGTCAGCAGTATGTCGCGCCGGAACCTCAGCCGACAGAGGAAGGGGTTGCCCCTGTTTCCCTGCGTCCCGCAGAATCGCAGCCAGTCGCAGGCAAAGGTTTGGAACAGCGAATCGGTACCCAGTGGGCCTCTGTCGCCGGCATCGTTTGTGTCATTGCTGCGGTCGGCTTATTTTTAAAATTAGCCTATGACAATGCCTGGCTGGGCCCCTGGGCGAGGGTCGGTGTGGTTGCGGTGGGCGGTCTATTCTCTTTTGTGATTGGTGAAATCACCCGTCGGCGCGGTTATGAGGTCGTTGCCAAAGGGGTCAGCGCCATGGGCTTTGCCCTATTGTATGCCGCCGTGTTTTGGGCCTACCGGGGATATCATTTGATTGATAGCACCCCGGCCTTTACCGCCGCGATTGTCATCACCATTGCAGCCATGGCCTATGCGGTCCTGCTCGATGAAGTGCTGGTAGCCATCCTGTCACTGCTGGGCGGGTATGCCACGCCGCTGTTTCTGTCCACGGGTCAAAATCTCCCGCATCATCTGTTCGGCTATGTACTGATACTGAGTCTCGGTGCGATGAGTTGTGCATTTTTCCGCCGGTGGCGTGCGGTCAACCTGCTGGCATTCATCGGGACATTCCTGCTGTATATCCTGTGGTTCGAGAAATTCACCCGGCCGATATTGAGCTTCACAGAAGCCCATCCCGGCCGCCTGCTCATCGCCGAGCTATGGCTGGGTGTATTTTTCATAATGTATCTGGTCATGCCGCTGCTGTATGGCTGGGTCAAACAAACTGTCACGCGCGGTGAAGACCTCCTCCTGCCCTGTGCGGCCGGAACCCTCTCGTTTTATTACCTGTGGACGATGCTCGAGCAGCTTTTCCGGCCTGAACTGGCACTCTGTACTGCGGCGCTGGGCGCGGCCTATTGGATTGCCGCCACGGTTTCACGGGTCCGCTGCAAACAGGATCAGAATCTGTGGACCGCGATGGGTATTGCCGGCACCGCATTCCTGACCGCGGCCCTGCCTCTCTATTTCCAGACGTATGCCCTCGTCATCGGCTGGACGGTCGAATCGGTGATATTGATTATTGCCGGGATTCTCTATGCTGGCGCCTGGATGCAGGGTATGGGGTTTCTTGCGATGGGATTAAGTCTCGTCGGACTATTCTTTCTGCCATCGCAGGATGCATCGTTCACTCCCGTCTTCAACGGCATCTTTGGGACGTGGCTGTGTGTCGCTGCGGGCATTCTGGCCAGCCACATAGTCTATCGCCGCAACGCCTCTCGAAGACCCGAATATTCCACCCTTAGCGAAATTCTCTTTATCATTGCCGCCGTCGTATTAATCACCGCCTGCGGACTGGAATGGAATGCCTATTGCGATATGACCTTCAGCGATGCACAGGCCAACGAGCTCTTCACCAAGGGTCTGCTGTGCATCTTTGCCTTCTTTAGCGTTGTTCTTACGCTGGCTGGCCTGATATATCACGGTACCTTGATTTGCGGTGCCGCGTTTATCGCATTGGCAGCAAGTGTAGCCGGCCTGCTGGCAATCTTCGGCCATGTCGGCGACTATCACCCCATCCTCAATGCCCATTTTGGCACGTGGCTGTGCGTGGGGCTGGGTGCCGCGATTCAGCACCTGCTCTATCGCTTTTGGAAAACGCCCGATCCCGACCACTATGCCTTGCCGACGCAATGGCTCTATATCATCGCCGCCGCCGTGCTTCTGGGCACGGGTGTCCTCGAATGGCACCGCTACTGGAGCCATCAGGAGATTGAAGATTTTCTGCTGGACACGCGAACCCTGCAGGCCTATCTGCTGGCGACAGCCCTTTTTATTGTTGCCGCTGTATCCCGCCCAATCTGTCCCGCCGGACTCATTTGCCGGGCTGCGGCGGTACTGGCCGCCATCATCGGCGCCATTGCCGCAATTGCGAATATCAACATGCTGTATCACTCGGCATTTCGTTTTCTATTGAATGACTCGTTTGCCGTACAGGCGGCAATCATTGCGGCCATCTTTATCGCCGCCACTCAATTTCGATCTCAGAACCGCATCGAAGGGCTTGACCCCAAATGGCATCAGAGCTTCGGGCTTGCCGGCGTTGTTGCTCTCTGGGCCATTCTCAGCGAACAGGTCTTTGTCTATTGGTATTGCCTGGACCAGTATGGCCCGGGATTGCTCAATTGGAAGTTTAAAGCCCACATGAGCCTGTCGCTGCTGTGGGCGGCCTATGGTGCAGTCCTGCTGATTGTGGGCTTTGGCCGCAAGATTGCCCTCCTGCGCTACATGGCCCTGGGCCTGTTCGGAATCCTGCTGGCCAAGGTCTTCCTGTTTGATATGAGCGCCGTTAAGAGCATTTATCGCATCACCGCCTTCCTCGCCACAGGTCTGACGCTGGTTGGCGTGTCTTATATCTATCAGTATCTCCGCAAGCAGGGCTTCTTTGACCGTCTTGGAGAAAATCCCGCTTCTGTACCGACCGAGGAATCGCGGTAGGGCGCTTTAACGAATCAGTCCAGGATAACCACCTTGCCTTCGTCGGCATCCACCAGAATGGTCTGGCCGGTCCGGATGACTTGCGTGGCCGGCCCCACATTGACCACCGCCGGGATTCCAAACTCACGGGCGATGATGCTGCCGTGCGACAAGAGGCCCCCAAGGTCCATCACCACCCCCGCAGCCGTCACAAAATACGGCGTCCACCCAGGATCGGTAAACGGAGCCACCAGAATCTCTCCCGGCAGAACCTGGGCCTTGTCATCGGCCCTCAAAATCACGCGGGCAGGCCCAGTCACCTTACCTGGATAAACCGATATCCCGTGAAACAACCGGGTCGTGGAATCCACTTTCTCCGGCCTGCACAGGGCCGCATCAAACCGCCCAATAATCAGCGACGGAAGCCGAAGGCTTTGGTAATACCGGTATTCGGCAATGCGGGTCTCGATGGCGGCACAAAGCTGGTCCCGATTTTGCCTCCTGGCCGCAGCAGGCAATTCATCAAACGTCAAAAAGAAGATATCCTCCGTCCGCTCAAGCATCCCGGCCAAACAAAGCCTTTGCCCCAATTCCAATAACCACTTCCGCAGCCACGCGATAAATCGTATCGCCTCATTCTTCCAGTTTTCCCGCAGCCTGGCCCCGATTTGAAATCGATTGACCAGCCGCCGGACATACCATCGCTTAAGCGGATTGCGCAGCTTCCGACCAATCAGTTCCAGCAGTTCCTCCTGCTGTTTCTGATGGTCCGCCGCCCGCTGTCTCGGATTAAACGATTCGATTCCCGCATAATAATTCCGAACCAGCCCCAGCACATAATCCGGCGTCTCAGACCACCGCGGATTCGATAACTCAATTTCCCCCCGGCAGTGATGCCCATGCCGCAGCATAAACGCATCCCATGTCGCCAGAAACGCCCGCCCCGACGGACTCGATTCAATGTGCCCCCGGAACTGCTCCCAGGTCTGTGACGATGCAAACCCCGCCTGCAGCGACGGCTGCTCCTGAATCTGCCTTGCCATGTCCCACAACTCAAACCCCGCCTGCACATCCTCCAGCCCGCCCTGACCGCGAACCAGCTTATTAATCAGCTTGTTATCCTGTTCGCTCAGCCATCGGTTACACACAAATCGCAGCACCGGATACGCCGACAGCGCCCCCGTCACCATAATCAGGTCCCACCCGGCGGTACTGGAATTGGCCGATTCCAGCAGTTCCCGCGCCATCTCCTCGTCGCTCATCTTCGAATAGTCTTTGCGATTCTGCTCATCAATCAATAAATGCATAATCTCCAGCAGCAGCTCCCCCCGGCGCGGACGATATCGAACACAAAAGTTCCATGCTGCCTCGGGCAGCCGCCGGATGAATTTCCACCGGCTTCCCTTCAGGTCGGGCAGGTCATCTTGGGTAAACTTCAGCAGCCCTTTTTTGATGGCCTCGCCGGCCTCGCCGCCAAATGAATCCCCCATCGCTTGGGCCCGACGAAGAATCCATGGAAAATGCCACAGAGCCGCAACCGTCGTATTCAGGTTGAAATACGCCCGGCCCGCCACCAGCCCGATGACGGTGTTGTCTCTCAGGTCGCTTCCCGAAAGCCGCCAGACCGAACTAAACAGCGGCTTGAGCATCCGCTGAATGAATGCCCACGTCATCGGCGTCACCACATCCGGCAGCACCTCCCCCGTATTGGCATTGCTCCAGACCTGCCGATCCTCAAATGTCCTTGCCTTGGGCCGTGTCGTGACAGGCCGGCTCTGCAGAATAAACAGCGTCCCTTTTTCAACAGCCCATTCGATATCCTGCGGCCCGCCCAAAGCCGTCTCGATTTGTATTGCCGCACCCGCCAGCCGTCCGGCGTCCTCCGGTGCCAGAGTATGCCCTCGCTGGGCCTCTGTTTTCAGTGTCTGCCGGACACACTGCCCCCGTTCGTCAAGCCTGTAGCAGAAGGCCTGCTCCGCCGGACTTTGCGACACAATTGCACCATCCCGCCCCACAATACAGCGACCCGGCGAAATCTCCCCGTCGACCAGCGCCTTGCCCAGCCCCGTACAGGATTCAATGACCATCTGCTCCGCGGCCCCCGTCACGGGATTGGCCGTAAACACCACCCCCGCAACATCCGCACGCACCATCACCTGCACCAGCACCGCCATCTCAGCTTTTATATGCTCGATATGATTTTTCTGCCGATACGCAAACGCCCGCGGCGTCCACAGCGACGCCCAGCATTTCAGAATCGCCGTAACGCACGACTCAAAATCCGTAATCCCCAGAAACGACTCATGCTGCCCCGCAAAGGAATGCTCCGCCGAATCTTCCATCGTGGCCGACGACCGCACCGCCGCAGCCCGCCCGGCTATCGTCTTATAGAATTCACGTACCGTTTGAATCCACGGTGGCTCCGGCGGCGTGTTCGTGATAGAATCCCTGACCTGCTGAAGCCATGCATCCGGCTTTTTGCTTATAGATGAATCTTCAAGCCCCTTGTCAATCTCAGCCCAAATCGCTTCCTGATGGATATGCTGGTGATAGACCTGCGTACTCACATAAAACCCGTCCGGCACATTCAAACCCGTCTTCATCAGCCGGGCAAGATTATGGATTTTGGACCCCACCAGCAAAACCGGGCACTCCGCCGCATCAGCCAGCTTGCCTGCCCGGGCCGTAGTGTCGGGATGATTTGGATAAGACGAAGGATTCATGCCCATCCCTTTGAATCAACTCGTCGTGAACAAAGTTGATTTACTCAATCTTGCGAATGGCCAGGACGCTGGTGTCATCAAACTGACTGGCCAGCCCCACAAACCGCCGCCGATAGCCAAGGATGGTATGCACCAGCTGGGCCGACGACGATTCGCGATACAAGTCCAGCACCGTTAACAGCCGTTCCTTGCCCCACATCTTGCCTTCAAAGTTGACCGCGTCAATCAGGCCGTCGGTGTAAAGCAGCAGGCAGTCATTCTTGTTGAACGGAAGCGTTTCTGTCTCATACTGGGCATTGTCCATCAGGCCCATGACTAATCCGCCTTTTTCGAGGTTTTGCACGGGTTTGCCCGCCGGCAGCAGCAGTCCCGGCTCATGGCCGCAGTTGCAGTAAGTAATCGTGCTTTCACGGGTGTCGATACAGGCCAGAAACAGGGTGATGAACTCCCCGTTGCGGCACTCCCGGCAGGCCACAAGGTTAAGCTTCTGGATGATTTCCCGCATCTCGTGCCGCCCGTAGCCGCCATCGGCGTAGGCCCGCATGGACCCGCGGAACATGCTCATCATAATCGCCGCCGGCACCCCTTTGCCGATGACATCGGCGATGGAGACGATGATACGGTGGTCGTCGATGGCGAAGAAGTCGTACAGGTCGCCGCCGATTTCATGGCAGGGTTTATAGATGGCCGCCAGGTCCAGCCCGCACATACAGGGGGCTTTCTCAGGGATCATCCGCCGCTGCACAGCCGCCGCTAAGTCCATTTGCTGCTTCATCTTAGCGCCCTCCAGGGCCTCGGCAAACAGCCTCGCGTTGGTGATGGCCGTCGCACACTGGCTGGCCACCAGCCTTGCCACGCGGATCGCCTGACGGTTAAACCGGTTGGGTTCTGGGCTGTACAGTCGCAATACCCCCAGCGGTTTGCCTTTGAAGGTCATCGCCACCGTCAACTGGCTGATAAGCCCTTCCTGAACGGTGGCATCCCGGTAGCGGACCCGGGGGTCCAGCCGCATATCATCCAGCACGACCGCCCGGCCGGAGAAGGCCTCCTTGATCACCGGCTCGTCCAGCGTCACCGGCCCTTTGTTGCGGTATTCCTCGCTCAGGCCGTAGGTGCTGCGCATCTTGAGGTCGCCGGTGTTGTCGTCCAGCAGCCGGATGGAGCAGGCGGTGGTATTGGTCACCTTCACCGCCGCCTCGGCCAGACGGTCCAGCACCTCCTGCAGCTCGAAATTCCCCGCCGCAAGCGTCGAAATCTGGTAAATCTGGTCCGATAATTTCAGTTTTTTCTGTCGTTTTGCCATAAATCAGTTCCCCGTTGACGGTTCCGTCCGCCAGGGGAGAGAACTTTCCCACTCTATTATAATGGCAATTCGATTCTTTTACAGGGATTTTTGGATAGAGGATTGTTTTTTCTGTGTCAGAATTCGATTTCCCATACCCACAATATCCGCCTCCCCCCATTTCCGTACGTTCGACCCGCGGTTGCCCCGCCGCTCGCCCTCTTTAATCGGATAATCCCTCGTAATCACCTTTATTTTTATTCTGCCCATTCCGGCTTGAAAGGCCAGCCTAACCCAGCCCAGGGCAACGCTCTGGGTCCCATCCCCCTCATCCCAATCGCCCTGTAAGGGCAGCATAACTCCCCCGTGTGAAATTTCAAATCTCAAATCCTTCCATCTAGTCCACCCTGTCCACAAAGTCCATATGATCCAGTCCCTTCCTCAATCGTAAATCAAAAATGGAAAATTAACAATGCCCCTGCCCCCTAAAGGAGTTGAATGATCTCTATTTGTTCTTAGGAACAAGCAATCGAAAAATGCTAATCCGTCTCGTCGTTATTTACAAGTTCTTGGTCTTTTACTGATTCATATGCCGATATTAATTGTTTGTAAATATTCTTATCTTCTACAATATCTAGGTTGTTCTTAGATGACATTTTAATTATATCTCTAGCTTTTTTCATCCGTGATATCATAGGGACAATCTTTGACCCTAAATTATTGATAAATAAATCTAAATCATTAATACAACACGGAAGTTTATAACCTCCGCCATACCTGCTTGCTATCAGTACACCATTTTCCTTCATCTTGCCAATATGATATCGCAAAGAATCCTTTGTTTTTTGAAGACTACAATTTTTATTAACGTAAAGCAACAAATCGTCACTTTGTATCCATTCCTTCACATTTCCTAGGTAAAACTCATTAATCAGTCTTTTCAGGCATTGTACTTGCACCAAATCATACTCTTCGTATGAATCCTTCTTTTTATCAATATATTGCTTTGCAATGGCAAATGCTTCCTCCGCTATTTCCTCATTAAATTCCTCACTTTCAGGCAAACCAACTTCAAATAGATATTTTGGTTTTTGTTCTGGAAAATAAGTTATTGCTACTCTATTTCGTGGAATATGTTTGACAATCTCTTCATACTCGGAAGGGTGTTCATGTCCCCTCAAAATAGAACCCGTAATAACATCTATAGCTTGTATACAGTAAGAGTCTTTACTGTTAACAGTTATCTTTTCTCGTCTGGCCCACAATACATTATCTATGTTTTTGTAAATATATTTTTCAAATTCGTCATTAAAAGTCTGTCTTTTAATTTGATCGGTTATGATAAGTATATTATTTGATTGACTCCTAAAAGTATTGTATAGTTTTAATTGTATGTTTTTAATAAATGACTTTGGATATTCAAATCCACCTGATAATTGTTTTTTATTGACAATAAGAATGTGTACGATGTAGTCCGATACTAAAAATAATTCATTTAAAATTCTTGTTCTTTTTCCCAAATCACCTTTAATATGCTTAGACTTCATCTCTTTCTGAAAGTTTTCTGTAGCTATTTTCTCAAATTCTTTTTCAACGATGTCAATTTCCTTAGGCTCAATCACAATGGCACCAACAATATAGTAGTGAGAAACATTATCTTTCCCAATGTTTCGAATGTCTTCATTACCTGATTCGTCGACAAATAGGCATTTGTCATAAGATAAAACTTTTTCTAATAATTCGTTTTTTGAATGCATATAAAAGCTCCGATGAAGTGATACTTATTACTCAACAGAATATGACAATTATTTTGAATAATATTTAAGGATTTCATTGAATACCTTAACTTTTCTTCACGCACTAAACACACCGCAACCCTTAACGTCTTATTCAGGCTGTGATAAATAAGTACCGCTTTTAAATGTTGAGCATATAGCTTATAAACTCCCTCCCCAATACGCAATAACAAAATCCCCCAATTTCCTTTCCTTTATTCTTCGGTTCTTGAGTTCTTGTGTTCTTAGGTCCTTTTTCTCCACATAGCACAAATTACGCTAGCACTATCTTGCTATTTTGAAAAATTCCAAAAAATTTCTTCTCCCTGTCCGGCCAAGACTTATAAAAACTCACGCCCTGTGCTATTTCGATTTTTCGAACAAAAAACGCAATTCCGCCCCCTCTATGGAGGCCCATAAAAATGAATAACACGCAAAGACAACCGAATAAACAAACCAACCCAAACATATATACCTATATACTTACATACCTATATATACCTACATACCTATGTACATAATCACCTATCCCGTAAATCCCGTCTAAAAATATTTGAATATGAAAGGAGCAAATCATGCCAACAATCAAACAAATCGAAGCCAATCGTCTTAATGCAAAAAAATCCACCGGCCCCAAAACCCCGGCAGGCAAGGCCCGTTCCTCCCGCAACGCCTTCATCCACGGCCTGTCCTCCCAGCGGCCCACCGTCACCA
>JBDKVE010000286.1:0-4166 GCA_039679345.1 Anaerohalosphaeraceae bacterium
AATTGGGCCTAAAGGGCTGAATCTGGAGTGGCAGCATTTCTGGCCAATTCATAAAAAAGTGCTTGGGCGACTATGGTATCTGGCCTGGCCTGCCTACGTCGAACGCGGGATGAATTCGGTCTATTATATGCTGTTCATGATTATGGTGACGCATTTGGGGACGACGGTATTGGCGGCGCACCAGATTGCCATGCAGATTGAGAATGTGGCCATCATGCCCGCCTGGGGGCTGGCGGTTGCCACGACCACGATAACCGGACATGCGATTGGTGCTGGCCGGCCACGGATTGCCAAGATTGCGGTGAAAAAAATCATTGCCGCCGTCAGCGTATTAATGGTCATTCTGTGTATAGTATTTCTTGTTTTTGGTCCACAGATTGCTCGTTTGTTTGGCGCCACGCCGGAGGTGGTTGAGTTGGCAGGGCTGGCAACGCGTTTATCGGCGATAGAACTTCCATTTCTGGCGATCACATTTATTTTTATTGGCGCACTGCGAGGGGTGGGGGATACCCGGTCGCCGATGTATGTGGCGTTTGTCAGTATGCTTCTTTGCAGGCTGGGTGGCGTCTGGCTATTAGCTTATCATCTGAATATGGGATTGGCGGGGGTGTGGTTGTCAACGGCCATGGACTGGATGGTCCGTGCGGTGGGTCTGGGGTGGTTTTTCAGACGCGAGGCATGGACGGTTCTGCATAAAAAAGAAAAGGAGAAATTTGCCTGACAGGACCAAGACAGGTAAAACAGGCAAATTGCGTGGGCAATCTTTGGCTGCACAGAAAATGATGTGATGAATACAAGTCCATGATATAAAATGTAATAGGGATTTCAGCAAGTGTCGCAAAAAGGCAAAATATTGTCGCAAAAAAGGGTTTGACTAACCCTGTTGTCCAGCTACAATCATCCACAATAGCCACTATGTCTTCAGTACGAAAGGAGATGATTGTTTGGATTTGCTTGCGACCATTACCAGGCTGTCACATCAGTTTGGAACCTCGGATTATGTCAAGGGGGGCGGGGGAAACACTTCAGCCAAAGATGCTCAAACGGTCTGGGTGAAACCGTCCGGTACACTCTTAAGCGGTCTTAAGCCCGACGATTTTGTTGCGATTGACCGAAGCAAACTGGCACAATTGTATATCGCCCCCACGCCGGCCGAACCGCAGGCCCGTGAAGCGTTGGTCAAAGATATTATGACCGCAGCGGTATGTGCCGGCAGTAAAGGCAGGCCTTCTGTTGAAGCGCCGCTGCATGAGTCGCTGGACGCCCGATTTGTAGTTCACACACACCCGGCACGGGTTAATGGATTGTGTTGTGCCAAGCAGGGCAAGGCCACGGCCGCAAAACTTTTCCCCAAGGCGCTGTGGATTGATTATATTGACCCGGGATATACGCTGTGCATGAAAGTCCGCAAGGATATCCACGAGTACCAGCAGCGTTATGGCAAGCAGCCGGAAATCATTCTGCTGGAAAATCATGGCATCTTTGTCTCGGCCAATTGTGATAAACACATCGCCCTGTTATATGAGGATATCTTTGCTATTCTTAAGTCAGAATATATTAAGGCTTCTATCCCTATTGAATTTCCTGCTCCACGTCCCTTGTCAGCAGAAAAGCTGGCTCAGGCCAGGGAGACTTTCAGTAAGGCCTTTTCTGCTCAGCATGTGGCATTTATCGCCGGAGTGGATAAATTTACCGCCGCCGAAGGGCCGATTTCGCCGGATCATATCGTGTATTCAAAATCATTCCCGTATATCGGAAAACCGACAAAAGAGGGTGTTGCGGCGTTTGTTCAGCAGCGGGGCTACGAACCGGCGGTTGTGATTACAGACGATGCGGTTTATGGTTTGGGAACAAGTCAGAAATCCGCTCAATTGGCGCTGGAACTGGCGATTGACGGGGCGATGATTATGCACTACGCGAAGGCTTTTGGCGGAATACAATTCATGACTGACCGTGCCAGGGCGTTTATTGAAAACTGGGAAGTGGAATCCTATCGCAAAAAACAAATGGGATAATTTGTAAACGAAGCAATTATTTGAAAATAAAACTCGGACAAGGAGAATCAGGATGAAGAAACAGAATATCGAACGAGCGTATCAGTTGGCCAAAGAGCAGTATGCCGCTATCGGCGTCAATACCGACCGGGCGATGACCAAACTGGCCAAAATCCCCGTGTCCCTGCATTGCTGGCAGGGCGATGATGTTGGCGGCTATGAAAAGGTCGGGGCGGAACTGTCCGGCGGCGGTATTCAGGCCACCGGGAATTACCCCGGCAAAGCCCGCACGATTGACGAACTTCGCGGCGATGTGGAGAAAGCCCTGAGCCTGATTCCCGGCCGGCATCGTCTCAATCTGCATGCCTGCTATATTGATAATGGCGGCAAATATATTGATCGCAACGAGATGCAGCCCAAACATTTCCAGAGCTGGATTGACTGGGCGAAGGCCAATAAACTCGGCATGGATTTTAATCCGACTTATTTTTCACATCCGCTGGCCGCCGATGGATTTACATTGAGCCATCCGGACAAGGGCGTTCGCAATTTCTGGATTGAACATGGTATCGCCTGCCGCAAGATTGCAGCCGCCATGGGTAAACAGCTCGGAACCCCCGCAGTGACCAACTTCTGGATCCCGGACGGCTACAAGGATATTCCGGCTGATCGCACCAGTCCCCGCCAGCGTTTGGCTGATTCACTGGATAAAGTGTTTGTAGAAAAAATCAATCCCAAATTTAACTTGGATGCGGTGGAATCCAAACTGTTTGGTATCGGTGCAGAAAGTTATACCGTCGGTTCACATGAATTTTATATGGGTTACGCGGTCAGCCGGCAAAAATTACTCTGTCTTGACGCGGGCCACTATCATCCCACGGAAATGATTTCCGAAAAGATTTCCTCGGTGCTGATGTTCTGCCCGGAACTGCTGCTGCATGTCAGCCGTCCGGTTCGCTGGGACAGTGACCACGTGGTGATTCTCAATGACGAGTTGTTCGCCATTGCCCAGGAACTGGTTCGCAGCGGCAAGCTCGACAAGGTGCATATCGGGCTGGATTTCTTTGATGCAAGCATCAACCGCATTGCCGCCTGGGTGATTGGTACGCGGAATATGATTAAGGCACTGCTGTATGCCCTGCTGGAACCCTATGACACGCTCAAGAAGATGGAACAGAAGATGGAATTTACCGGCAGACTGGCCTGTATGGAAGAGCTCAAGACGCTGCCGTTTGGCGCGGTGTGGGATTACTACTGCATGAAGAAAAATGTGCCCGTCGGTCCTGCCTGGTTCGCCGAAGTCAAGCAGTATGAGGCGGATGTATTGTCCCAACGTTCATAATCTGAATCGCTTAAGGAGAACATGATGTCTAATATACTTCTTGCTGAAATGACGGCTAACCCGATGCTGGGAATTGCCATATTTACTCTCGGCGGTCTGGCCGGGGCGGTGTTTTATCTGCCGTTTAAAAAAGTGAAAAACTGGGCGTGGGAAAGCTACTGGCTGGTGTATGCTTTGTTTGCGCTGCTGATTGTGCCCTGGGTACTGGCGCTTGCGCAATCGCCCAATGTCTTAAGTGTTTTGAAGGCGTCCCCAACCAATGTTTTAACGTATTGTTTCATTTGCGGTGTAGGCTGGGGGATTGGCGGCCTGACGTGGGGATTGATGATTCGGTATCTGGGTGTAGGACTGGGTCTGGCAATCGGCTGCGGCCTATGTTCGGCAGCCGGAACACTGATACCTCCGATTCTGGCCGGTAATCTCAGTTCTCTGTATGGTACCCGTGCAGCCAACATGTCTTTGGTGGGGGTTGTGGTTTCTATTGTCGGTATTGTACTGGTTGGAATGGCCGGGATGAGCAAGGAAGGAGAACTGTCTGAGGAACAAAAGAAAAAGGCCGTTGCGGAATTCGACTTCAAAAAGGGTATCCTGGTTGCTGTTTTCTCCGGCCTGATGAGTTCAGCCATGAGTTTTGGCCTCCAGGGTGGTTCTAAAATTGAAGAACTGGCTTTGACAACAGCTCCTGTGACGCCGGTTGCCTGGAAGGGCATGCCGGTACTGGTTGTTGTGCTTCTGGGCGGTTTTATGGTGAATTTCCTGTGGTGTCTGTTCCTCAATTTCAAGAACAAAACAACCGGGGATTATTCCAAGCCCAATACGCCGCTGCTGGG
>JBDKVE010000287.1:0-35093 GCA_039679345.1 Anaerohalosphaeraceae bacterium
AGGTGACATCCCATGCAGGGCAGATACCGACGGTAATGATGGGTTTGCGGGCAGTTGTCATGTGATCATGCCGTTTCTGCGACCAGACAGCACTTGGATTTCCAGAAGAAATAGCCGATGACGCCGAAGGTAATCAGCGGGGACAGCCACTCGGGGATATGCATGCCGAAACTGTCCAGCAGCATAATCAGACCGAGGAACAGGATGGAGTACATGGCGCCGTTTTTGAGGAATTTATATTGTTTGATGCGATGGATGTTGCCGACGGTGATTTGCCGGACGACGATTGCTCCCAGGCCGTTGCCCAGCAGGATAAGCGGCACCGATAGCGTAAAGGCAAAGGCCCCGAGCACGCCGTCGATTGAGAATGTGGCGTCGATGACTTCCAGATAGAGGATTTTGCTGATGTCGCTGAGTCCGCCGGCTTTGACGAGATTGGCCTCGGCCTGCTCGGCATTCTGTTTGAAGCCGTGGGTGATGAAAAAGGCCGTCGAGCCGACGACCGCCGAAAAAGCCATCATCGGGTCTTTTTTGGCGGCATACCAGACGATGACCGTCAGCAGGACGGAAACGACGGCGTAAAACCAGAAGCCGTAGCGGAAAATAATCCGCTCGCCGGGCAGCCCGAAGTATTTTTCTTCCAGAAACAGCCAGTGGAAAAACAGAAAGATCAGAAAGACGCCGCCGCCAATCAGCAATATTGGGGCGGATTTTTCCACTTTATGGGCAATTTCCGGGTCGTTACTGAAGGTGGCGGTCAGGGCTTCAATAGGGCCCAGGGATGGCGTTGTGGCCCAGACAATTCCCCACGGCAGCAGGCCCCGCAGCATGAAAACGGCAAACAGCAGCCCCCACAGGAGAAACCACCGCCGGGCTTTCAGGCTCATGCTCGAAAGAACTTCGGCGTTGATGATGGCGTTATCAATACTGCTTATAGTTTCAAACAGGCACAAGCCTGCAACCGTTAATATAATTGAGAAAAGTCCCATGATTCAATCCAGGATATTGTTACTCTGATTACAAACGATAAACTTTTGGAATTTGACCAGAAAAGGCTAGAATTGACAAGAAAAAAGCGGTTTGGAAAAGGCAAAAAGTTGCCGTTCTGATTATTTGGGTGTTTCTTTTTTGGGCTGAGGCGGGACGAATTCCGGCTCGTTGCGTGACGGCAGCCAGAGGGCCAGTTGTTCCTTGACGGGTCGGTATTGTTCCCGCGAGACAATATTGGTCCATTCGTTGGGATCGGCGGCGTGGTCGTATAATTCCTCGCTGCCGTCGGAGTAGCGAATATAGCGGTAGCGGGAATCCCTGACGGCATGGTTGTTGTAACGGCAGGTCATCAGGACCGGGTAGGACCAGTCTTTATCGGGATTATCCAGCAGCGGCACGAGGCTGCGTCCGTCGATGTCTTTGCGGGAAGGGGTTTCCGCCAGTTCCATCAGCGTGGCGTGGATATCCAGCAGGCTAATGGGATGACTGCATCGACTGCCTTCGCTGGTCAAGCCGGGCACGACGACTATCAATGGCGTATGCGTAGAGGCTTCCCACAGCGTATTTTTTTCAAGATGGTCTTTTTCGCCCAGATGAAAACCATGGTCGCCGCACAAGACGATGATGGTGTTGTCTTTATACGGGCCGGCTTCCAATGCATCCAGAAGCTGCCCGACACAGGCGTCGGCGAAGGACACACTGGCCAGATATCCCTGGATGGCGTTATTCCATTGCCCATTATCACGGATGATGCGGAAATCCGAGCCGCCGGCCAGTCGTCGCCCAGTCATCGGGATATCATCGATATCGTCTCGGCGATAGGGCGGCGTAGTGATTTGCTCGATGGGGTGCATGGCATAATAGGCGGCGGGGGCATACCACGGTAAATGCGGACGGAAAAATCCGCAGGTCAGAAAAAAGGGCTTGTTATGTTTTTCCTGCAGCAGTTTGCCGGCCAGTTGAGCCGTCTTCCAGTCTTCGGTCCGTTTGGCATCCGTATCCAGCGGCGCCCAGTCGATGGCGGAGTTGTAATAGGCACTGCTGAATTTACCATTGAGCCGGTGGGCGTATTGCTTTTCCTTGGCCGGGGCGGGTGTGCCGCAGCGCTGCTGAAACATTACATCCCATGACTGTGGGTCGGCGAATTTACCCTGCGGCAGGTGAAAGACTTTGCCGCCGGTCAGGGTCTTGTAGCTGTTTTTCCGCAGATATTGCGGTAGGGTAAGACGTTCTTTCAGGTCGGGTTTATCCCGAAAGCAGACGTTATTTTCATAAATTCCACTGCTGGAGGGTCGCAGGCCGGTCATGATGGCCGTCCGGCCGGGATTGCACTGCGGAGCGGGGCTGTAGGCGCGTTCAAAAATGGTACCCATTTGAGCCAGCCGCGTGAGGTTGGGGGTTCTGGCCTGCGGGTGGCCCGCCAAAGGTTCGATCCAGGTATTCAGTTCGTCGATAAATATCATCAGGATATTCATCTTTTTGGATGCGGGGGCGGCGGTAAATCGGCCAAGCATCTGGACATCGCGGGCAGACTCCGGCATCGCCGCGGCAAATGCGCCCGCGGCAGTCCATTTCAAGAAAGTTCTGCGATTCAGGTTCGACGCCATACATCCCTCAAATACTTGTCCTGTTAATATAGATGACTCGTCGGGGGTTTAAATATACGGAAATCTGAGAAAAACACCAGTATTTTATGACTTTATGGACCGGAAACCGGACTTGACAAAGCCGGATTTAGGGGGATAATGGCCGCCAACTATGACACAGGAAAAAAAGAAAAAGAAAAAAGGCAATGTCGTCACCGATTACCTGTTATATCTTTTTGTGCGGGTATTGACGGGATTGTTCCATTGTTTCCCGGTGGAGGCGAATCTGCGGACGGCCTGCTGGCTGGGCCGGATTATGTGGAAACGCTATCATCGCGGCCGCCAGCGCGCGCTGGACAACCTGCGGGCCAGTTTCCCGGACAAAGACGAGGCCTGGCTGGAAGAAACCGGCCGGCGGTCGTTTGAACAGCTCGTGATGATGGTCATGGATGTGCTGTTTACGCCGCGGCTGGTGAAGCTGGAGACCTGGCCGACGATGTTCAGCTTCCGCAACATTGAGCGAATCAAGTGGATGATGAAAGAGGAAAAGGGCCTGCTGATGGTGACGGCCCATTACGGCAATTTCGAAATCATCGGCTACCTGATGAGCCTGTACGGCCTGAAGATTTACAGCATCGCCCGGCCCTTGGATAATCCGTTTATCAACCGCTGGCTGATGAGCGTCCGCGAAAGCAGGGGCCAGAAGATTATCTATAAAAAGGGCGCCGCCGAGATGATGGACCAGTTGGCCGCGGACGGGGCGACGCTGTGCTTTATTGCCGACCAGGATGCGGGCAAGAAGGGCGTATTTGTCGATTTCTTCGGTCGCAAGGCCAGCACCTACAAGAGCATCGGTCTGGTGGCGATGCAGTATAATCTGCCGATTGTTATTGGCGGCTGCCGGCAGCATTATAAGAAATTTTTCTTCGAGATGGAGCCGACCCGGATTATCTACCCGCACGAATGGGCCGACAAACCCGACCCACTGCGGTGGGTGACGCAGGAATATACCAGGGCCATCGAGGATTTCATCCGCAAAGACCCGGCACAATACTGGTGGCTGCACCGCCGCTGGAAAAGCCGACCGAAAGAAGAACGCCAGGCACTTGAGAGGGCACAGAAAAATTAACAGAAGGAGCATACGATGAATAATCAATCACCGGTGAAAATGGGATTTCTATTGTTGGGGTCATTTATTCTGGCCTATCTTGGGGCCTTATATGTCCATGAATTATGCCATTCCGGCGCTGCCCTGATCAGTGGAGGAGATGCATTCGGCATTGTAATTGATCCTTTTGGCTGGTCGTATTCCATATCGAATTCGATTGAGCATCCTGTCTTTCACACGGCAGCAGGTGCGATTGGATCAAGTCTCATTGGAATCCTTCTCTTTATGCTGTTGATACGCTGGCCCAAACCTGCCTTATTGCCGCTGCTGCTGTTCGGACCGATTGTCTTGATTAACAATGGGCAGTATTGGGCTGTGGATATTATCGAAGAAACCGGAATGGATGCCTGTACTCTGGTGAATCTGGGAATTCCAGCGTCAGTTCTTCTTGTCGCGGGAATCATACAATGCCTTGTTGGTGTGGTATGCATGATTCGGCTGATGCGAATTATAGGATTGACCAATCAGCCATTCATAAAGCGGTTAATTATCCTGGGAGTTGGGATCATTCCTTACGCCTGTATCGGAGTGGTTTGGAATTGGGCTAATGAGGTTGATATTTTGTGGTTGTCCACGATAGGATGGGTCTTGTTGTTTGCGGCCATCGCTGGTCTTTTTCGTGCTGAAAAGCTCACATCCTTTGAAGCAAAATGGCCAGTGGTATTAGGTTTTAATGTTATTGGAATCGGGCTGGTTGTCGGGCTTCTGCTGATGATTTCGTCCAGAAAATCATCAGCGGTTTCCTATCCGATTGAAACCTTTTCAGCCCGACCGGAGTGTTTTCCCGATGTTCTGTTGCCCCATCCAATGGCAAAAGAGCCGTTTTATACGATAATGTCAAAAGATTCCAACCCAATTTACGCACTCGGTTATGCTCTGCCTCAAGAAGTATCTCCCGGACAGGTGAGGGCGGAACTGGATACCCTTTTCAAACAACATGGATATGTCCGGCTGGCTTATTCGTTGGATGACCCCAATGAGCTGCATGATGAGCGATGGGAAGAAGAAACCTTTCAGCTTGGAAAGCAAACCCTGTACATCAAAAGGTATAATAAATTCTGGACACGATTGATCCCGGAGGTTTCCAGTGCCTTTGTGGGTGTTCGGTATGTCGAAAAGAAAGGTACATTTGATGACAACAGTGTTCTTGCAAGTGCCTATACTATTTCCAACATTGACAGGGTGCTGCACTATGCCGACATCCGCCCGGACGCGTTTAATTTAATCGATCTGGATTGGCTCAGGATGCAGGCGGTTTTTAAACCCAGCCGAATTGCACCTTCAATAATGGCGAAGAATGAATAAGTTTGCCCAGGAGAGATAAGGCGGTAGCTGCAAGAAAATAATTATATGTCCGTGGTCTTAAAGCGAGGAAAATATGAATCAAGAAAAGATAAACTCCAGAATAAAAATTGGTTACATACTGGCATTTATTTCAGGCTTGTTGACTCTTGTGATATCCGTTTTAGGATTCTGCCTGCAATCAGTAAAGGTTGACTTTTTATCAAATTTTGCCGATACATCAATATTGTTCGATATAATCCTGATCTTTGTTCTGGCTTACGGAATTTATAAGCGTAGTCGAATATGTGCCATTTTTATGTTTTTATACTTTCTCATAAGTAAAATTATCCTTATGATAGAGTTTGGGCGGCCTTCGGGTATCGTAGTAAGTATTATATTTCTCTATTTTTTCTTTCAAGCAATTATTGGGACTTTTGACCATCACAAACTGCTCAGGCAGCAGGGAATACCCCCGAAATACAATTGGTGGATTATAATTCCGGCCAGCATAGTCGGTTCGATTGTTCTTTTGCTCTTTTGTTTTGGTTTGCTGTACAAGTGTGGTCTTGTTGATAATAGCGAGGAACTTAACAGGATTACACAGATTTATTTGGAAGGAGATACAGAAATTGCTTTAGATCAGATGGATGAATATTTGAATAAACATCCAGACAATGATCTGGCGTGGACCATCAAAGGGAATATCTTAACAAATATTGGCATGAATGCTGATGCAATGGAGGCTTATGAAAAAGCAGTTAGTATAAATAAAAATAACTATCAGGCTTTGACGGCTATGGGTATTCTTTATGGGTACAATGAACAATACGATCAGCAGTTAGAGAGTTACCAAAAGGCTTTGACTATAAAACCCGATTACGCTCAGGCCTATAGCAGTATTGCTGTTGTCGAACTGAAAAAACATAATGACCAAAAAGCATTAGAACTTGCTGTCAAAGCCTATAATTATGATAAAGAGGATGCAGTCATTGCCGCAAACCTTGCTATCATATATCACTACAATAATATGGAGAAAGAACGGGATCGATTCACAGAGATTGCGCGTAAGCTTGGTTATGATGATATTGAATCACTCTATAGCATCTATGAAGGTCAGATAGATATTCGGGATGAATGACAGAGAGTTGCTGCAAAGACAGATAAAAGCAGCCAGTCCAATGTTGATTTTAGGTATTATGATATGATGGGGTGGACATTGCGGTCCACCCCTGATTTTTAAGAGTTCGGATTAGTTTTGTTCCATAGGTAAGGGCTGGAGGTCATCGGTTGTTTGTGGTGGTGTTTCTGTCTGGGCGGTTTTATTTTGCAGCAGTTTTTGAGCCCGCGTGATCAAATCCGCCAGTTCTGCAATCTGGGTGTTGCCGGGGTCGCCGACGGCAAGCTGTCTGGCCTTTTGCAGCGTTGTTTTAAGGTCTGCCTGCCTGGCCCAGTAGCTTTCCCGCAGGATTTCGGCAAATTCGGTTACGGCTGCCGCAAGCGTAAAGGCCTTGCTGGTCTGGTCCGGTCCGGCCGCGATCTCGCTGGTCTGGAAGGGGGACTTGAATTCAGTGACTTCAAAGGTGTCGGCATCTTTATACCGGACGTACACCGTCGCCAGTGTGCCCGCCGCATTGGGCTGGAGTTTGAGTTCATACAGGGCTGTCGCGGCATGGCCGGCGCCGATTTCCCCGCCATCGACGATATCATTGCGGAAATCCTTGTCGGCAACATCGCGATTTTCATAGCCGATGAGCCGGTAGCTGCGGACGGCCTGCGGATTGAAATCCACCTGGATTTTGACATCCCGGGCGATGACCTGCAGGGCGCCGGTAAGGTTTTCGCCAAAGAGCTTCTGAGCCTCATCGAGGGTGTCGATATAGGCATAATAGCCGTTGCCCTTGTTGCCGAGCTGTTCCATCAGGACGTCATTATAATTGCCCATGCCGAATCCCAGAGCCGACAGCGTAATCCCTTTGTCGGCCTTGTCTTTGATAACCTTGAAGATTTCATCCGGCCCGGTATTACCGACATTGGCAACCCCATCCGAGCAGAGAATGACGCGATTGATACAGTCGGGGACAAAGGCCTCTTCGGCCATCTCGTAGCCGATACGAATCCCCTCCTCGGCGTTGGTAGACCCTTCCGGCCGAAGAGACGCGATGGCTTCGAGAATGGCGGATTTGTGACGAAGATCCTGGTGAGCCAGGACTTGATGGCCGTTGGAGCCGTACACCGCGATGCCGATCTTGTCATTGGGGCGAAGATGATCGACGAGAATATTCAGACTCTTTTTGACCAGTTCCAGTCGATCTTCCCGCTCCATCGAGCCGGAGACATCAATGACAAAGGTCAGGATGGCAGGCTTGCGATTTTCTTCCGACACTTCCATGCCTTTGAGGGCAATACGCATCAGAAAGGTATTCCGGCGGGAGGCGTCAAAATTCCACGGCATGGCCTCGGCATAGACGGCAAAGACCGATTCGGCGGGAGCAGGGTAGTGATATTCAAACGCATTGACAAATTCCTCCACCCGCACCGCATCCCGAGGCGGCAGGTTGCCATCCCGCAGATACTGGCGGCACAGGGTATAGCTGCCGCTGTCCACATCCGTTGCAAAAGTGGAGAGGTGGTCATCCTCCGTATCGATAAATGGATTGACGCCATAGTTTTTGAAAAACATGGCATCATACGGCTCTCCATTGGGCGGAGCCGTCCCGCCGTGAGCGGGGGGGTAGTTTGCACTTAGATATGTATCTCCTCCGACGGTTCCATCCATTGAATATAGGGCAGTACTTTCATGTCTAAGGTAATTGCCATTCCCAGTCCAATTGTATCTAACTTGCTGTGATATTGTTTTTGAATAATCACTGGAAGCACAGAAATTCTTTGACATAATAAATAGTGTTCCGATGAATCCAACAATCAATATGACCGCTGCAATTTTGATAAAGAAAGAGACAGGTTTCATTAATAAGCTCCTTTTCTGCCGCCCGGTTGCGGCCTGCTGCGGCAGCTCGGCGATGGCCTTACCGATTACGTCCTGTTTGAACTGTTCGGAAGGCTGCTGCGAGCTGCTAACGCATTTGACCAGCCGGGATATATTTTGTTCCAGATTTTTGTCTTGTTCATTCATGATTAAAACTCCCTCGTCAGAGGATTTGCTTTTTGTAACAGGGTCCGCAGGTTAATTCTGGCCCGATACAGCAGGCTTTCAACTGCTTTTTCCGTCAGGTGCATCTGCATGCTAATTTGCCGGACGGACAGGTCCTGCTGATATTTGGCGGCCAGGACATCTCTTTCCTGCGGAGCAAGCGAGTCCATGGCCTTCCGGACACAGTCGGCGGTCTCCTGCCGTTCGAGAATCTCATCCGGCAGGGGCTGGCTGTCGAGCTTTTGAAGATGCTCCAGCAGATCGCCGTTGAATTTGGGCTGATACTGTCGCCGCCGCATTTCCAGGGCCAGTGTGTTATTGGCGATGCCAAAGAGCCATTGCTGGAGAGTACCCCGGGCAGGATCGTACGAGTTCCTGCCGCGGATGGCGTCCAGGACCGTTGCCTGGGTCAATTCCTCAGCCAGGGCCGCATGCAGACCATGATTGCGGAACATCTGGACCAGGCGTCCAATCTGTTCGGCCAGAAACGTGCGCCAGAACTCCGGACTCTCCAATTCTGTGCAACTCAGGTTGTCGTTTGCCGTATCGATTTCGGTCATAAGATTAATCCTTCACTCAAAGCCGGCTTTCTATATATATTATGCACGAGGCCGGAAAAACACTCAGCTTTTTTGGAAAAAACACCGGGATTTTATGGCTATCTTGACATTTTACGCAAATCTTGTATTATCAATCAGTTAAAATCTCTAAAGTCCTTTACTGGAGTAGATTTATGACCAAGCAGGAAAAAAGCTGGCAGCATCGGCTGGATGGTTCGACGGATGAACTGGCGGTGGATTTTGTGGAGTCGCTGTCGTACGACTGGCGGCTGTATCAATATGATATCGTCGGCTCGATAGCCCACGCGCGGATGCTGGCTGCCCAGAAGATAATTACCAAAGCGGAATTTGAGGCGATTCAGGCCGGACTGGTCGAGATTTCCGAACAGATCGCCGCCGGCAAGTTCGCCTTCGACAAGACCCAGGAAGATATCCACATGGCCGTCGAATCGGCCCTGATCAAGAAAATCGGCGATCCCGGCCGCAAGCTCCACACCGGCCGCAGCCGCAATGACCAGGTCGCCACCGATATCCGCCTGTGGATGCGGGACGAAATCGAGGCGATCCAGAGCTACATTGTCCAGTTGCAGCGGGCCTTTGTCACGCTGGCCGCCAAATACACCGAAGCAATCATGCCGGCCTATACCCATCTCCAGCGGGCCCAGCCGGTCAGTATCGCCGCTTACCTGCTGAGCTTTGTGGAGCAGTTGGCGCGGGATTATACCCGGCTGGCCGACTGCCGCAAGCGGCTCAATGTCTGTCCGCTGGGCAGCGGGGCGGTGGCGGGGACGACCCTGCCGCTGGATCGGCAGCAGACGGCCCGCGACCTGGGTTTCACCGACATCACTTATAACAGCATCGACGCCGTTGCGGATCGAGATTTCTGTGCGGAGTTTATTTTCTGCGGGTCGCTGATTGCCGCCCACCTGTCGCGGCTGGCGGAGGACTGGATTCTTTATACCGCGGCGGAGTTTTCATTCATCCGCACCGCCGACGCGTATTGCACCAGTTCCAGCATGATGCCGCAGAAGCGCAACCCTGATATGCTGGAGCTGATTCGCGGCAAGACCGGCTCGGTCTATGGCGCCCTGATGGCGATGCTGACGATTCTCAAGGCCCAGCCTTCGACGTATAACCGCGACCTGCAGGAAGACAAGCTGCACGTGTTCAAGGCCGCGGATGTGGTCAATCAGTGCCTGCGCATGGTCGAGGCGATTGTGTCGCATACGACATTCAATACCGACCGGATTGCCGCCGGGCTGGATCGCGGATTTCTGGATGCAACGGCTCTGGCCGAGTATCTGGTCCGCAAGGGCATTCCCTTCCGTCAGGCTCACGGTGTTGTCGGCGGACTGGTGGCCCAGTGCGAAAAAGAGGGCAAGGAAAAGCTGGCGGATCTGTCGCTGGAGCAATTCCAGACCGCCTGCGACAAGATCGATAAGGATGTCTATCATACGCTGAATCCCGCCGGCGTGTGCCAATCCTACCAGACCGAAGGCTCCGGCGGTTGTGCCTCAGCGATGTCGCAGGTGAAGTATTGGGGGGAGAGGCTGAAAAAACTGTAAAGTCAGGGTATATAGGTATGTAGGTATATAAGTATATAGGAGCGAGCTTATGCGTAAGACGGTTCAGAGTTTTGAAGATTTGCTGGTTTGGCAAAAGGCACATCAACTTGTTCTGCAAGTATATAAGATTACAAAAGGATTCCCTAAAGAGGAATTATTCGGAATTGTATCCCAAATACGGCGATCTTCAGTGTCCGTACCGGCTAATATTGCCGAGGGTTTCAGAAAGAGAACAAAGGCTGAAAAGCAAAGATATCTGACAATCGCTCATGGGTCGTTGGATGAAACTCGTTATTATTTACTGTTGTCCCACGATCTTGGATATTGTCAAATACCAGAGCTAAGAAAATTGGCTGACGAAGTTGGCAAGTTATTAACGCTATATTATCGAAGTATTATTGACCTTGTCTGAATCTATATACCTATATACCTACATACCTATATACATAACCTATGACAAAAGAAGACAACATTACATCCTGGTTTGCTTCGCAAAGCAAAATCGATCCCGCCCGCTTTCCCATCGGCATCGGCGACGACATGGCGCAGGTGGCGCTGGATGGCGGGGCGTCGGTGCTGATTACCACCGATATGCTGCTGGACGGCGTGCATTTTGACCTGCGGACGGCGACGCTGGAGCAGGTGGGTTATAAATCCATGGCCGCCAGTCTCTCGGATTGTGCGGCGATGGCAACAATTCCACTGTGTGCAGTCTGCGCGGTCGGCCTGCCCAAAGGCTTCGGCCAGCAGGAATTAAAGGCCTTATACGCCGGCCTGTTGCGGGCGGGGCGGATGTTTGACTGTGAATTAATCGGCGGCGATATCACCGCCTGGGCCGAACCTGCCCAGCGGCTGGCGGTCAATGTGACGATGCTTAGCAAACCTACCGGGTATCATCCGCCCGTCCGGCGAAACGGGGCAAAGAAGGGCGACACTATCTGCGTCTCCGGCCCGCTCGGCGGATCGTTGCTGGGTAAACATTTATCCTTTGTGCCTCGCGTTCAATTAGCACTCGAGATGACTCGCATTGCCCATATTAACGCGATGATGGATTTATCGGATGGCATTAGTACGGATTTAAACCGGATTTGTACTCAGAGCAAGGTCGGAGCATTGATTGAGGCGGCACAGATACCCATCTCCGAGGCGGCAAGGCAATCGGCTGATCCGCTGGCGGCGGCCTTGAACGACGGCGAGGATTTTGAATTGCTGTTTACCGTCGCCCCCGACCAATGGAAAAAGCTTGAAAGCCTAAGCGATATTATCCGTGTGGGGATGGTGACCGATACCGGCCGGATGGAATTACAGTGGCCCGATGGGCAAATCGTTCCGCTGGAGCCCAAGGGCTTTGATCATTTGTGATAAACAAGAATATAAGAATACATGGATACACGGATACAAGAATACGGAAAGCAATGGAAAAGGTCATTGAGATCATCACAAACTCGGCGAAGGAGACCATCGAACTGGGCAAGAAGCTGGCCTCGGCCCTGCATGGCGGGGAGGTGGTCGCGCTCATCGGCGACCTCGGCAGCGGCAAGACCCACCTGATTAAGGGTATCGCCATCGGCCTCAACGCCCCCGACCCGACCAAAGTGTGCAGCCCGACGTTTGTGCTGGTTAATGAATACACCGCCAAAGATGGCGACCTGACTCTGTATCATATTGACGCCTACCGCCTCAACAGCCTGCGGGAATTTGAATTGCTGGGCTTTGAGGACTTTTGCCGTCCGGATGCCATCGTGCTGGTTGAGTGGGCTGATAAAGTCCTGCCGGCCCTGTCCGGCCTGAACCTGCTGCGGATAGAACTATCCCACGCCGGCCAGGACAAGCGGCGAATACGCATTGTCAACCCGACGAAAAACATAATCACAAGTATACAGGTATAAAGGTATACAAGTATACAAGGAATACAAAAAAGCAAGGAGACATTATAATGGGGTCGTCACAGGGGTTTGAAGATTTGCTGGTCTGGAAAAAAGCACACCAATTTGTTCTTGAAATCTACAAAATTACAAAACAATTTCCCAAAGAAGAATTGTATGGAGTTGTAGCACAAATGCGTCGCTCGGCGGTTTCTATTCCTGCCAATATAGCCGAGGGATTCAGAAAAACAACCAAAGCCGAAAAACAGCGGTTTCTGACGATAGCCCATAGCTCACTGGAAGAAACGCGATACTATCTATATTTATCACGCGATCTTGGGTATTGCCAAACGCAGGACCTGCTCAAACTGCTTGAAGAAGTCAGCAAATTATTGACCTTATATTACCGCAGCATTGTGGATTTCAACTAATTTAATGGCTTAAAAACAGCACCTTCCTGCATACTTGTATACCTGCATACCTGTATACTTGTTATTATCGGTCTTTAAAAAATCTTCACGATTTCTTCAAAAATTTTCACACTTCACTTGCCACCCACCCATTTTATTTCTTACCTTTTGTTTAGAAGTAATTAATGAGTTCTTTGACAAATGAATAGGCGACCCGGCAGTGTCCAATGGACACACGAAAAAGACTAATATAAGGACGGCCACTCGGCCGGACTTTCAATCTTAGCCTCCGGCCCTACTGACCCGCGACTGGCGGGTCAAGGGCCTTCGGCATTTCAAAGCGTCAAAAATGGCCCGGCCTATGGTGGCCGGACTCAAAAAAATCGATACCGAAAACAATGTCAAGAAACAAGAACAAGTAAAGGAGAAACACACAATGAAACGAGCAAGAAAAGGGTTTACACTGGTTGAAATTTTGATCGTCGTGGTCATTCTGGGTATCTTGGCTGCCATCGTGATACCTCAGTTCAGTCAGGCCAGCACCGATTCCAAGAAAAGCAGCCTGCAGAGCAACCTGCAGACCATTCGGTCTCAGATCGCCCTGTACAAGATTCAGCACAATGACACAACGCCCAGTGATGTCGATGCGACTTTCAAATCGCAGATGATGGAATTCACGGCTCTGGATGGAACATTTGTAGTAGATGGTGCCAAAGATGCCACCTATTCCTTTGGTCCTTACCTCCAGGTTGGTGTGCCCGTCAATCCTTTCACCAATGGTAACGTCCTCGGAACGGACTGGCTTTATACCACCGATGGCGAAACTTGGGAATTTACAGCCGGTGATGGCGGCGGCCTGGTTACTGGCGCCCTGTGGACTGAAATTTCCGCTTACTAAGAAGTTTGACCAACAAGTCAATCAAAGCCGGTCGGGAGAGCAATCTCCCGGCCGGTTTTCTTTTGTAGGCCAAGCCTCTGAGCTTGCCAATGTTCAGCTTTAGTAGAGCAAGCCTCCGTGCTTGCTGAATTCAGCTTCGCCGAAGGCGTATCTACTTTATAATAATGCGGCACCAAAATGGGCCTGTATCCGGGTTGTCTTGGGGATGAATTGAGAATTTAGAATAGAGAATGCAGAATGAAATAAGTCTGCCTCAACAGATTGGTGCAATGGGAAGAATATCTGCTCTACATTCTCAATTTTTCATTTTAAATTCTAAATTTTTATATGGGGCGCGAGGTTATGGAATCGAATCCACCGAAATTAAATCCAAAACCCACATGGCTGGAAATCGCCATCGGGTTTGCGTTGTTTGTGGGAATCTCGATGGTGGTGGTACCGCAGTTCACCCGGGCTGCCGGCGAAGGACGACTGGCTCAGTTGTCCGACACGCTGTATCTGGTCCGCTGTGCCATCGATTTATATCAGGCCGATCATGAGGGCCTTCTGCCCGGCCAGGACTTGGCGGGTCAGCCTGTTCGGCCGGACCATTTTGTCCGGGATCTGACAGCTCCCGGCCCCGGCGGGATCTATGCCTATCTGCGGCAGTTGCCGGGCAATCCCTTTGTCAGCCAGGATGATCGGCGAAACACGATTACCTGTGTCCATGACCCTAACATGAAGCCCAACGGCGCCGAAGGCACCGCCTGGTGGTTTAACTCGGCCACGGGAGACTTTCGAGCCTGCGACAATTTGTTTCATGCGACTTATTAACAGATAAATAGTCAGGCGGTCTGGGGGGGCCGCCTGCTTTTATTCTTTTTATAATGTATAATTTATGGATATGTGTTTTGGAGATTTTGAATGGCTCTATAGAAAACAATCTTTTATTTTGACTCCAGAGGGGTCGTATAAAATAGCCGGGGGTGGAAACCCCCGGGAAACAGGCATTTTCCCGAATCAAGCCCCGGCAGGGGCGACACAAAAGCGTCTTTTCACTAAGCCATTTTGAATTTATAAACTTAGAATTTGTTTGGGATTTAGGATTTAGGATTTGGAATTTAGGGTTTTAAGATATTTCATCCTGTGTTTATATCGTCGATAGGGAAAGCAGAAGTAAAAATCGTGAAAAGATATAAATCAGCCCGTGCGAGTAAAGGATTTACTCTGATCGAAGCGATGATGGCGATGGTGATTCTTGCTGTTGCCGCCTCGGGGATAATGGTGTCGTTTGCCGCGGCAGCGTCAGTCCAGACCGAAGCCCATCGTCGGATTATCGCCTCGCGTTTGGCGGCCGATAAAATCGAATATCTGGCCTCGAAGGACTTTACCGTGCTCGAAAGCGTTTATGTGGGCAAAACCATCACCGAATCTGCCGGGACGCTGACCGACAGCACCGGCACACTGATCGCCGGAAACGCCTATACGGACTTGAGCCGGACGGTCTCCTGCGAATATGCTGCTGTGGCTGGAGTCAATTTAATCTGGGTCACGGTGGATGTGGCCTATAAAGGGACTCCCATGGCTCATCTGGGAACACTGATTGGGGATAAATACAAGCACTAAATTGGAGAGCAAGCCTCTGAGCTTGCTGGAATTCAGTTTCACCGAAGGCGTATCCGAATTCATTGGAATGCCTGCGGCATGGATTTGTACCCCAAGCACGGAGGCTTGAGTTACGATTGCGAAAGGACCGATAGGGACTGCTAATATGGTGTCCGTACGAAAACAATCTCGTGGTTTTACAATGGTCGAAGTGCTGGTGGCGCTGATGGTGGCGTCCATTGTTTTGGCGGCGACAGCGACCATGGCAGGGGCTCTCAGTGCCGGCAAGACCGCCAATGACCAGGTCTCACGCAATGGGGCCTATCTGCTCCAGCTTCAGACGCGCCTGTCGGATTTGATTATGCGGGCCAACCGGGTCGCCGGTATTGACAGCCAGGGCTTGACGCTGTGGCTGGACAAAAACAATAACGGTCTGCCCGACATAGCCACAGAATATGTGTACGTCCGGACCAGTGCCACGCGCGACTGGGTCATCATCAGCGGCACCGGATTTCAGGAAAATTATAAACAAAGCTCCAATGTCCAGTTTTATCTGGACAATGCAGATAAAGCCCTGGTCAAACATATTACCTTACAGTTTAATATGGTTGAGAACGGCACAACCCAGACGTATTCGATCAGCGGTACGCTAAGGGGAAAAACAAGCTGACGAAAAGTAAAAAAGTAAATGCAAAAAAGCAAAAAAAAGAGATCCGCCGGGGGGCGGATAATGATTTACTCGCATAGATGGGGGTTGACAAAGCAGCGTAGCTGAAGCTTCCAGCTTCAGTGGGGACAGACAAGGATTTACATAACAATAAAAACCGAAGTAGGATGCTTCAACAGCGTCAGCAATGAATGCGGTATTTAGAATTTAGCATTTGGTATTTTTTATGGGGGTTTAAACAGTCATGACATTTTATCATGGCATAAATAAAAAGCGATATTATCGCAGGCAAAACGGGTCGGTCCTGCTGTCCACGCTGTTTATTGTGATAGCGGTCACAACGGTGTCGATGGGGTATCTCTATCGTTCGGATATGGCGTTGACGTCCGGCCGGAATCTCGAACTGCGCAACCAGTCTGATTACCTCGCATGGTCGGGGCTTGAACATGCAAGGGCGATGATTCAGGGAGACCCTAACACGCCCGATCCCAACACCGTCTGGCCTGTCGTAAACGCCTCCCCTGACGCCAGCAGTCACTTCTATTACGCCCTGAATATTCAAACGCCCACAGTGACGGCAACCAAACGCACGTATCCGGTGACCTGTGAGGCATATTATCAGATTGGAACTGAAAAAAAGGCTCGCAGCTATCTGTCGGCTAAGGTGGTTTATGCCATCGCCGACGGTAAAACAACGTTTAATTCAATCAATCGGCAATAACGTCCGATAACGCAACTTATTCCACAATGCAGCAAAGGGGGCAGCTATGGTATTTCTGCCCAGTAAAGGGATTGATTTTATGTCTTGTCCGGCCCATCGGGTTCGGGACATGCTCTATCCATCCCTTGATTCTGTTTTCAGAGATTTCAGCTCGTCTTGTGCCATTGTGTTTTTCACAGCCCGGTTTTCAGTATTAATGACTTCGAATCGGGTCGAATTTCAGATGCTTTCCAATCCCGGCTTGTTGGTTTTCAGTGCCGCACAGTCCTTCAATAACACCATCAATCATATAATTCATATCTGTATGTCTCTATATGCCCTGTACCCGGCGGGTTCACGCCCGGCCGAACGATTTTTCGATTAATCCAGTTTTCGTATAGACCCGGTTAAGCCGGATAAGGCAATGGTCGAAACACCACTCGGGATTCGATGCGATAGGCCTCGGATAGGACCCATAAAACAGGCATGTATGAGACAGAATTGATTTTTTCGCCTGAAATGACCGCAATACGAATCGTTTTCGAGGACATCCTGTCGGACCCGTAAGTTGAGGAATACGATAAAACTATGAAAACCAAATGGTTACAACATCATAAAAAAGACGGCTTCACTCTCGTTGAATTGCTGATTGTTGTGGTGATTTTGTCGGTGGCGGCGATGATTGTGGTTCCCACGCTGTCTTCGGCAGCCGACATGCAGGTTCGCTCTGCCGCCAATACAATCGCTGCTGACCTGGACTACGCACGAGGACTTGCAGTGACCCGCCAAACCAATTATTCGGTGGTCTTCAATCCTGACACCGAATCCTATGAAATACGCAGAACCTCGGACAATACCGTGATTGCCAATCCTCTGATGGGCGGCCAGAATTATGTGGTGGCCTTCGATGACGATTCCCGCCTGAGCCAGGTGGATATCGCCTCGGCCAATTTTGACTCCGATACGGATAACGCCGTCACGTTCAATTATCTGGGTGCTCCATTCAAAGGTATTGGAACAGGCACCTCGCTGACAAGCGGGCGTGTTACCCTTCAGGCCGGAACGTTTACTCTGTATGTCGATGTTGAACCTGTCACGGGATACGTCACGATTAATCAGCCATAATAGATGACAATGGATAAACCATGTTGAATTGGATGAATGCATCTAAAATACAGCCGATGGGTCTGGATATCGGGCACAGTGCTATCAAGATGATTCAGTTGTGCTGCGAAAATCAGACCGTGCGCGTGGTCGCCGCGCGGGAAGCGGAAATCGATCCGGCCCTGAGCCGCGACCCGGCCGCCCGCAGAGACTTTATTGTCTCGAGTATCCGACAGATGCAAAACCAGGGGGCCTTTGTCGGTCGGCGTGTCATCAGTTGTCTGCCGGGCGATGTCATTAAAATCAAAAGCCTCCGCCTGGATACGGATGATCCGGCCGAAATTGAGCAGTTTATGCGGACCGAAGTGGCCGGCCGGTTCGGTCTCAAACCCGATGTGGATGAATTGCGGTATATGGTTGCCGGCAGCGTCTTTCAGGGCGAGCAGATGAAAAATGAAGTCCTCTTCTTTGGCGTCCAGCGTGAAGCCCTCGCAGACCACCTGGCGATGCTGGAAGAGGCCCACCTCGAACCCATGAGTCTTGACACCGTGCCGTTTGCTCTGTTTCGCAGTTTTCAGATGTCTCTCCGTCGACGGGAAGACAAGGATATGGTCAGCGTGCTGGTTGACCTGGGAAGTCATTTTACCACCGTGATTATCGGCAAAGGCCGACAGATTCTGTTTATCAAGCAAATCCCCATTGCCGGCGAACATTTGACTGAAGAAGTTGCCGCCCGGCTTGGCATTCGAACCGAAGAAGCGGGCCTTCTTCGCACCAAATTACGTTCCTCGGAGCAGACGGACCTGGATGCCGAGACCATCCATACCGTCAGCGATGCGATGAACAATGGCATTGAAACCCTCTCACGAGAAATTGCGCTGTGTTTCAAATATTATGCAGTGACCTTCCGCGGCCAGCGGCCCGCTGAGGCGGTATTTGCCGGCGGGGAAGCTTACGAATCCACACTGATGAACGCTCTGCGGCGTCATCTCGGTTTGCAGATTCGCATTGCCGAACCCCTGCGGGGATTTGATCTTAAGCAGGCCGGGCTGGATCGCCGCACCAATCCACAGATGTGTGAATGGGCGGTGGCCGTCGGTTTGGCCCTGCGGGAACTGGAAGTCCCCGACAATACAGATGAACAGGATGAAGTCTTGCAGGAAACCGTATGACTGAAATAGATTTTATTCCTCAATGGTATCGCGCCGGCCGGAAGCAAAAACTCTGGCATAAGAGACAGTATCTGATACTGGCAATCGCGGTGAGTTTCATTGCCCTGGGCTGCTTTGCCGCCGGACACAGCCTGTCTGCGGCACGGGCCGAACTCGGAACCATGCGCAGCAATCTCGAATCCGGGATACAGGCTATCCAGCAGTATGGGCAGCTCCAGGCCCGCTGGGATGAACTGAACAGCAAGGCCACGCTGTTTCATACCGTCAGACCGCGAACTCCCTACGCTTCCATTCTGGCCGAAATTTCCGCCTGTATTGGTCCCAATGTGGTTTTGAGCAAGCTAACCCTGCAGAATACGCCGATTAATACGATCTCCAAAACCGCCGCTGCAGCCGCGTCCTCGATGATACGGCTTGGTGACGAAAATGCCGCGGGGAAAACCTCCGACGAGTCTGTCCCGACGCAAACGGAGGTGGTATTGCAGGGTATTGCCGGCGACGGTGCTGTGGTTGCCGGATTGATTGCAGCCCTTGAACAGTCAGACTATTTTCAACGGGTGATTCCCGGTTATTCCAAGACCATCAAAATACGCGATTACGATGTGACTGAATTTGAAATCCGCTGTGTGGTAGCGGATTTTGAACTGATTCAATAAAGGAACGATTCGGAATGCCGATTTTTGAAAAAAAACAATTCTGGATTCTGGTAATGGGCGGGCTGGCCTGTGCAGGCGTTGCTGTTTTTGGATATATTCCGATTGCCTGGCAGAAACATGTGATTAAACAAACCCTCCGCCGGCAGGCTGTCACCATGGAGCAGGTTCAGCAGTGCTCGACTCATATCCAGACCCTCGCACAGAAAGTCAGTCAGGCAGAACCTCTGGCCCGCCAGTTTGATCAATCGGTGCCGGAAAACCGCCAGTTCGCCGCCTTGTGGCAGCAGATTGCTGAATTGATGACACGCCATAATCTGCGCGACCAGCAGGTGAAACCCGGAAACGAGACCCGAACCGGTGTGATTCGCAGTGTTGATCTGGAAATCCAGTGTAATGGATCTTTGCGGGATATTTTCGAGTTTGTTCATTCCCTCGAAAAACTGGACCGTCTGGTCCGTATCGAGCAGATGGATTTGACCAATGATAAAGACTATTCGGGTCAATTGACTTTATCGGCCAGGGCACAGGTCTTTTATCGGACTCAAAACGACGCCACAACAGGATAAATATTTGTCATATTTTACAATGACTATGAAACAGTCTGCAAAAAAAACAATGTCAGTTAATGTTCAGGGTATTGAACCCAAAACCATCGCTGCGGTGGTCCTGGTGGGATTGATGCTTGTCCTGTGGGGTAGGGCTCTGCTGCGAAAAGGTCCTGCCGGGGCACAGGCGGCGGCACCTGCATCCAGTCAGACACAGAAGGTCTCCGGTAAAGCTCAGGTTCAAATCCAGCCTCTGGTGCTGACGATGATTCCCGGCCGGCATGACACCATCGCATCGGATTGTTTCAAAACCGACCGCTGGACGGTGTTTCAGTGGGCTGCTCCTCAGTCTCAAACCGAGAAGGCCGTTGATTCCGGGTCAAATCAAACACAGAGCAAGCCCAGCCTGTCCATGGATGCCGTCGCTAAAGCGTTTGCACTGGAAGCGATTATCAAAAACAATCAGGCCCAGCCTGAAAAAGCCTGTATCAATGGCGCTGTGGTTTCGGTGGGGTCGGAACTTCGCGCTAAAATTCAAAGTGAAATAATCCTGGTGACGGTCGAAGTGATCGAATCAAACCGGGTTGTTCTCAAATGGCAGGATAATGCCGTGGAATTAAAAATGCCCGAGGTTGAGTCGGGTCAGTAAGAAAGGAAAGGTGTCTTATGCGTCGTGAAACGAACGACAAAACAAGGAATCGATGGTTAACCGCGATCGGATTGATCGCACTGACGCTGCTGACAGCGATGGTATTCGCTGAAGAGCAGCCGGCGGTGGTGTTCGAGGCCCAGCCTGTTGCTGCCGAACAGCCCGCAGCCGCTGAACAACCCGCTGCAGCGGAACAGCCGGCCGCGGTCCAGCAGCCGGCTCCTGTGGCCCAGCCTGCCGCTCCCGTGCAGCCGGAAACACAGCCGGAAGTGATTGCTCCCGCTCCTTCGGCGCAGTCTCTTCAGACGATAGCCTTCAAAAAGGATATGCCTATCGCCGATGCGCTGAAAATGCTGGCGCAGATGTATCAGAAAAACATCGTCCCCTCCGCCAAGGTCACCGGGAATGTCACCGTTGGCACACTGTATGATGTGACCTTCGAAGAAGCCCTCGAGGCGATCCTCGGCACGCATAAATACGATGTCAAAGGCAACTTCATTCGCGTTTATACGATGGAGGAATATAAGGCCGACAAGACCCGTCTGGATCGGGATACCATTACCCTGTATTACGTCAATTCCGAAGAAGCCGGCAAGCTGGCCAAACCCCTGCTCAGTGAAATGGGGCAGATCGGTATCACCACCGCGGCCGCCAAAGATACCAAGGCCGGGGATGGCGGCAACAGTCTTGCCATCCGTGACATGCTGGTGGTTTCGGATTATCCCGAAAACATCAAAGCCATTCGTGAAATGATTGAAAAGGTGGACATTGCTCCTCCTCAGATTCTGATTGAAGTCACCATCCTGGAAGCCACACTGAATGAAACGACTCAGTTTGGTATTGACTTCGACACCATGGGCGGTCTGGTTTCCACCATTGGTGATGAAGGAATATCCCAACGTGGCATGGCCGGAAACGTAACGCCCACCTTCCAGGGGTCTCCAACAACAAGTGGTCTTAATATTGGCATTCTCAATGACAAGGTCCGCGTGTTCATCCGTGCCCTCGAAGAAATGACCGGTACGACCGTTCTGGCCAATCCCAAGATTATGGCTCTGAACAAGCAGGCCGGCAGTCTGATTATTGGTCGTGAAGACGGCTACCTGACCCTGACCAATACCAATGCCGACGGTGCCACGCAACAGGTGGACTTCCTGAAAAGCGGTACCATTCTCGAGTTCCGTCCCTTTATCGGCAACGATGGTCTAATTCGTATGGAACTCCGTCCCGAACAGAGTACCGGTGAAGTTGTTCTTGGTACGGGCCTACCCAAAAAGGCGACCACTGAAGTCAAGAGTAATGTTATGGTACGTGATGGCAAGACCATCGTGCTTGGCGGTCTGTTCCAGGAAAAGACCAGCCGCACTAAGAGCCAGGTGCCTCTGCTGGGCGATATTCCCCTGATTGGCCTCCTGTTCAAAAGCACCAATGACCAGTCCATACGGACTGAGCTGATTGTCCTGCTGACGCCTCATATTATCACTGAGCCTGAGCAGGCTGATGGCGCCACCCGTATGGAAGATGTCGAACGCCTGACCGCGCAGGCCCGACAGAATCTCAGTTGGCTGAGCCGCACGAAACTCGATGAAGTTCGGTATGCCAATGCCGTCAGGCTGTACAACGAAGGCAATAAAGAAGCCGCGTTGGCCGAGCTGGATGGCTACTGGTTCTGGGATGCGGACCGCAATTATCTCGATGCAACTCGCCTCAAAGAACGCATCATCAGAGAAACTCAGCCTGACCAGGTCGATCAGATCGAACGGATCATGCTGGGCAATCTGGAAAAGGAAGAATCCGGCAAGTGGCAGCGTCGGTAAGCAGTTGTGAATAAGTACAGATAAAGCGAAAAAGCCCTCTGGGCTGAAACATAACAGGGCGCTGCGGCAGTGGAACTGTCGCGGCGTCCTGATCATCCGTCAGGATGATGGATCAGGAGATGGAACTATGACAGCGATACTAAAAAGTGTATATGGATATATTGGATTGTGCATGCTGGCCCTTGTTGCAGGATGCCAGACCCAGCAGCAGGCCGGCACCACAGCGAAGGACCAGTACAATCAAACCGCCGCGCCGGTCAAACTCTCCACCGCACAGGTGGAGTATAATCAGGGAATGTATCCGGAGGCCCGCAAAACCATCACTCAGGTTCTCGATGCGGACTCTGCCAATGCCCCGGCCTATTGCCTGTTAGGCAAAATTGACCTGGCCGAAGGCAAACCGGTTCCCGCACGCGAGGCCTTTGGCAGGGCCCTGGCCTGTGATCCCAATCACGCCGAAGCCTGGTTTGGTTCAGGTGTCGTCGCCCAATCCGAGGATAATCATCCCCTGGCTCTCAAACAATATCAGAAGGCCCAGGCTTGCAATCCGGATAATATCGAATACGCCGTGGCGATTGCCAATACCATGAACGCATTGGGCCGCTCAGAGGAAGCGGCACAATACCTCGATGCACAAATCGCATCGAACGGCAAAGACGTTCAGTTGCTCTGCACTGCCGCGGCAACCGCCAATCGCCTGGGTGACAGAGAAAAAGCGATTCAACTGTATCGGCGGGCTTCTATCGCCGATCCCAGAAACCGGGATGTGCAGTGTTCCCTGGCGACCGTCTATGTGGCCGGCAGCGACTGGCAGAATGCCGCCGATACGTATGAAAAACTGCTTGTTTCCGCCACCGATAAGCAGAAAGAAGAATGTCTGCAGATGCTGGCGTCCTGTTCACTTAATGCCGGCCAATTCCGCAAGGCGCTGCATGCCTACGATAAACTCAGCGTGATCCGACGTGATGACCCCGATGTCTGGCTGGGCATGTCTCAGGCGGCTCTGGGCACTTCCGATCTGAAGCGCGCACGGTATTCCGCACAGAAATCCCTGTCGCTCAAGCAGGATGGTCCGCAGGCGGATGCCATCCTCGGCAGTGCCGACTATCTCGATAAGAAATATCTGTCAGCCCTGGAACGATTCAACCGCTTATCGGGAGACCCCCAGGTCGGCGGTTTCGCCAGCTTTATGGCCGGCCGATGCTATCTGAAACTGGGCCGCATCACTCAGGCCCAGACCGCATTCGACAAGGCTCTCCAAATCTCTCCGGAAAGCCCCCTGGTGGCATTATTTATGAAACAGAACACGAATTAATTGACACCGTATCATCGAATCATTGTGGAAACACGGATCCATGAGTATGCAAGGTAAATTGGGATTATGTCTGGTCGGCCTGACGCTGGCCAGCGCTGCATGTAGTGCTGCGGCTGTGATATCGCTGCCCGGACCGATTCTGCTGGCCTGCGGTATCGTTGGGCTGATTGCCGGCGCCGGGCTGACGTACAGTCTGATCCATATCGCTGCCGATCTGCGTTCGATGACTCACGCCCTCAATAGCGAGCATCCGGTTCTGGATTCGGTTCGTTCATCGGCCCTGAAGCTCCTGGCGGCGGCCTTGCGCGGATATCTGGAAAAAATGCGGCAGCCCCTGCAGAATGCCCGGCGCGAAATTCAGGACCTCAGCCTTCAGCTTCAGTTGCTTCGCCGCCGCAAGTCGGGCATTGAAGCCATCCTCAACAGTATCCACGATGCGGTGCTGGTCTGTGACGATCAGGATCGCCTGATTCTGGCCAATCCCGCCGCAGAAAAACTGCTCGGATTCGTATCCGAAAAAGCGACCCTCAAGCCCCTCAAAGACAGTCTTTCCGACACTCCGCTGGCCGACCTGATCCTTCGGGCCCGGTCCAGCAAAGTACGCCATGTCCGTCACGAATTGTCACTGAATTGCGGTGGAGCCGCCGCCTGGTTCGATTGTCTGCTGTCATCGGTTGCCGACGACAACGGCCAGATTATCTCCGTCGTGGCGGTCCTGCACGATATCACCCGCGAAAAGGAAATCTCTCAGGCCAAAAATGACTTTGTCAGTCATGTCTCTCATGAGTTAAAGACCCCGCTGGCCTCCATCAATGCCTATGCCGAGATGCTGGTGGACGGCGAAGCCCAGGACGAAGCGGCCATCCGCCAGTTCTGTGAAATCATTCAGGGACAGGCCCAGCGGCTCAATCGCCTGATTGAAGATATTCTCAATATTTCCCGCATTGAATCGGGCCTGATGAAAGTCAATCGTCAGAATCTCAGCCTGGCCCTCATCCTCCGTGATGCCGTCGAAATGATGCAAAGTTATGCCCAGGAAAAGAATATCACCCTCACCGCCCCGGCCCCAATTCTGTGCGATCAGGTCTATGCTGACCGCGATATGATGATGCAGGTGGTCGTTAACCTGCTCAGCAATGCCGTTAAATACACGCCTGCCGGCGGCACTGTCTCCGTCCAGTTCGAAATGAACGATGTGGACGGCACGATCACCGTCTCGGTCAACGACACGGGTATCGGTATTCCCGAACAGGATATGGATAAATTATTCGGAAAATTCTTCCGGGTTGAGGCCAATAAAAATTTTGCCAAGGGCACTGGTTTAGGCCTTAACCTCGTTCGTCAAATTGTCGAAACAGTGCATAATGGCAGGGTATTTGTACGCAGTAAGCAGGGACAGGGCAGCACGTTTGGCTTTGTATTGCCCATCGCCGCCCCCAAAACCGCCTCAATAGCCTGACCGCAAACATTTTTATCGGAGATAAATTATGGCAGATAGAAAAGCTCTTGTTGTGGATGATGAATTTCATATTGTCCAGGTCGTTGCCATTAAGCTGAAAAATAACGGTTTTGATGTCCTGACTGCCGACAACGGCGCCACGGCGTATACCCTCGCCGTGCAGCACAAACCCGATATCATCGTAACCGATTATCAAATGCCTGCCCTGACCGGCCTGGAACTGATCGAAAAATTGCGGGCTGATGAACAGACCGCTGCGATTCCCGTCATAATGCTGACTGCACGCGGATTTGCCATTGACGACCAGCAGAAACAAAAACTGAATATTTCTGCCTGCCTGAGCAAGCCGTTCAGCCCCCGTGAAGTCCTACAGACGGTTGAAGAGGTGTTGAAACAGACAATCCATGCGTAATGAAATCAGTTTGACGCTGATACGATAACCTACAGGATAGATGACGGATGAACAGCACGGTTCAACATACGATTTCTTCTTCGCAGCTTACGCTGCTCAACCGCCTTGCGCATAGCATAAATCGGCAGGGGATGAACCTTGCCGTATTTGACTCCCGGCCCGCCTGTATCTTTCAGGCCGATGCCGAACCGGAACAGGCCGCTATCGAAACCCTGACGCAGCGGGCCAGCGAGGCCTTCGCAGCGCCGTTTCAGGGCGTCCGTTTCCGTGATGACCATTCGCGGCTGTGGATGCGGATGCTCTATCAGGCCGGAAAACCCGAAGCAGTCATTATTCTCAGTGCCGGCACCTCCCGGCAAACCCCGCTGAATTCCGGCCTTCAGGAGTATTGCCAACGCCATGCGCTGGACGAAAAAGAATTAATTGACTTAATTATTAACGATACTTCGCACGATCAGATTGCCGCCCAACTGGAAGCATTGGGTACCGAATATGAAAATGCCGACCTCCAGACCGGCCGGATCGAAAAGCTGTCCACCGAATTGTCGCAAACCTATGAACAGATCGTCCTGCTCTATAACCTCAGCACCCACATGAAGGTGACGCAGAGCAATGCCGAATTCCTGCAATATGCCTGCGATCAGCTCACCGGCCTGATTAGTGTCGAAGGACTGGCAATTTATCTCGATAAAAAAATTGACGGTCAGAAACGTCTTGTACTGACCGCCGGCTGCGGCTATGTCACCATCGATTCCAACATGGCCGATATTCTGCAGATTCATCTGGCCGCTGAACTGGCCGACGGCAAAGAAGCGCTTCTGGACAGTGATGCGTATGGACCGTTCAAATATTCCTGGCCGACCAACGTCAAGAATATCATTGCCGTACCGCTGACAGGCGGTGACAGGATTATCGGCCTGATGGTTGCCACCAATGTCCACAATAAACCCGACTTTGACAGTACCGACATCAAGCTGTTTAACTCGGTCGCCAACGAATGTGCGGTCTTTATCGAAAACGGCCGCCTCTTTGCCGACCTCAAAGACTTGTTTGTCGGTTCCCTGAAAGCCCTGACCAATTCGATTGACGCCAAGGACCAGTACACCCGCGGCCATTCCGAACGCGTAGCCTTTATCTCCCGCTGGATCGCCGAACATCTCAGCCATGTTCAGGATATTCCCAAAGATACCATCCATTATGTCTATCTGTCCGGCCTCCTGCACGACATCGGCAAAATCGGCGTCGCCGAGAATGTCCTGCGCAAACGCGGCAAGCTGACCGACGAGGAACGGGCCGTGATTATGGCTCACCCGCGTATCGGGGCGGCCATTCTGTCCGAGATTTCCCAGATGAAATCCATGGTCGCAGGCATCCTGCACCACCATGAACGCTTTGACGGCAAAGGCTATCCGCAGGGTCTGGCAGGCCACGACATTCCGCTGGTGGGGCGGATTATCGCCCTGGCTGATTCCTTCGACGCCATGACCTCAAAACGCATCTACCGCGATGCCATGAGTCTCAAACGGGCCTTGTCCGAAATCCAGAAGTCCGCCGGCACCCAGTTCGACCCCGAGATTGCCAAAGTCTTCCTCGACAGCGATATCGACAAGCTCTGGCATATTATTCAGGATGGCTTCATCGAAACCTGGGATTACAGCAATTTCTCGGAATACGGCACCATGGCCGTGGGAGTCCTGTTGCGATGAAAATCGACGTCCAGACCCACAATACGGTTGCCGTTGTCAGTCTTCAGGGTGAATTCACCCAGGAGACCCTCAAGCCGTTTGAGGATACCGTCAACACGCTGCTGGTCGATAAAAAAAACGAAGGCCTTGTACTGGATATGAGCAAAGTCGTTTTGCTCGACAGCCAGACGCTCGAAGCCCTTCTGGACCTCAATGACAAATGTCATGACAGTCTGCGTCAATTCAAGCTGGCCGGTCTCGATGAGACCTGTCGTAAAATTCTGGAAATCACCCGGCTTCTCGGCCAGTTCGACAGCTATGCGGACCTCTCCGAAGCCGTGAAAAGTTTTGCCTGAGGATAACTCAAATAATTATGTCTGAAGTTGCTGCCATAAAGAAAGTGCAATTGGGACAGGTCCTGCTGGGCCGGCAGATTGTCACCGCCGAGCAGATCGAAGAAGCTCTGTCCCAGCAGCGCGACTCCGGACACAAAAAGCTGCTCGGCGAATTGCTGGTCGAAATGGGCTTCTGCACTGAAAACCAGATTGCCTCCGCCCTGGCCGAAGCCTACAGCGTTCCCTATGCTCCGGTCAGCCCCAAACTGTGCGACCCGGGCGTAGTCGAATTGCTCCCCAGAGAATTTCTCGACGAACATGCCGTACTGCCGCTGTTCAAAGTCCGCGGTGTATTGACGGTTGCCCTCAGCGAGCCGTCCAACGTCTTCCTCATCGACGAAATCGAACGTCTGGCCGGCTGCCGTGTCCAGGTGGTTTGTGCCACCGCCCACGACATCCGCGCCACGCTGCAAACCTATATGCCGGCGGCCAATGTCTTCGTCATCGACGACATCATCGACGACTCCGCCCTCGAAGATTTCACCATGATCGAAAATCTTCCCGAGGACATCTCCGACCTCGAGGAAGTGGCCGGCCAGTCGCCCGTCGTCAAACTGGTCAATTATCTCATCTACAACGCCGTCCACGAAAACGCCAGCGATATTCATATCGAACCTGACGAAAAGAAGCTGCGGGTCCGCTATCGTGTGGATGGCCGCCTTTACGAAAAAATACGCCCGCCGTACCAGATGCACGCGGCCATTGTCTCGCGTATCAAAATCATGGCCGAACTGGACATCGCCCAGCGGCGACTCCCGCAGGACGGCAGTATCCACGTCCTGATGCAGTCCCGGCCCATCGACCTGCGTGTCTCGGTCATGCCCGGCACCTTCGGCGAAAAGGTCGTCATCCGCGTTATCGACGTCCGCCGCATCCTGACCAATCTCGAATCACTGGGCTTTTCGTATGAAAACCTCCAGCGCTTCCGCAAAATCATCAATGCCCCCAACGGCATTGTGCTGGTGACCGGCCCGACCGGCTCCGGCAAGAATACCACCCTCTACGCGGCCCTGGCCGAGTTGAATAACGAACAGGTCAACATCTGCACCGTCGAAGACCCGGTCGAATGTCACATCGCCGCCATCAATCAGTTCGAAGTCCACGACGGAGCAGGCTTCACCTTCGCCAATGCCCTGCGAAGCCTCCTGCGTCAGGACCCCGACATCGTTATGGTCGGTGAAATCCGCGACCAGGAAACTGCTTCCATCGCCGTGCAGGCTGCTCTGACAGGCCACCTGGTGCTGTCCACCCTGCACACCAACGACGCCCCCGGCGCCATCACCCGTCTGGTGGACCTCGGCATCGCCCCCTATCTGGTCAGTGCCTCGCTCATCGGCGTCCTGGCCCAGCGTCTGGTTCGCAAGATATGCCCCAACTGCAAAGAAGAATACGAACCGGCACCGAGCATCCGCCGGATGGTCGAAAAATGGTTCGGTTCCGTCCCGAAATTCTATCGCGGCATCGGCTGCAAGAAATGCCGCAACACCGGTTATGTCGGCCGAATCGCCATCCACGAACTGTTTATCCCGGACGACCGCATTCAGGATATGATCGTGCAGAACGCTACGCTCAAGGCCTTGCGCAACGCCGCGGTCGAAACCGGCATGAGGCCGCTGCATGTTGACGGCGTGGATAAGATTGCCGCCGGCATCACCACCATCGATGAAATCCTCCGTGTGGCCAATGTCAACGAATAAGCAAGGACTGTTATGATGCCGCATTCAGCAAACACACTGGAACGACCGGTTCGCAAGACCAGCGACATCGCTGCCGGTCTGTCGCGTGATGCGGCTCAGCCCTCCAAAAAGGCGCCCCATTACCGCGCCCGTGCAGGCTCGCAGGAACTGATTATGTTTACCACCCAGCTTTCGGTCATGCTCGATAGCGGCGTGGTCCTCAGCGATGCCATCGCGGCCATTTCCGAACAGATGAAGCCCGGCGTTTTCCGGCTGGTCGTCGAAGACCACGCCGACCGCCTCAACACCGGCGACCGCTTTACAGGGGCGTTATCCAACGATCCCCGCATCTTCAACACCATGTTTGTCAGCATGGTCAAGGCCTCCGAGGCCTCCGGGCGGATGTCCCACATGCTGGATGTGCTGTCCGGCTACCTCAACGCAGACGCCGACACCCGCAAACAGGTCAAAAGCGCCATGATTTATCCGATTATCATGCTGCTGATGGCCGTCGCCGCCACCGGCTCGCTGATGTTCTTTGTGCTGCCGCGTTTCACTCGCATTTATGAATCCCGCGGCGCGGCGCTGCCCATGCTGACCCAGGTTCTGGTTAAGTTCAGCAGCCTGCTGGCCGACCCGATGTTCCTGGCTACCGCCATCACCTTTGGCATTATAGCCTTTTTCGGATTTTCCGCATGGAAGAAAACCCCCGCCGGCCAGAAAATCATCGACTGGATTATGATTCGAACCCCCATCTTCGGTACAATGTTTGTCGATGCCGTCCTGACCCGCAGTATGCGTATCCTGGCGACGATGGTCAATACGGGTGTGACGCTGCTGGAAGCCATCGACGTCATGCGAACCTCCTGCGATAACTATTACTTCCGCGGCATGTGGGACAGTGTCGATGCCCGCATTCGCGACGGCTACCAGCTTTCCGATGCCATCATCATCGCCCCCAACAGCCACCTGATCGCCCCCGGCATCATCCAGATGCTGCGTGCCGGCGAAAAGTCCGGCCAGATCGGCCGCGTCTGCGACAAGGTCTCGCTGTTTCTCGAAAAGAAACTCCAAAGCTCCATCCACGCCGCCACCACCGTCATCGAACCGCTGATGATTACCCTGATGGGCTTTGTCATCGGCACCATCGCCATTGCGCTGCTCCTGCCCGTCTTCCGCATCTCCAGCGTCATGGCCAAATAACCCGGCCCCATATTTTGATATCACAGCAGCCTGGAGCGCAAGCGACGGGATTTTATTGGCATCGTGTTGTGGTTAGACTTCGCAAAGTTCGTAGTGGTTTTCGAAATTGGGTTCGTTTGGTAATTCTCGATTTTCGATTGATGATTGAAGATTGTCCAAATTGGGTTCGATTGGTTTTTGTCTGAGGGTGATGGCGTGGATGTCGAGGAGGAACTGCTCGGGATTCTGGAAGGTATGCACGATGCAGCTCGCGTTCTTTTCTAAATCCCTGTCGGTCATTGTTTTGCGCTTCTTGGGCGAGAAATGCACGGCATCGAGAACGCGGATGTACCAGTCGGGTGCGTAATCGTAGTTCCATTTTTCCTTGTTGGGGTTGTTGCGAATACGCTGGTTTTCGGTTTTATAGACCTTGTTTTCGGCGGGAATCCAGGGGAGGTTGGGGTTGGTCAGGCCGTCAAGGCAGGCACTGCCTGCTTCTGTGCCGCGAGAATCCACGGGGTCTTGCTGTTCTACACAGGCGCGACGATCCAAATTGGATTCGTTTAGTGATTCTTGATTTTCGATGGACGATTGAGGGTTGGGTCGGATTGTGGATTCTTGATTGTCGAGTGACGATTGTTGATTGTCTGGATTGGGTTCGTTTGGGGATTCTTTGCCGTAGGGGGTGACGAGGTCTTTGTAGTCTTCGCGGGGCTGGCCGTCGCGGAGGTAGTATGCCGCGTCGGTATAGTTGGCGTCACTGGCCTTGCGGCTGTCACGCAATTCCTTCATGCAGCGGAGGATAGAACGTTCGAGCTGGGTTTCGTAACGCTGGAGCTTGGCGAGGGTCTGGTGATTGCGGAAGTCGTCGAGGAGGAGCTGGCTGAAGACCTCCTGGTCGGTACGGGAGTCGTCTTCGGGGATGGAACAGCAAAGGTTGTCGAGGACCAATGTCTCGTAGCACTGGGCACGCTGGATGCGCCAGGCCATGCAGGCGATGCGGCGGACGAGGAAGATTTCGCTGGGCTCGAGCGGTTCGTACTGGTCCATGAATTTGTTGGCGAAGGCGTTGAACTCGGCGGAATTTTCGATGGTGACGGTGGGACGCTGGGAGGACAGGCCGTGGATGAAGGCATTGCGGGAGGAACGGGCCTTGCCTGCGGGGGTTTTGGGACCGGTGGATTTTTTGGCGTTGAGACGGTTGGCTTCGATTTGTTTTGCACTTGACATGATTTGCTCCTTTCGTTTTTTTGAAACCACAGATTTCACAGATTACACGGATTCTTTATTTTTAATATTTTTTTGCCTCAGAGAACACAGAGGGAGCTTCCAGCTTCGAGCTGCCAGCTTGAAGTGGAAACCGCTTGCGGCGGTTGCTGACTTATACATACACCACGGCCAAGCTTCGCTTGACCGATGCCACCCTCACATAACCCTGTGCCCAGATAAGGGGTGGCACTGTCTGACGGAGTCAGGCTGTGGGCGTTGTCACTGGTCCCAAAGGGCAGGCACGGGGGCCAGCCCCTACAGCGTGTGTGACAAGTTGTTTTTGGTTGTCTTTGCGTGTTATTCATTTTTATGTGCCTCCATAGAGGGGGCGGAATTGCGTTTTTTGTTCGAAAAATCGAAATAGCACAGGGCGTGAGTTTTTATAAGTCTTGGCCGGGCAAGGAGAAGAAATTTTTCATTTTTTTGCAGAATAGCAAGATAGTGCTAGCGTAATTTGTGCTATGTGGAGAAAAAGGACCTAAGAACACAAGAACTCAAGAACCGAAGAATAAAGGGATGGAAATTGGGGGATTTTGTTATTGCGTATTGGGGAGGGAGTTCATAAACTATAGGCTCAACATTTAAAAGCGGTACTTATTTATCACAGCCTGAATAAGACGTTAAGGGTTGCGGAGCGGAACTTTTTTAAGGAGTTAAAGGAAAATGAAAAGTAATATTGTCAACGGTAGATACTGCCAATTTAGTGGTTTTGATTGCCCATCAAAAATAAATAAAACAAGTGATTTAAAAATATTTTGTGCATATCCTTCCGTGCCAAGAATTAAAGGCTATATGAGCCAACTTGCTGAAAGTAACCAACTAACTGGAATAGATGTTTACCTATGGGAACGATTGGGGGGCAGCGCGGGAGTAATTTTTTGTAAAATATGTAACGAGATTATTAATTCAACAGCTTTTTTAGCAGATATTACCATATTAAACCAAAATGTCTTGTTTGAGCTTGGATTTGCAATAGCAAAAGAAAAAGTTCCTTTTCTTATCAAGGAACAAGGCAGAGAATCGCAGAAGTTAGAATTGTTAAGCGATATAACACACATTCCGTATTCTGACATATCCGCATTGGCTGGGAAAATTGCATATGCAATTTATGACGAATTTCCAAAATTGTTGCATGTTCAAGAGACTAGTGAACAACAAGGATTATTGTTCATTAACGCTGACGCAAATTTACCTATCAAAAGAATTATTTTTAACCACTTGCAAGAAATATGTAGTTCAATATCGCTAAAAATAGATATAGATGACTCGTCGGAATTATTTAGTCATAAATTAATGACATTATTAAATAAGGTTGAAAGAAATCACTTGGTTGTCTGTCACATGGTAGGAACTGACTTTAGGGGTTTTGATCAAATAAATGCTCATGTTTCATTTTTGGCGGGGTTTGCATTAGGACGAAATAAAAAAATGCTTATATTGCAAGAATCTCCTTGTGACAGAATGATAGATTTACAGCAGGTTCGTAAGGAATATTCTGATGTCAAGGGGGCATTATCTATTATCAATGATTGGTTGCAACCAATCATTGACGAAGAAAAAAAACTTATTTCTCAAAAAAGAAAAGTCCAAGAAATAATAACCCTTCAAGATCAGCTATTTTCTGCCTTAGGTCACCCTGCGGCTGAGTATGACACATATTTGTCGCAATATTTTATCCAGTCTCCGGCATATTTAGATGCCATTAAATGCCGACGTACACTCTTATTAGGAAGAAGAGGGGCTGGTAAAACTGCAAATTTCTTACAACTGCAAGATGCTTTTAGACGGCAGGTTAACAATATAGTAATCAATGTGTCCCCATCTAAATTGCAGTTATTAAATACAGTGGAAAAAATGTCTGAAATATTAGGCTCTACCAAAATAACAGCAATATTTGAAGTATTTTGGGAATATCTGTTAATCACAGAAATTGCTATATACTGTAAAGAATACTCATCAGAGTTTCCTTATCAATCTGAGCCTGAACTGTTTAATGAATTAAATATGGCTTTAAAATCTGATGAGATGTCTTTGCTTCCATTTGATTATAGATTTAACAAGCTGATTGATTCAATGATTAAAGAAAACGATAATGATGATAAAAATATCCTGAAAGCAAATATATTAGAAAAGTTTTATAAAGATATTTTACCCTTAGCAAAAAGAATCATTAGTAATATAAGTAAACATCATCCCATCCGCATTCTAATCGATAATTTGGACCGCGATTGGAACAATGCAGGTATTAATAGCATTTCATATCTTATAAATGCCTTGTTAGACGTAATGGATAAAATTAATGTACGTAATTTATTGGGAGACGCAATAGTAATTACATTTCTAAGGGAAGATATCTACAAGATATCTTCAAAATATGACCCAGATTACGACAAACGTCAGGCGTGTACTCTTCAATGGGATAAGGATACTTTGAAAACACTCGTTTGCGAAAGAATAGGACTTGTACAAAGAACAAGTGTGCACAACATAAATAAGTTGTGGGAAAATGTTTTTGGTTCTAAGGTTGGTGAAATTGACGACACTTTTGAATATATTGTTGAAAGAACAATGCTTCGTCCACGAGACATAATTACATTTTGTGCACAAATACTTAATGAAATGACTCGGAGGAAAATGGCGTGTGTCACAGAGGAAATTATCAAAAAGGCTGAACGTGAGTACTCTGAATATTTATTAAAAAATTTAAGGCAAGAGTTTTCGGTTGGTTATCCTGATGTAGAGGATGTTTGCATCGCCCTTTTTGTAGGTAAGCCTCATAATTTTATTGAACAACATTTGAAAAAACGTATTTCTGATGAACCATCTGTGTGTAAAGGTTTAGGAATAATGGATATCATAAAATTTCTCTTTGATATAGGAGTTATTGGTATAGAAATTGACAGAAAAAATTATTTTTCATTTGCTGGCTTCGATTATATACGCACACGTAAGAATGCAGAATCAAAGGGGCCAGTGAAATATTTGATACATTCAGGATTGCTTTCCGCCCTTTCTGTTTCGGTTTCCAAACACAATACTTAATAATCATGATGGATTTGTTACAACTATCCAACGAATTGGTCAAAAATCCTGTTTTCATAGCTGATATCGGCGATATACTTGACGAAAACATCACAAAAGAACAATGAAAGGGAAAACCGATGCCGGCTGGAAGACATGTTGCGTTATTCATGGTATTGTCAGGTCTATCTTTATCGACCTTGTCGTGTGCCGAGGAGGGCAAGCAGGATTGGCAGCTTGGGCCGTTTGTCCGGCCGGTGACGAAGCCCGTTATCACTCCCGTCAAAGACACCGTTTTTGCCTGCCCG
>JBDKVE010000288.1:0-2442 GCA_039679345.1 Anaerohalosphaeraceae bacterium
CTAAAATTGAAGTTGACAAGCTCAAACAAAAGCTTATTTTATGCGCATATATATAATAAGTATGCGCATTATATAGAAAAATCATAATAGGGTTAGTCGTGAACAGGCTTGATGATTTGTATCTGAGCCGGATTCATAAAGGACTGTAGAATATGCACATGGCCAATGAATTGATTTCGTTTCCCGTTGCGGGAGTATCGATTGGAATTGCCGGGGGGGCTTTGGGGTGGATTTGCAAATCAATCCGGCAGGAAATCGTATCCGAAAAAGCGGCCTTGATGGGTGTGTTGGGAGCATTTGTATTTGCCGCCCAGATGATCAATTTCCAACTGCCGCTGATGCCGGGAACCAGCGGCCATTTGATTGGGGCGGTCTTTCTGTCCGTAATGCTTGGGCCACATCTTGCGTCGGTGGTGTTGTCGTCGGTGGTGATTATTCAATGTCTCTTGTTTCAGGATGGCGGCCTGCTGGCGATCGGCTGCAACCTGCTGAATATCGCCATTATCCCCAGCTATGCAGGATATTACACCTATCGCCTTGTGGCAGGAAATATGCAGAATAAATCACGTCTGCCCGTCGGGGCGATTGCGGCCTGTATTGTTGCCGCCCAGGCCGGCTCGGCAATGGTCGTCTTTCAAGCAGCCATTTCCGGCGTACTGCTCATTCCGCCCGTGATATTTCTGGCAACGATGTCGGGGGTGCATCTGCTGGTCGGAATCATGGAAGGGATGATTACTATTGCGATTCTGGGATACCTGGCCTCGGTTCGTCAGGATTTAATCGTCGGCTTGACCGCATCACGGCCCGTATTAAGCCGCAATGGAGCCTTGCTCAGTCTGGCCGTTATGACCCTGATTACTGCTGCCGGGTTTTCACTGCTGGCCTCTGATAAACCGGACGGATTGGAATGGAGCTACCTGGAACGCCCCGAACAGCCTGAATTTAAACCCGTGGTAGTCAACACAGATCAACGCATGGAGGCTGCCGATAAACTGCACAGTAAAATTGCCGTCATGCCGGATTATTCCCTTGGCAGCGCATCTGAGCCGCATTCAGCTTCAGCCGGCTGGACCAGTGTGGCCGGAATTGTTGGTTCTGCGGCGTGCATGGGCTTAATCTGGCTGACAGCAAGGCTGGCGCGGCCTCAGCGGGCTTAGAGTCTTTACAATGCATCATGCCTATCTGGACAAATATGCCAACAAAGATAGTTTCATTCATCGCCTTGACAGCCGGGTGAAATTTCTGGCGGCGTTGATTTATACCATTCTGATATTATCTCTCGGGACGATGTCGCTTTCAGCGGTTTTTTGCTATGCGATTGCTCCTTTCGGAATCCTGGTCTGGGCGGGGATTCCAATAGGATTTGTTGCCCGCAGAATCCTTGCGGTAAGCCCCTTTGTATTGGTTTTGGCATTGAGCTGTCCAATCTATGACCAAACGCCGTTTCTGTTGCGTCTGGGAGGCATGACCATATCGCTTTCTGATGGCTGGATGCGGTGTTTTACGATTCTGGCTAAATTTGCCGCGACCATGCTCACCTTGTTTGCACTGACCTGCACCACGCGATTTACCGATATGCTTGCAGGCCTTCAGCAGATGCACTGCCCCTCTATACTGATAGTCCAGCTCAGTTTTGTCTATCGTTATCTGTTTGTACTGGTGGATCGCGTGCACCATATTCTCCGTGCACGTGCAGCCCGAAAATTACGTTATCTGGGCTTCAAGCAGGAAATCCGAATTGCCTCAGTCATGATTGGTGCGTTATTCATTCAAAGTCTCGAGTCGGCTGAGCGTATTTACCGAGCCATGCAGGCTCGCGGCTTTACCGGATCATTCCATGCCCTCAAGCCGATTCATGTATGCCGTCGGGATATTTACTTTGGTCTGATTTTTATCGGAACCAGTGTCTTTTTGCATGGCTTCATTCGTCCTCTGTTGGACAAGTTAAACGGCATGTAAATCCGCCCAGAAACAGGAGTAAAACAAAAAAGTCGTAAAATTGGTAAAAAATTATATATAATAATAAGCGGTCGGATTATGAAACATATCTGTTAAGTCGATAATATCGAAATAGTTTCGGGTCGGAAAATGCTATGAAAGAGAAAGCAAAACAAGTTATCAGGGTTTTATCCCATGGGGCACAAACTCAGTCTGATACCGCATGGCGGTTTCTTTTTTCTTCTGTACACACCCCAATATTACCGGACGTTCCGATGAGTCACAACAATGTCTTGAACAGGATGGAAGAATGAATCGCGCAATTGAAATCAGCAATTATTCCTATGTCTATCCGGATGGCACCATGGCTCTGGATTCCATTAATTTAACCATTGCACAGGGCGAAAAAGTATCCCTGGTTGGTCCTAATGGGGCCGGAAAATCAACCCTGCTGCTGGCGATGGCGGGCTTTATTCGCGGAACAGGAACCGTACTCATCGACGG
>JBDKVE010000289.1:0-10805 GCA_039679345.1 Anaerohalosphaeraceae bacterium
ACTAATTGTGCCAGCACCTTTTCCTTTTCCGATTCCGGAACAAGACCATAGAACAGTGACATCGCCGATGCGGTTTGCTGACCTGCATCATAGATGCCGTCGCCCTTGTAAAATCGAGCCTGATACGCCGCCTTCACCTTTTCCCCAAGCCCGGAGAAATATCGCTGGTCTGCCTCTTTGCCCAGAATTGTCGCAAACCGAGCCATCAGGATGGTATCATAGTAGAAATAGGCCGAGGCCGTCAGAGGGACTGAGGTTTGACTGCCGCCGTCATTGGCCCAGTCTCCAAGGCCGAACTCCACGATATACGATGATGAAGCGATCCGCTTGTCAACATTTTCAATGTAGCGTTTCATCGCGTCGTAATGGTCTTCGATTGCCCGCACATCACCCCGGTAAAGATAAAGATACCATGTGACAATCATATAGGCGCTGTCCCACTCGGTCAGGTCTCTGGCTCCCCAGCCCGGAGATGGAATAATACAGCTATACCTGCCGTTGTTATCCTGGTCATCCCGGAAATCCGCCAGCCACTTCTCGTAGGCGGGTACATTGTTGAAATTGTACATCGCCAGTTCTGCGGCAAGGTGAGCATCTGCGGTCCAGCCGTTTTTCTCGCGCTGGGGGCAGTCGGTTGGAATCCCGACGAAGTTGCCTTTGTAGCTTCTTTCCGTTAATTTCTGAACCGTATTGAACATCGTGTTGGAACAGGCAAATTTGCCGGCCGGTTCAAAATCCGTGTACAGGACCTGGGCCTCAATCGTATCGGGTGAAGGCTTCGAGGTCAGGCCCGTCACCTCAACATATCGAAAGCCGTGATAAACAAATCTCGGATGCCACGTTTCCACACCATCGCCTTTAAGATAATACGTATCCGTCTGGAACGGCCCGGAGAACGTCAGGGCTCGGATATTGTCCACATTCAGCATCCCGTCTTTAACCACTTCGCCGTATCGCATCATGATTTTCTGGCCGGGATTGCCGGACAGTGTTAATTTAGCCCACCCGGCGATATTGACTCCCATGTCGAACAGATAAACGCCCGGTTTCGGCTCGGTTATGGCTATGGGCTTAAGTGTTTCCTGAATTTTCGTACCCGGCATCATCTCCGCACAAAGCCGTCCTTTGGGAGCCTCAGCCGTCTTGGCCGCTTCCCAGCCGCTTGAGTCAAATCCGGGCTTATCCCAACCTGCTTGTTCCAGTCGTGCGTCATAAACTTCGCCGCTGCGAATTGCATCGGCAACCAGCGGGCCGTTGGAACCCTGCCAGCTTGTATCCGTTACAATCGTTTCCGTGGTTCCGTTCTTATAATTAACGACCAGATTCAACAGGGCCTTGGGACTGTCGCGCCACGGAGCCTTGTCATAATCCCATGCATCCTTCGTATGCGAGTTATACCAGCCGTTTGCCAGCATAATACCCACAGCATTAGCACCCTGGTGCAGGTAGTCCGTGACATCATAGGTCGAATACAAAACCGTCTTTGTATAATTGGTAAACACCGGATCAAGCACTTTGTCACCAAGGGTCTGCCCATTGATTTTCAGCTCATAACAGCCCAGTCCGGCGATGACCGCATAAGCGCTCTCAATCTCGTCTTTCAGATTAAATTCTTTTCTGAGCAGGGGACTGGGTGCCTTCTGGGTCCAGAAGGTATGGAGGCTTGATGAAGAAATCTGCCCCCACGGGCTGTCGCCGAAGTTGGCAATTTCCTGAGCAGCTTTCGATTCACTGGGATTCTCGGCAGGATAGACTTCCCAGTCTTTGTCGGAAACCAGTTCAATGGATTTCTCGGCGTTGTTGATAACCACCTTGCAAAGGAGACCTGCGGGACTGGCTGCATCATTCACTGCTTCAATCTCCATCAGATTCTTGCCTTCGACAAGGTATTCAGCCAGGTCAAAAATCGATGAAGTTTGCCAATTGCTGCTCGTGCCGACAAGTTTGCCATTAGCGCTGAGTTTAAATGAATTATCCACCGTCAGGGCGATTTTGGCCGAGGTGAGGGATTTAATATCGCCAATTTCAAAGCTCCGGCTGAACTTCAACCTGGCAGCGGCGGTATTCTTTGCGGCATTTTCACCCGGATACCATATCCACTTTGCTCCTTTCAAGTCCATGGGAGGATCGACATGATATACTTCATGATCGATTGGCTTGGAAAAGGTGATCCACTGGCCTTTGATCGTCGCCGGATCCATGACGGCCGTGATCCACCATCCGCTCTGGCTCCAGTCGGATGCCTGACCATCTTTATCCCAGGCTCGTACTTTCCAATAGTAGGTCCGAAGGCTCTCCAGTTTCTTGCCGCCATAGTTGATATTGACGGACATATCAGAAGTAACTTTTCCCGAATTCCAGCAGTCGGCTTTGGCCTCTGTCAAAGACCGCTCATCGCTGGCAACCAGAATCTGATAGGCACTTTGTTTCTGAGCAAACGCATCCGATTCGAGTATCCAGGTCAATCGGGGACTGGTTACATCCAGCCCGACTGGATTTTTCTGATACTCACATCTCAACTCTGCGACTTGAATTGCTGCCGTGCACATCGTTGAGAGCCCAAACAACAACAAAAATACCCTTCGCATTACTTCTCCTTTGTACATGAATCGGTCTAATTTGAATTATTGATTGTGGTACAAATTACATCAGGGTGCATAGTGGAATATTTTATACTACTCAATATCCCCCGTATTAATCTGCCCTTTGACATAGCAATATGGTCCTGCCGAAAACACAATTGATGACGGAATATTACTCGAAATATACCGAAAATGTCAATAATATTATACGGTACTTCGGATAGATAACTCAGAAATTAAAACTTTACTTTTCCCGATAAAACGTCTATTGTTTGGGACGTTTTAGAGCGATTCGATTTGCCATACCCGCGCAGGCGGGTATCCAGTTTTAAGCGTTCGAGCTCTGAATTCCCTCTTTTGCGGGAATGACAATATGCTGTAACCGTATTTATATAAATGTGTTATGGCTTGTTGTTTTAACGTTTGTCCCACTTGAGTTGGTGTTAGACAAGGATGTCCGATGGCAGGCCGCAAGCACAAGACAAAACGCTCCACAGGCCAACTGGTTTCGTTCCTTCCAAATTCGTATCTGGATCGAACCAGCCGGCCGGTTTATGCGCTGATGTACCTGCTTGGTTTTCTGCTGCTCTATGAAGTCGGAACCTTCTATATTCACCCCGATGTCCTGTCCCAAAGCCTCTATCAGCCGCAGCTTCGCGTCGTGGCGTTTGTCTGGGTGCAAAACCTGCTCGAATACGTCGGTTTTTCCGAGCGAATGACCTGGATAGCACCTCCCTTTGTCGTGATGGTTATCCTGCTTTGGCTGCAAATCACCAGCGGCACCAAATGGCAGGTCCGCGTCAGCGATTTTCTGCCGATGACCGTCGAATGTGTCCTGCTGTCAATTCCGCTGATTGTGCTTAGTCTTGCGATGAATCGTCCGGCCGCTGTCCCCGAACAACCCGCCGCTGCGCTCTCCATGCCGCTGATTACCTGCGCCGCCCAGCCCGCCTCCTCCGGCCCGGGTCTGTGGGGTGATATCGTCACAGGTATCGGTGCCGGAATTTACGAAGAGCTGGTCTTTCGACTTTTCCTGATATGCCTGCTGATGATTCTCTTTCAGGACTTGTTTGGTCTTAAAAAGGATATGGCGGTGATCGTTTCCGTCCTGATTTCCGCGGTTCTATTCAGCGTGCATCACCATTTTTTCTTTGTCAACGGCCATTTTGGGCAGGGTGAGCCATTTGTCTGGCTTACATTTATCTTTCGCATGATGGCCGGTATCTATTTCGCCGTGATTTTTGCCGTTCGCGGATTTGGGATTGTCGCAGGAGTCCACGCATTTTATGACATCATCGCCGCGATGCTCAATGCCTTTCTGTTTGCCGCACGCGCTTAGTTATCAGCTCACTCAATTCGATGTGTCTGTATAGGATAATGCCAGCGTATCCCAATCCACTCCCAGGCAGGCGGAGGCCAGCGTCGCTGCGGATTTGGTATCCGCCGCCAGATTCGACAGTTCCTGATAGTAATAATTGTTAATCAATTGCGGTACAGCGGCAGGGTGTAGCTGTTCCTGCGAAGCCGAAATCGGCAGTTCCGACCATAACCGTTGAAATTCAGTGACCGGATTCAGCGAATAAGCCCTATTGGTTCCCCATTGCCCCCACAAAAAAGCCCCCACAAACAATACCGCCGCACAGGCGGCAGCCGCATACACCCAGCGATGGGCAGGGCGGTGATAGGTGCGGAGCTGGGTTGCTGCGTTTGCCGCTTTTGAAATCGAAACCGTTTCCGGAACAGCCCATTCGGCAGCCTCCTGATGAAGCTGTACATTCAACGCCGTCAGATGATGAGCAAACTGTCGACAGTGTGCACAACGCCCCAAATGCCGCAGCACCGAGGCCGAAACCGCTTTCTTTTCATCAGCCGCCGCGGATAGCTTCCATTGATAATAGATGCACCACATATTCAGGACCCTGCTTTAAGTTTTTAGTTTCGTTGCGGATAGTAGCTCAAGCCTCCGTGCTTGAGATCAAATCCCATGCCAAAGGCATTCCGCTTATTTTTTTCTTGCCTGGCAGTAAATCATAGCCGTTGGGTACACTCCTGCGTTTTCGCCTTTTGAAATTCAACCACCGGTCTGACATCGGCAATGTCCGCACAATTACCTGGCGATTCCGCCAGTTGCCGGACCAGTTTCTTCCTGGCCCGGAACAGCAGCACCTTGACATAAATCCCATGCAGACCCATCACCTCGGCAATCTGCCGCATCGACAAATCGCCCAGGTAACGCAGCTCCATCGCCTGCCGCTGGGCGGGGGGCAGTTGCCGCACCGCCGCCCACAGGCTGTCGCGCTGTTCCTGCTGACCCGTCGCCTGTTCTGTCTGCGACGGGTCACAGAAATCCTCCGGAAGAGCCGCACTGGGCGTATGGTTGTTCTTACGGTAATGATTGGCCGCCAGCCGCCAGGCAATCGTAAAAACCCACGTCGAAAATGACTGCTCCGTATCGAACTGGTCCAAATGCCGAAAGACGCGCAGGAATGTCTCCTGCACCAGGTCTTCCGCATCCTGCCGGCTGCCGGTCCGTTGAAACAGAAACCGGAACAGCCGCGGCGAATACACCTGCACAAGCCGCGCAAAGCTGTCCGTGCAGCCCTGTTGAGCTGCACGGATCAGGTCATTGACATCTGTCAGGTCGGACGGCTCGGATGAATATTCTTTCGTCTCCGTCGAAGATTGACAATCAGATGGATTGAGTCGATTCGGCATACTGCGCTGTGTTCACCATCCTCTGGCCATTATTGCGCTGCTGCGGCTTCTTGGGCATGCTTTGCCTGTTCAAGTTGTTTTAACAGGGCAATCAAATCCTTGCTGTCCCAGTTGAGTTGAGCTCGAACCGTATCATTATTGCACTGCAGGTTGACTGCGTTAATCAACTGATCCAGCTTCGGGTTTTTATCAGCAACCGAAAGGGAAACCATCGCCAGCATCCCCTGAACAAACTGCTGGATCTTGGTGGCCTCGGCGGCGTTGCGGGCCTGCAGCAGGATATCGGTATAGGCCGAATTATCTTTTTCGCCGAGCATCAGGGCGATGCGATTGGTCTGCTGTAGAATTGCCGCTTCCTGAATCCCGTTGACGGTCTCGCCGGTCTTTTCCGCAAACAGCGACACAATCACGCCATGCGAACCTTCGGCAAACTGGTTGAACATCGCGTTGCCGGCGGCATTGGCATGTTTGCCATCCAGTACATCCAGACTCTGCTGGAGCGTTTCTTTGCCCACCCCCATCAGCAGTGTCGTGGGGTTATAGAAGCATCCGTACTGACGCGGGCTGTCCGGGCCTTTCTTCTCATCAATCCAGCTATGAATGGTATAGGTGCCGTATTCGCTTTTTTCATAATACGGATTCATCCCTACCATGGCAACCAGCGTCGCCGGGTTGCAGGTTCCGCGGATAATCGCCGCGGCCTTCTGCGGGTCTTTATCCTGGCCGAACAGCGTCACGCACTGAATGTCATTAATCGGATGGAAGGAAAACACCTTCGCAAAATTGTCCAGCTTCTCGGAGACTCCCCGGGCCGCCAGTTCATTGATGACTTCTTTGCCGAACACGCTCTGACGAAACTGGTCCACATCCAGATGTACCGTCCAGGTCGCTTCTTTCATCACTTTGGTCTTATCCAGCGGTGTCGCAAACACCATCGATGACAACACCAAAGACGCAATACATAATCCTGATACCAATCGTTTCATACCATGTACTCCTTAAATCTCGTGTCGTGATTGTTTGTTATGGGCCCGAATCTACACTATGTAATACCCAAATCCCCGCCAAAGGTTACACAATTTCCTCCCTCAAATCGAGAAGCCGGCAGGTTGAGGCCATAAAAAAAGGCGACCCGAAGGCCGCCTGTATATCGCAAAGACTTGTCAATTATTGATTTACAACTTCTCGGGGGTCCAGCCCATCTTCGATAGCCTTGATTTTCTTAATCCGACGCAGATGCCGTCCGCCGGTAAAATCGGTCGCAAGCCACGTTTCCACCATCTTTTGCAGCATGGCCGGCCCAAGCAAATCTCCGGATAGACACAAGACATTGGCGTCATTATGTTCCCGCGACACCTTGGCCGCAAGCTCATCATAGCACAACGCCGCCCGAACGCCCTTGACCTTGTTGGCCGCGATGCACATCCCGATACCCGTCCCGCATACCAGAATCGCCCGGTCCGCCTTGCCCTGCGAGACCGCTGTTGCCGCATCAAAAGCCCCATCCGGGTAGTCCATCGGCGTATCGGAAGTCCCATCGCTGAAATCAATATATTCATGGCCCAATTGAGCCAGAATGGCTTTAATCTGTTCGATGGTTTTCACGCCACGGTGGTCCGTTGCCAGCGCAATTTTCATAGTAAATCCTTAAAACGTTTTTCTATGGCCTGCTCAATTTGATTCGCACAAGCCTGATACTGACTCTCTCCAAACCCGATCGGGTCGGAGATTTCGCCGTCCGGATCGAGTAAAAACACCCGATCCGCAGCCTCGTTATCCATGGCCAGCACCGCATCCTGATGATGCCGGCTCATGACAAATATCAAATCCGCCTCCCGTATATCCTGACGTCTCAGCAACCGGCTGCTGTGCCTGTCCAGTGATAAGCCTTTCTTTCGCAACACCTTGCAGGCTTCCTCGCTGGCCCGGCAGCCATCATACGCCGAGACGCCGAATGATTCTATTTTATATCCAAATGCGGCCAGTTCGTCAATATTACAGGACATTTTCTTCGATAAATAGTTTGCCGCCAGCACCTCGGCCATCGGACTGCGGCAGGTATTGCCCGTACAGACAAACAGGATCCTCGCCGTGGCAAGCTCTTCAATGGCCGCCCGAGTGAGGACGCCTTCACGCAAAATCTCTACTCCCTTGTCGGATATCCTGACAACGGTACTGCTTTGCTGGTACCGGCAGGCCTCGGACCCGCCGTCCACGACCATCTCGATTTGTCCATCGAAATACTCCAGAACCTGACGTGCACTGGTGGCCGGGGCCATCCCAGATGGATTGGCACTGGGGGCCACAATCGGCCAGACCGTCTGTGATAAGATAGCTAAGGCCGCTTCTTCATTCGGACAGCGAATCCCAATCGATCCATTTTCGTAGAGGACATTGAAGACCTTTTCACCGAGTTTTTTCCGTAATTCCGCTAAATTGGCTTCGTTTGGTTGACAGACCAGCGTGATCGGACCCGGCAAACCCTTACGCACAAGGGCATGAACCCGCAGTGGCATTTGTGGAACATATCGATAGACATCATCCGGCTTTCCGATATGCAGCGAATAGCGTTTGCCCTCCGCCCGCGCCTTGACCGCATCGAGCCGACGGATCGCCTCCGGCTCCGCCCGGCACGCCAGTCCATAGACCGTCTCGGTCGGGATCGCCGCCACGCCGCCGCCATCCAGCACTTTCACGGCCGCCCGGACTATCGCCTCCTGCTGGGGCCCATTCCACTGATAAACCTCTGTTTTCATACTGTTATCGGGTTCCCGAGTTGATTTGTCGGATTGAATCAAGGCAGCCCTTGCCTGTGAATGCCTCATATTCATACGAGGGGGTATGATAGCAAAAGATGCCATTTTTGAGTAACGAAAAACGCTTAAGGTTGGAGTTTTTTCAGCGCCGCCGCGAAGACATCGTACGCCTTTTGGTCATAAAGACAGAAAACCACTTCATTTAGCGACGTTTCCCCCGACAGATGGGCGATGACGTTGGCCAGCATAATGTCAGCACAGCGGTCGATTGGGTAGCCGAAGATGCCTGTACTGATGGCGCAAAAAGAGATACTGTTCAGCTTGTTCTCATCAGCGACTTTCAGGCTATTCAATGTAGCGTTTTTGAGCTTTGCATCCTCATCGCCTTCTCCCATCCGCGGCCCGACGGCATGAATGACGTGCTTGCACTTGAGCTTGCCCGCCCCGGTGATAACCGCCTGCCCGACCGGGACCGGGGCCTTGGCAAAGCTTTGAAATTGAATGCTCATCCCGCCTTTACGCACAATCGCTCCCGCGACCCCGCCGCCGTGCAGCAGGTAACTGTTGGCCGCGTTGACAATGGCATCGGTGGCCTGCTCGGTAATATCCCCGACCATCAGCCTCAGTTTGCGGTTGTTTATCTGTATCTCCATTCTATACTCCCTGAATGTCTTGCGAATTTACATCCTTAATACCATAAACCCGCAGAGACTTTTCAGCAATCTATTTTGCCGAATTTTACCGCCGGAAGGTCCCCGCCCGGCAACACGATTCTCAGATAAAACGGTTGCAATCGAAGCCGGCCGCTATACACTGTACCGTTTAATTTTGCTCCGATTTGATGATGCAGCTTGTATCACGCATAGAAAACAGCAAAACGCAGTTCGTGGAGATTTATAAAAAATGGATGGATTTCATCCGAGTATATTAGTGTTATTGGGTATCGGCGTCCTTGGCGGGGCGATGGGAGCCTGGTTTTTCCAGAAAATCCGCATCCCGCAGGTCGTTGGCTATATTGTATTTGGAATTATAGTCGGCCAAAGCGGCCTGAAATTAATCGACGCTGCCCAGATCGAAAGCTTCAAATCCTTCACATGGTTTGCCCTGGGCATTATCGGCTTTCTGGTCGGCGGCGAGTTGCGGGCCGACACTTTCCGCAAATACGGCAAACAGTTCATCTCGATTCTGCTGTGGGAAGGCATGATTTCCTTTGTCCTGGTGACGTCGTCGTCCACGCTGGTTTTATGGAAAGTGACCGGCAATTTTTCGGCTGCTCTGGCCGCAGGCGTCGTCTTTGGCGCCATTGCCTCGGCCACCGACCCGGCCTCGACCGTTGAAGTCCTGTGGGAATATCGCGCCAAAGGCGTGCTGACCCTGTGCATTATCGCCGTCGTTGCCCTTGATGATGCCCTGGCCATGACGCTGTACGGCGTCGGCACCAGCGTTTCGCAGATGCTGACCGGCCAAGACAGCTCCATCGCCGCCGAGATGAAAAAAGTCGCCTACGAACTGGGCGGCTCGGTCGCGGCAGGGGCCATCAGCGGCGGCCTGCTCAATCTGCTGCTGCGTTACGTCCACCAGAAAAAGGAACGCCTGCTGGCCATCTCGGTCGGCATGCTTCTGGTCATCATCGGCGGGTCCAACACGGCCGGGCTGGATGTGATTCTGGTCACGATGACGATGGGCCTTGTGCTGGTCAATCTCGCCCCTCAGCGCAGCCAGGAACTGTTTACTCTCCTTCGCAGTTTTTCCGGCCCGATTTATGTCATGTTCTTCGTGCTGGTGGGCGCGCGGCTGGGCTTATCCAGAATGCCCGGCTGGCTGTGGCTGGTGGTCGTCCTGTATGTCCTGGGCCGCAACCTCGGCAAAATGCTGGGCTGTTATATCGGCGCCCGCCGCAGCGGGGCTTCCGAAGCCGTGCAGAAATACAGCGGTCTGGGCATCTTTGCCCAGGGCGGCGTAGCTATCGGCCTTTCCATCATGGCCAGTCAGCATCTGGGCCATATTCAGATTACCGATGACCTGTCGCTGGGCGAAGTCATCATCTTCGGCGTGACGGCCACGACGATGATTGTCCAGTTAATCGGCCCCTCCTGCGTCAAGCTGAGCATCAAGCTGGCCAAAGAAATCAACCGCAACGTCACCGAAGACGATATCGTGGCGATGCTGACGGTGGGGGATGTATGCAATAAACACATCGAGCCGCTGCGGCTCCATGATACCATCGCCTGTGCCGTGGAAAAGTTCGCCCATTCCGAGGAAGGCACCTTCCCGGTGGTCAACGCCGGCGGGGACCTGGTGGGGATGATGACTCTGTCGCATCTGCGGGATGTCCTGGTCGAACAGGACTGCTGGAACTGGATGCTGATTGCCGATGTGATGGCGTCGGTGCGCGATACCGTGACCGAATCCACACCGCTGTCTGCGGCGATGGAACTGATGGACAAACTCGGCGCCGAACAGGTTCTGGTCGTGGACCCGCAGGCCAAAACCCGCCTTGCCGGGATACTGGACGCCCGCATCGCCAGACAGCGCGTCGAACAGCAGCTTCTGCGCCAGCAGGCCGCGGCATAGTCTCTTGTTGCTGCCCTTATCTTTATACCTGATTTTCTGTGTAATCGGTGTAATCTGTGAAGATATAAAGAGAGGGCATCCTTAGGTATAATTAGAGTGTGAACAACCCATTATTATACGAAAGGATGCCACAATGAAAACCTATTATATCGGAGCCGACGTGCATAGCAATAACACA
>JBDKVE010000290.1:0-29272 GCA_039679345.1 Anaerohalosphaeraceae bacterium
GTATCGGGCCATCCTGACCAAAATGATTCTGTCCGGCATCGTCGGCGTCTGGGCCCATATCGCGGTGGACTGTATCCATCATGAAGATGTGCAATTGCTCTGGCCGTTCCAACTGGATAACCCGGTGTGGAAATGGCTGGTCGGTGCCCATCTGGAACATCTGCACGACCTCCGCAACTGGGTCGTCACGACCTGCATCGCCTGCTGGTGCGGCATGGCTATCTATTACGGCTGGCTGGTGGATGTCTTCAGCGTCCGCAAACAGCGTATCGAGGCCGCCCGCAAAGCCCGCCGGAATACGGTCGAAAACGCCCTGGCCAACAATTAACCGCAAGTCCGCCGGCCTGAATTACCCGACAAGGAATTGACTTCTCCGGAAAATCGGGCATAATAGTCCGGTATCATGGCTGCAAAGAAAATCAAAATCGATAAAGACGATGCCCGGCGGCGGATACTGGCCTTCTTCCCGATCCTGCGGAAGACCTACCCGGAAGCCAAAGTCTCGCTGGATTTCACCGCACCGCTGGAGCTTATGATTGCCACCATCCTGGCGGCTCAGTGTACCGACGCCCGCGTCAATATCGTCACCCAAGACCTGTTCAAAAAATACCGCAAGCCCGAAGACTGGGTCAAGGTCAGCCGCGAAGAACTCGAACAGGATATCCGCTCGACCGGTTTCTATCGCAACAAGGCCACCAGCATCCAGAAAGCCTGCCAGATCCTGATTGACAACTTCGGCGGCAAAGTCCCCCAGACCATGGAGGAACTGCTGACCCTTAACGGCGTGGGACGCAAAACCGCCAATGTGATTCTGGGCAACTGCTTCGGCGTCCAGGGCATTATCTGCGATACACACATGATTCGACTGTCGCGCCGGCTGGGATTGTCGGCCAACAACGACCCGGTGAAGCTGGAATTCGACCTGATGGATATCGTACCCAAAGATAAACACGGCGGCTGGACATTGTTTAGCCATTGTATCGTCTTTCACGGTCGGGCCTGCTGCAAGGCCCGCAAGCCGGATTGCCCCGCCTGCCCCATCGCCGAACACTGCCCGGCGGCCAATAAACCTGAGCGATGGTGACTACTTGAATATTTTTATTTGAAAATTCCAAAACATATATCATAGGAAAACAAAATTGAAAATCCGAGGAATAACAACACTAAAGAAATTAAAAGTTTTTGTTAAGTCATATACAAAGAAAATTTCTTTCATTGGGACACAACATTGGTGTCCGATTTGTCAAAAACATTCTAAACGATTTGATTTCTACGGCGTATCCCCTCGCCCAAATGCACTTTGTATTCATTGCAATTCTCTTGAGAGACATCGACTGGTCTGGCTTTTTCTCCAAAAGAATACTAATATCTTCAGTGACTCGTCCAAAACCATGCTGCATATTGCACCTGAAGTGTGCCTGGAAAAGAAATTCAGGCAAGTGTTTGGACGAAATTATGTCACAGCCGATTTAAACCGCAACGATGTTCAATTAAAAATAGACGTTACTAACATGCCCCTGTCAAATGACAGCTTTGACATTATTTTTTGCAGTCATGTCCTTGAACATGTTCCCGATGACCTAAAGGCTCTACGAGAATTTCATCGTATTCTCAAGCCGGATGGCTGGATGATGCTGCTGGTTCCCGTAAATGTAGACAAAACAATAGAAGACCCGTCCATTACCGACCCGCAAAAGAGGTTGGAGCTTTTTGGACAGGATGACCATGTTCGAAAATATGGTCCTGATGTTATCAATCGCATCCAGGAATCAGGCTTTCATGTCAAGCAAGTCTTGCCTGGGGATTTTTTAACTTCTGAACAGATTGAACAGTTTGGCACTACATCCGACACGCCTCTTTTTTACTGCACAAAAGTTTAATGAGATTTATACCAGATTGATCTGCCTGTTGAATAGTTGCTTTAATGGGCTTGTTATGGGACATAACAGGCAACAAGCCCATGTTCTGCAGATGCCGATAATTTATTGCCGGCGAAATTAAGGCCATAATTTATGAACAAAGCTGGTTTTTTAGACTATTAGGACAAAGTTGCCTTAATATAAACTGTTATAAAACCGATAGTTCTTTTATGACTGCAAACTGTATTGTGGAGTAAATATGACTGATTATTCGAAGATAGCTGCTGAAGAAACCTGGCGCGTGTTTCGCATCATGGCCGAGTTTGTGGAAGGATTTGAACTGCTTTCGCAAATCGGGCCTGCGGTGTCCATATTCGGCTCCGCCCGGACAGAGCCGGGCACGAAATACTACGAGCTGGCCGTCGAGACCGCTCGGGCCTGCGGCCAGGCGGGCTTTGCCGTCATTACCGGCGGCGGCGGCGGAATCATGGAAGCGGCCAACAAAGGCGCCCGCGAGGCCGGTGTCAAGAGCGTCGGACTCAACATCGAACTGCCGCATGAGCAGCTTCCCAATAAATTCCAGAATATGTCGCTGCATTTCCGATACTTCTTCTGCCGTAAGGTCATGTTCCTCAAATATGCCCACGGCTTTATCACCATGCCCGGCGGTTTTGGGACTATGGATGAATTGTTTGAGGCACTGGTCCTGATTCAGACCCTCAAGCAGGCCTACTTTCCGGTCATCTGCATGGGCACTGATTACTGGAAGGGATTGTTTGAGTGGGTTGACAAGACCATGCTCAAAAAGAATGGCTATATCGATGAGTCTGACATGAACGTCTTTACCCTGTGCGATGACCCGCAGGAAGCGGTCAAGATTATTACCGATTTCCACAAGGCCAACGGCCGTGGCGGACTGAAACAACCGCCGGGAATCAAACGCACCTGGAACGGGTTTCAATAATACCCGATGGGTAAATTGTGCCGCAAGCAAATCGACTATTTCAAACAAGTTCAACAAAAGAAGGCTGCCAGAATAATCTGACAGCCTTCTTTATTTCTACAAAACCAACTCTGCGGCTACTGTGCAAGCTTCTTGCCGGTAACTTTCTGCGTCACCGTCGCCGGAGCCTCTGTGCCTTCACCCGGACGTCCCATCACAGGACTGGTCATTTCGCCGGTTAGTTTATCGCCATCGAGCTGGCCTTTGAACTGGTTTTCAAAGCTTCTTTCGCCAAAGCTTATCTTGGCGGTAAAGTTGACATTTTTTTCTTCCAGGGCAATTTTTTCCACTGCAATCGGACCATACAGGGCCGTCATATCCGGGAAGACAATCAGCCACTGAGTACGGTCGCCGCGTTCGGACGTAATGGTCAGTTCCCATGTGCCGATTATCGCCCCGCCAACGAGCTTGCCTTCAATCGGATTTTCGCCGCGCTGCGATTTTATGATACCTGAAATCGTATCCCCTTTGGCGGTCAGTTCATAGGTCGATTCACGCGGCTGAGCAGGCTGAGCCTGAGCATCCTGCCCCTCTCTCTGGCGGGCCGGCATGGTGCGTTTAAACGTCAGCTTGCCGTCGTTATAGGCCACATCGGTCGCTGCAGTTTCGCCGCGCTGGCTCTTCCAGGTCACCAGAAACTTGCCTTCTTTATCCTGGCTGACCATCAGGGTTGACACCATCGTCTGGTCACCACGCTGAGTCTTGATTTCCCAATTGCCCACAACCGCCGGCTTGGCTTTCATCAAAGCGCCTTCCAGATTAAATTCACCGAAGTCGCTGGAGGTCGTGCCCGTCAGCTTGCCCTCTTTGATGGTGCCGGTAAAGGTCGAGGTGGATTCGTTGCCGCCCCTCCGGTTAATCTGAGAATAAGTCAGCTTGTCGCCTTCCAGCTTGATATCCTTCAGCTCATTGACACCAAAGAAGCTGATCGCTTTGCCGACGAACTTGCCTTCCTTGTCCTTGGAAAATGACAGAAGTGATTCCATCGGCCGGCCATTGAAGTCCGCCTTGACCTGCCAGGTGCCGACGATATCGGGGTCGGCCGCAACCGCCATTGGAACCATCCAACAGACCGCCAGAAACCCCGCCATAGTAAGTAATGCTGTTTGTTTCATGCTACACTCTCCTTACTCTCTGATTGATTCGATATGCACCCGGCCACATTGCCGAGCCTGCTTGTCTTCATTTAGTAACTCCATATCCTGACCCTAAAATATAATGACAGGTATATTATAGACGCAGCGTGCAAAAAAGATATTTCATATTTTTCAACTTTTTCACGACATTGCATGTGCTTTTGTATTAGCAATTCATTTGCGGATGGCCGGGCGGGTGGTATAATTGGTGGATTCACAGAAACAGCAGGTTATGGAAGGAATAATCGACAATAACAGGAGGTAATTATGGACTCAATACAGACACAATCGGCGGAATGCTGCCCGCAATTCAATCCAGAAGGCTGGGACGGCAAGACATGGGTCTGGCAAGACAAACTCTTTATGCAGGATGACGTCCGGGCACTATTTCATATCCCGCTCAATATGGGCACGGTGATTCCCCGGATGTGGAACCAGATACAGGGTGCCCAGGCGGCCGTACCCATGAAGGACTTCGTGATGCTTGCATGCGACCCGACGCCGTGGAAGACGGAACTGTATTTCAACGTGACCAAAGACGTGCCGGGAGCCAAGATGGTCCGGCTGTCGGGAACGTATTTGAGCAAGGTCTTCGATGGGCCGTACCGCGATGCCCCCAAGTGGCTCAAGCAGACAGAGCAATATCTCGCCGGCCAGAATAAAAAGGCGTCGAACTATTACTTCTACTACACCACCTGCCCCAAATGCGCCAAGAAATACGGCCACAACTACGTCGTCGTCTTTGCTCAGGTCGCGTAAGATAAAACTGTATTATTACTTATCTTTGGAAGTCGGGGATGCTTTTTCGGCAAACAAGTCCCGGACGGCTTCCAGGTAGCCATAGCCGTATTCCTGCTCCGGCTCGAGGCAGCTTCCTTCGGGCCATTCGTTCCAGGCGTTGATAGTCATCACCTTCGGCTCGACCGTCGATGCCAACAGCCGCTGGATAATCATCTGCGTCGCTTCTTTAAAGGCCGCGGGGGTGTTGCCCTGCATGACAGGATTAACCACATGCGCCCCGGGTCTGGACCAGTCGGCATCGGGGTGAGCGCGCGGGCTATTATCCCAGTTGAGGGTCGTATTGGGGAAATACGGCACGGGGTAATTTTTCAGCGCACCATCGAGAAAGCCAAGATACCGGTCACGTCCCCATGCGTAATCAGAAACCGGAAAGGTGCCATAGTTGAGGGCACCATGATGCACCCAGGTATAGCCGGTCAGGCTGTCCAGCTTCAACTCCGCGCACAGTTTGGACCAGTCGGCAGGTGTGGTACCGCCCGGCAAATTGGGCTGGCCCCACAGAATCGCATTGATATGAATGCCCGGAAAACCGGCCTGCTCGGCCTTTTTACGGAAACTGTCGAGGGCTTCGCGTGCGGCCTGTACGGTCCCGAAACTATTCAGGAATAATTGCATCTCATAAATCGAGAAATAGGGTTTGCCGTCGATTTTCCAATAGCTGGGATGCTTGAAATACCGGCTGATGACCAGATCGGTGATGGTCTCCCATGTCTGGGATTTGATTATACCGGGATAGAGCAGTTTGATAGGTTCAGCGGGATTGTATCCCTGAATATCATACCAATCGTGATTAGCCCACATCAGGGCAAATCGAATGCGGTCATTATTGCGGGCCTTGAGAAAACCTTCGTCCAGCGCCCGTTCGAGATACGGGCCATCGTCATAATAATACCAGTCGAAAATAAAGGCATCCACGCCGTAGTCGGCTGCGGCGTCAATCTTTTTGGCCATTACATTCGGGTCGGATTCGTCCAGATACCCCCACACCGGCACCCTCGGCTGCTCATGGCCGGCAAACCGCGGCTTGGCTTTGCGAATCAAATCCCACTCGGTAAAGCCGGGATACTTGGCCTTATCCCACCGGGGATGTGGGTGCGTACAGGGGTAATAATAGGCCGCGACCGTAATATCCGCCGCGGACGGCCCCGATGACGCGGCGAATAGATTGGCACAAACACACCAACTAACGACGATCAAACACCCCACTGCTGCACACGTTCGCATCGCTGATTCTCCTGAATATACTGATTTTACTTGAAATTTTCCGTTTCGGCGCGGTTAAGTACAGAGGCATCAACCACGTGCTTCTTTTGTTCGCGGAATAATCATACCCGTTGGGTATACGGTTTATCGATTGGTCATGGTCTCATGATAATGTTCAGTCAGATAATCCTCTTTCGGCCCGCCCAGATGGGACCACGGCAGCACCTTGCCGGGCGTATAAGCCCGCTGGGCACAGGCATCCAGATTCATGCCGCTATCGGCAAAGGCCTTCTGCCACACGGTAATATCGAAACACTCATCCCACAAATCAAACTTCGCTCCCGCACGCCAGGCGGATTCAATCACCCTGCCCAGTCGTCGGTCGCCGCGGGCCAGTGCCGACTCCAGCACGCTGCATTCGATATGATGAAACTTCAGCGACACACAGCGGGCATTGAGCTGCCGCTTGCGGTCGAGCATGATTTGTTTGGCACGATGGAAATAGTCTGCTGGAGCCTGCCCCAGCCAGCCGAACGGGGTATGCGGCTTGGGGACCAGCCAACTGACAGCGGCATTGACACTGGCCAGACGCCCGCGAACCTCTCGCGAGAGCATCGCGATGCGATAAGACAAATCCACCACCGCCGCAAGGTCGGCTTCGGTCTCGCCGGGAAAGCCCGCCATGAAATACAGCTTGACCTTCTGGAATCCGGCCTTGTACGCGGCACGCATGGCGGCAAACAAATCCTCATCTGAAATCGGCTTATTAATCATCTTCCGCAGGGCGGGACTGGCCGCTTCCACTGCAATGGTTAATCCGCTTTTACGAACCGATGTCACCATTTTCGGTAGCAGTTGCAATTGCTCCTGCACCCGCAGACTTGGCACAGACAGACCGACATGTCGCGGTGCAAAATACGCCGTGAGCTTATCGATCAATTCTTCCAGGTGCGGATAATCCGCTGTCGATAGCGACAGCAGGCTGATGGTATCATAGCCGGTCGCGGCATATTGCTGCTTGGCAATATCCACAATCCGGTCGGGACTGCGATAGCGAATCGGCCTGCGACAAAACGACGCCTGACAAAACCGGCATCGTCCGGGACAGCCCCGCATAATCTCAATGCTGATACGGTCATGAACCGCTTCGACAAACGGCACCACCGGCCGAGCAGGTACGGGGGCGTTTTCAAAATCCTCCACGGCGGCATTTTCCAGACGGGCTGGAACGCCAGCAGCTTTAGGACGAATAGACTTCAATTCCTCGCCATCATAGTCCACCTCATACAGGGATGGCACGTACAGACAATTGAATTGTTTAGCCGCGGCCAGCAGAAAGTCCGCTTTGGAATGGCCCTGCTGCTTAAACTGTCGGTATAATTCTATCACTGCAGGCAGTACCTCTTCGGCCTGCCCGAGGAAAAACAGATCCGCAAAATCCGCCAGCGGCTCGGCACAGTTGGCAATCTGGCCGCCGACGACAATCAGGGGATGGGCCTCGGTACGCTGCAAAGCTCGCACCGGCAGGCCGGTCAGGTCAATCATATTCAAAAACGCTGTATAGCACAGCTCATTGGTCAGGCTGAATCCCAGCATATCAAAATCCCGCACCGCGGCTTTGGATTCGAGGGTAAACAGCGGCAGGCTGATCTTTCGCATCTGTTCCTCGGCATCCAGCCATGGCGCAAAGACCCGTTCGCAGGCCACAGCGGGATCGCGGTTCAGCAGGTCATACACAATCGCCAGCCCCGTATGGCTCATGCCGATTTCATACACATCGGGAAACGCCAGTGCCACGCGGACATCGCAGTCGGCCGGATTTTTCCGCGTCTGGTTGATTTCGCCGCCGATATAGCGGCCCGGCTTTCGCACAAACGGCAGGAATTCCGCTTCCACCCGAGACTTCAGTATTTCTGGATTTTTTCGATTCATTCCGATATTATACACAAAAAGTCGTTTTTGTACAGGCTAACACAATGACAAACAGGTTACAAAATATCGGAAAATATCTCGTCCCGGCCGTCTTTCTTTGTGTTTTGGGCGGTCTGATGTGGTACCAGTCGCGTCAGCACCGCAGTTACTATAACAGCGGCTATCGGTCCATCATGGGCACCTTTGCCCAGGTTACCGTCGCGGCCGGCAGTGAAGAACAGGCACAAGGTTTTATCACCGCTGCCTTTGCTGAAATGGACAAGGTCAACCGCATCATGAACGACTGGGACCCGAATTCCGAAATTTCGCAATTAACCCAGACGGCATATCCTGAACCCAAAGTCGTTAGTCCGGAATTATTCGAGGTCATCGCCGCATCCCTCGACTACAGCAAGCTCAGCGACGGGGCATTCGATATCACCGTCGGCCCGGAAACCCAGCTCTGGCGGCAGATGCAAAAAACCGGACAAAGACCGCCCGCTGAAGAACTGGCGGCGGCAAGAGCCAAAGTCGGCTATGAAAAAGTAATACTCAACCCGGCGGACAAGACCATCCAATTTGCCGTCGAAGGGATGAAACTGGATGTGGGTGCGATTGCCAAGGGATACGCGGTGGATATTGCGATGGAGGCTATGCGAAAACTGGGGGCCGCCGCAGGCATGGTGGATTTGGGCGGCAATGTCCGCTGTTTTGGCCCTGGCCCGGCGGGAGGCAACTGGTATATCGGCCTGCGCAACCCGCGCAACCCTGAAAATTATGAGGTCAAACTGCGGCTTAATGATATGGCTGTTGCCACCAGCGGCGATTATGAACGATACGCTGTCGTGGACGGCCAGCCGCAAAGCCACATTCTCAATCCCAAAACCTCCGAATCCGTCAAGGAACTGGCCAGTGTCACGATTATTGCCCCCACAGCGATACAAACTGATGCCTTATCCACGGCAGTCAGCGTGCTGGGCAAAGAAAAAGGATTGGCGCTCATTGAAAAAATACCCGGTGTCGAGGCAATTTTGATGACCTCGGCTCAGCCGGACCAGCGTATCGAAACCCCCGGCGCAAAACAATATATTGAGATGGACTAATGGAGTTGACGATGAAAAAGATTGCTTGGTTATGTTTGATCGTTCTGGCAGCAAGTCTTATTCCCTCTGCCGGATTCAGCGGCAGCACTATTCCGGAAGGTTATACCGAAATCTCAATCGAAGGATTTCAGATTCTGGTCCGCGACACATTAATCCGGCGGGATGCGGCCCTGTGGGAAAACGCTCGCCGGGAATTGGCCAGCCAGCTCTTTCGTGTGGTCCGTGATCTGCCTGCGGCGGCCGTCCAGCGGCTCCAGCAAAGCCCTGTCTGGATTGAAGATACCGACGCTCGCAGTGCCATGTGGGCTCATATCGATGTTGGCTGGCTGAAGGCCAACGGCTACCTGCCCGAGAAAGTCAACTGCATCGAGATTCGCAATCCCGGCCTGTTTGTGTCATGGTGCAAAGACCAGCCCTCGATGGTGCTTCATGAGATGGCACATGTCTATCATAATAAATTCCTGCACCGTAATCCCGAGATTCAAAAGGCCTATCAGGATGCCCTTAAAAGCGACACGTATGAAAAAGTCTTGCATATCAACGGCCGGACCGTCCGCGCCTATGCGATGAATAACGATACGGAATATTTTGCCGAGACCGCCGAAGCCTTCTTCGGCACCAATGATATGTATCCCTTTGTCCGAGCGGAACTGAATATCCACGACCCGAACATGTTTGAATTGCATAAAAGAGTGTGGAATCTGCCTGACGAAAAGACTTCTACAGATTAAATGATGCTTTATTTGTTGGCCAGGGTATCCAGATACCCGAGGCACAGGGCCGACCAGGTTTCCAGCGTATCTTGGGCCGCACGCAACTCGGGCAGCGACATGAACGTCATCTGGGTAATCATCTGCTCGCGCCGGGCAACCTCGGGGGCATCCAGCGTCCACAGGTGAACCACGCCCAGATGCACACTGCCAACTTCATTGGAATCATCGTTGAGCAGCGCGACGATCTGATTGGTAAACTTCGTGTTGACCGTCACTTCTTCTTCCACCTCACGCTTGACGGCATTGAGGTAGGTTTCATAAAAATCACCGAACAGGGCCATGTCGTCGGTGGGATTGATATGACCACCGATACCGATAGAGCGGTTGCCGACCAGACGCGTCTCGCCGGCGCGTTTGCCCCGGACATAACTGAGATACCGCCCATCGCAGGCCATCAGCACATAGGGGATAATCTGCTTGAACGAAGGGTCCTTCTCGGCCAGGGAGCGAGGCATAAACCGCGGCACGCCGGGGGCAAATATCGATTTAAGATACTTGTCCGTATCCATCATCAGACCGTGGAATATCCCGACTTTTTCGAGTTCCTTACGCGGGATAACTAATACCTGTTCTTCCTGAGCCATATTATTCACTATTCTATGTATTTGGTTTTGGTTAGCGGGGCAATCCCCAAAGGGAGCCACTGTAAAGCATCTCCCTTAAAAGTCAACGCCAAAAAAACGTGAATCACAAAGGTGACACTTTGACTACGATGCCGCCGCGGTTTGCTTATCCTCGGGACTGACATCGGCGGGGGCGGTTTTGCCGCGATAGACAATCACCTTGGTCGGGCATTTGGTCATCGCCGTGGTCACCGCCTCGGACGGGGCATATTTTTCATAATTCATCCGCGACAGATTATCCGCCACGGTAAATAAATCGGTCTGTTTGGCACAAATGCCGCAGCCGATACAGCCGACCTTGCAGAATGCACGGGTATTCTTGCCGCTTTCCCGGCTGCTGCAGGCCACCGCCGCCATGGGTTCATTGGTAAACGGAACCATTTTAATCAAAAACCGGGGACAGGCCCTGCTGCAGGCACCGCAGCCGGTACATTTGCTGTAATCCACCGTTGCCAGACCATTGACAACATGCAGGGCATCGAATTTGCACGACCGAACACAATCCCCAAATCCCAGGCACCCGAATGCACACGCCTGCACCGGCGGTTGGGCATTGGCTGCCGTACAGGCCGGAATGCCGCGATACCGGGCAAAGAAGGTCTTGTCGGTTTTATGTCCACGGCAATGAACGAGGGGCCGCTGCGGGGCGCCCGAACCGCTGATTTGCAGATTCAGAGCTGCGGCAATTTTATTCATCGCATCCGCACCGCCGGGAGAACATCGCCCCAGCAGTTCCGGATTGGCCGCCACCGCCTTGGCATACGCGGCACAGCCGGCAAATCCGCAGGTGCCGCAGTCAATCTTGGGCAAAGCAGCATAAATCGCCTGTACCTTCGGGTCTTCCTCGACGGACAGTTTGATGCTGGCAATCAGCAACACGACTGCAAACCCCGCCCCAAGCCCCAGCATCAGGGTTGCCGCGGGCCAGATGGTTTGAATAAAATTCGCTTCGGCGATCACAGGTATTATTATTTCCATATTCAATTAATCCTTCGATTTCGCTCAGGATAAAGTTTTCATTCCCAACGCTGCACTTCCATCCCAGCTTACTTAATCATTCCGGCAAATCCCATAAAGCCCAGCGTCAGAAGCCCAGCCGTAACCAGGGTAATCGGGGCGCCTTTCATACACTCCGGCACATCCGCCAGTTCGAGATTTTCCCGAATTCCGGCCATGATGCAGATAGCCATCGTAAAACCAATACCCGCGCCGAAACTCAATACTGTTGCCATGAGAAAACTATCGACCTTCCAGATATTCAAGAACAGGCACAACCCCAGAATGACACAATTGGTGGTAATCAGCGGCAGAAAGATGCCAAAGGCCTCATACAGCGGCGGAAAAAACTTCCGCAGATACATTTCCACCAGTTGCACCGCCCCGGCAATCACCAGGATATAGCAGACATACCGTGTGATTTCCAGCGCCGTACCGGCAAGACAATAAAAATCAATCAGCCAGGTCATAATCCCGGCCAGCGTGGTCACAAACGTCACCGCAAGTCCCATTCCAAAGGCTGTATCCAATCGGCCCGATACCCCCAGATAGGGACAGGTACCCAAAAACTTCGTGAACACAAAGTTGTTAATGAGTACAATACTAATAAATCCCAGAACCAGACTGACTAACAAATCCATCGCTATCTCCCTATCAGGCCTTCTTCTTGGTCAATTGATTTACGGCGCCCAGAGTCAGACCCAGTGTTACAAACGCCCCGACCGGCATCAGCATCGCACCCCAGGGGGTAAACCACCCGCCTTTATCCACGGGGTTGAGCACCGTGATGACAAATGTCTCGGAAAAGGTGATGCAGCCGGTCGCCAGCACCTCGCGAATCGAGGCCAGAAAACACAATACAAGGGTAAAACCCAATCCCATCGCCAGGCCGTCAACAACACTGACCAGCACTCCGTTCTTGGCGGCACAGGCTTCGGCGCGACAGATGATAATACAGTTGACGATAATCAGCGGGATATAGGCGCCGAGCTTTTCGCTCATCTCCGGCTGAAACGCCTTGAGATACAAATCCGCAATCGTCACAAATGCCGCGATGGTCAGGGTGAACATCATAATCCGCAGGTGCGGCTTGAGCAGATTACGCATCAGGCTGACCACGGCATTGGAGCAAATCAGCACAAACACCACGCACAATCCCATCGTCAGCCCCGACTTGACGCCGGTCGTTACCGCCAGCGTCGGGCACAATCCAAGCATCAGCCGAAGAACGGGAATTTCATCCCACAATCCACCGCGAAACGCTTTCCATACTGTTGTTTGATTTTCCGCCATATTGAATCCTGTAGGATAATGTATTATTGAGTAATCAGACCTTGCTTGACAAGCTGTGGTTTAATCTGCTGCATATACTCATTCAAGGCGTTAACCACCGCCCGACTGGTTACCGTGGCTCCCGTAATGGCCACAATATTGCTGTCAAGGGCCTTCGGGTCGCCGCCTTTAACCAGCTTGAACGGCTCGGTGGGAACCCCTTTGAACTGAGACTGGTAGAAGCCGTCTTTGATGTTGAGTTTATCGCCAAAGCCCGGTGTTTCACTGCATTGCAATACACCAAAGCCATACATTTTCGTAAATCCGGCATCGGTTGTCACCACCAGTTTAATCGTATCGACAAATCCGCTGCCTTCACATACAAAGGCCCATCCGAGACAATTGCCGGATGCGTCCAAACCCTTGCGAATATCGACCGCGGCGGTTTTGCCTTTACCCAAATTCATCGAGATATCCTTGACCGATTCAAATTGTGTCGCACCGGTCAGCAGGCCGCCGGCCAGGCGGTTAAATTTCTTGATCTCGTTCTCCGCGACCTTCGGACTCCAGGCGGCATTGGTAATCGCCAGCAAACCGCCAAAGAAAAGCGATGAGACCATCAACAGCCAGCTTTCCCGGAAGAATAATGCAATCTTACTGGACATGGGGTTTTCCTCCTGCCGGAATCAGCCGGGTCGCACGGTCAATCAGCGGGGTTAATGCGTTCATAATCAGCACCGCATACATCACGCCTTCGGGGTATTCGCCCAGAATGCGAATCAGCATAATCAGCACGCCAACGCCGACACCGAAAATCAATTCACCTTTGACAGTCAGCGGCGAAGTCACCGGGTCGGTCGCAATAAAGAATGCACACAGCATCATACCGCCGCCGACAAGGTGATACACAGGATTGACATAGACAGCCGGTTTAATCAGCCAGCCTGCCGTCGCAACCACTGCCGCCGAAATCAGAACCATCGCGGGAATCCGCCACGTGATGGTTTTACGGAACAACATATAGACACCGCCCAGCAGGATCGCCAGAGCACTGGTTTCACCGAGGCAGCCGCCCTCGGTACCAAAAAAGGAATCTTTATAAAATTTGCTGACCTCTTTGGCAGGGACAAGTCCCTTTTGTGCTTCTTTGCTCCACGCCATGGCCGTAGCCTGGGTGGTGGCATGGGTATTGGCGGCGGTCATCTCTTTGAGAGCACCTTCTTTTACAGTCGCAGGGACGGTCCACACTTGCATTAGTGTACCAAACGATATTGCCAGAAACACACGAGCCGCCATCGCCGGGTTAAATACATTATAGCCAAGACCGCCATAGAGCATCTTGACGATCAGGATGGCAAAGGCCCCACCCATGATCGCGACCCACCACGGGGCCGCCGGCGGCAGAGAAAACGCAAGGATAACCCCCGTCACGACCGCGCTGAGGTCGCTTAATGAATTGGGTTTCTTGCGAAGGACATTGACCAGCCATTCACTGATCATACACGAGCCGACAGAGCAGATCAGCAATAAGATGGCATACTGGCGGAAAAACCATATCGCCGCCGCCATCGGAAACGCCAGCCCAATCAGCACATCCAGCATCACCCGCTGGGTTGACAGCGGCTGGCTGATATGCGGGGCCGGCGAAACGGTTATCTTACTGAGCATGGAAACAGATTCCTTTCAATTATGCTTGGAGATGTCGTCTATGCCTTTTTCTTGGCACGGGCAACCAACAACTTTCCGGTTTTAATGTATCCGGTCAATTCAATATTGGCAGGACACACATAACTGCAGCAGCCGCACTCGATACAGGCGGACATGAAGTATTGCTCCTGGGCAACATCCAGTTTATTCGCCTTGACCGCATGGGCAATCTTGGTGGGATTGAGATTTTCCGGACAGGCCGTCAAACATCGCCCGCAACGGATACAGGCGGTCTGTGTCTGATTAAACTTGGCCTCAGTGACTTCTTTACGGGTGAGAAACGTCAGCCCGCCGTTGGTTTTGGTAATAGGAGTCGAAAAGTCCGCAATCGCAAATCCCATCATCGGCCCGCCCATGACCACCTTGGCCGCGGTTTCAGTCAAACCGCCGCAATAATCAATCAACTCCTGAACGCTGATTCCGATAGGACAATAGTAATTGCCCGGCTTGCAAATCGCCCGGCCAGCCACAGAAACCACCCGATGCGTTAGCGGATTTCCGAAGACCACCGCCTCGGCAATCGCCGCTGCCGTGGCAACATTCACAACACAGGCCCCAATAACCGGCGGGATGCTGTTTGTGGGAACGATTTTGTTCCAAACGGCACGTATAAGCTGCCTTTCACCGCCCTGCGGGTACTTTGTCTTGACGGGAACGACCTGAATATCTTCATCATTGCCGAGCGATTCTATTGCTTTATTAAAGATGGTAATGGCTTCGGGCTTGTTGTCTTCGATGCCGATTCGGATTTGGTCAACGCCGGCCGCTTTTGCTGTAAGTCGAATTCCGGCAAGCACTTGCCATGTCCATTCAACCATCAGCCGATAATCACAGGTCAAAAACGGCTCACATTCGCAACCATTGACAATCAAAATGGTCTTGGGCATCGCAGGATTGGGTTCGATTTTAACCCGAGCCGGAAAACCCGCCCCGCCCATACCGACAATACCTGCATCCTTAATCGCCCTGCAAATCTGCTCGGAAGTCCATTTCGACAGGTCAAATTTGGCATCGAACCGCCCGGCCACCGGCAATTTGGGTTCGTTTTGCGCGGGATCAACATCAATGACCACAGCCATCGTCCTGCCCAAAACCGGATGAGGGGCGAGGGTAATATCCTTAACCGTACCATTGACCGGGGAATGAATGGCCGCTGAGACAAAGGCATCCGACGTACCAATGACCTGACCAGCCTTGACCGTATCCTTTTTATTGACAACAGGTTTGCACGGAGCCCCCAAATGCTGACTCAGTAAAACGACAACCTGTTTTGGATTCGGAATAACCTCAATCGGTCGTCCCTGACTGTATTGCTTGCCTTCCGGCGGGTGAACACCGCCGGGGAAGCTGAATTTTCCTCGTGTTTCCATCACGCTTTTCCTATTTAGGACATCTTGTTTGTCCGGATTTATTCCGAGTAAATAATAGAACACCCAAAATTGTTATGAAGGCTGCGACCAAGCCAATACCAAACAAAGCCAATGTAAGCAATTTTGGACTTTCAATTCGATTTTTTAACCAGGGCTGGGCAATGCCAGCAACACATACAAACGCCGCTACGGGTAGAACGAAAGCCTGAATCGCTTTCCAGGTAATATTAGGGCCTTGAGATTGGCCAAGTTTCTGATACACCTCTTTGCAGGTATCTTGCTGCCCGCAGCCGGCACAATGCTTATCCATTTATTGTTCCGCTTTCACAAGTAATGAAGCTTTATATAGTCCAAAACCCCTGTCTTTGCAAGAAGTTTTTTGACTGCTGCAGGACCAGCGGGCTTAAAGATTTGCATTCATTTCAAAATTCGCGTATAATAATTGTTTCTATAAACAAAAACAGAGTAATCCTGTCGGATTCTATGGAACGCACGGATAATCTAAATATCAAATGTTTCCGGCCGTTAATTACGCCGGAAGAACTGAAGCGGGAATTTCCGCAAACCGAAGAGGCTGCGCGCCTGGTTGCTTCGTCGCGCAAGATTATCGAGAACATCCTGACCAACAAAGATAAACGCCGACTGGTGATTACTGGACCTTGCAGCCTGCATGACCGCGAAGCGACTCTCGAATATGCTGGACGGCTGAACAAGCTGCAGATGGGGCTATCCGGGAAAGTCTTGCTGGTCATGCGGGCCTATTTTGAAAAACCCCGAACCACACTGGGCTGGAAGGGAATGCTCTATGACCCCCATCTGGATGGATCGTATGATCTTGAATTCGGCTTGCGGCAGTCGCGCAGTATTCTTTCGGAGATTGCCAAACTCGGCCTGCCGGTAGCAACCGAAATTCTGGAGCCGATTATTCCGCAATATTTGTGCGACCTGATCAGTTGGGCCGCTATTGGCGCCAGGACCAGCGAATCGCAAATTCATCGTCAGATGGCCAGCGGGCTTTCAATGCCTATCGGCTTTAAGAATGCGACAGACGGCAATCTCGCCGTGGCGATGGACGCCATCAAGGCCGCGGCCAGCCCGCATTCATTTCTGGGGATTGACCGTGACGGCAAAGTCGTCGTCGCCGAAACCAAAGGCAACAAATATGGCCACCTGGTGATGCGGGGTGGAACAGGCGGACCAAATTTTGGCAGTGAATTTGTCGCGTTTGCCGAAGTCTTGCTGCAAAAGGCCCATATCGACAACGGCATTATTATTGATTGCAGTCATGCCAACTCACACAAGGACCACAAACGGCAAAAAGACGCTTTGTATGATGTCGCCGACCAGATTCGCAGCGGCTCGACGGTGATTTCGGGTGTGATGCTTGAAAGCTTTATTAAAGAAGGCCGGCAAAGTATTGGCTCGGTCGGACAACTCAAATACGGTGTATCACTGACCGACTCCTGTATCAGTTGGGAAGAAACTGAAGAGCTGATTGGCAATTTCGCCGGGGCAATCAATACCTAAAATCGTATTCTTTTATTTCCACTTGTGCTGGCAAACGCCGGCGAGGATTTTTTCCGCACACTCCAGGGCTGCAAGGCCTTCTTCAGCGGTTACTTCGGGGCGACATGAGGGATCAGCAACCGCTTTCAAAAAGGCCTGCTGCTCGACTTTGAGCGGCTCGGCGTCAGTGATATCCAGTTGTTCGATATGCAGCATTTCCGTCCAGTTGACGGTGGAAAAATCAAAATCCTGTGCGGCCTGATGCTCGCGAATCCACTTGACCATATCCACGTTGGGATCGGTTTTGATGACAATGCCTTCTTTGGATTGATAATTCAGACTCAAGTAGGCCTGTCGGCTGAAGATGCGGACCTTGCGTTCGGTCTTCAGGGCAAGCCGGGAGGCAGTGATGTTGGCAATGCAGCCGTTTTCAAATGTGATGCGGGCATTGCAGATATCTTCGTGGTCGGCGATGACATTGACGCCGACGGCTTCGACATTTTTGACGGGGCTGTTGGCCAGCGACAGAATAATATCAATATCATGAATCATCACATCGAGCACCACACCAATATCCATCGACCGGAACGGGTACGGGCTGACGCGCGTCGCCTCAATAAACATCGGCTCGATATGCAGGCGCTTCATGGCCTGCACGACAGGATTGCATCGTTCGGAATGCCCCACGGCAACGACAGTATTATATTGTTTGGATAACTCAACAATCCGCCGGCCCTCTTCGACACTGGCGGCCAGCGGTTTTTCAATCAAAACGGGGATACGATTGGAAATCAGCAACTCCGCCAGGTTGTTATGGGCAACCGTGGGGGCCGAAATCGTAACCGCATCCACCTGGCCGATCAGTTCTTTCGGGTCGGTCAGGGCCTTGCAGTTATGCTGTTTGGCCAGATTCTGGGCCTTGACCGGGTCGGCATCCACCACCGCCACAAGCCGGGCCTGTTCCAGTTTGCCATAGACTTTGGCATGAATGCCGCCCATCTTGCCGGCACCGATAATCGCTGTACGGATTATATCCATCGCTGTTTCCTGCCGCGCTGGGGCGGCCCTGCAACCTCGTTAATCGCGGAACAATTCCAGATGCCGTCCGAAACGCTGTTTACCCATATTCAGCATGTGGTCCACAATGGCGCGAACATTGTCATCCAATCCATCCTGTGCGGCCAGGGCTTTAACCTGTTCCAGTACGGGTTTTTTGGATCGCCAGATAAACCGATATGCATGTTCGATTTGGTCCTGCTGCTGTTCGTTCAGGCCGGCGCGCCGGATGCCGCGTTTATTAATGCCGCGCACCTCAGACGGATAGTGGCCGCTGACAATCATATACGGCGGGATGTCGTGAGCAATGCCCGTGTAGCCGGCCGCGTAACACCACTTGCCGATGGTGCAGAACTGATGGACCGCCACCATGCCCGACAGCCAGACACCGGTCTGCAAATGGCAGTGACCGCTGATCTGGGTATAGTTGCTCATCACGATATTATCGCTGAGCACACAGTCATGTCCCAGGTGAACACCAATCATCAGCAGATTGTTGCTGCCAACCATGGTTTTATGATCCGGATACATACTCGGATGAATCGTCACAAACTCACGGATATTGTTATTGTCGCCGATTTCGAGGCCGCCCATAGGCCGGTTGAAATTCAGCACCTGCGGTGGACGGCCGATGACGCAGTTGGCAAACAGCCGGTTGTTTTTACCGAGCTTGACGTTTTTGCCAACAACCACATGCGCATCCAGGACCGTGCCGTCGCCGATTTCCGCGCCGGCATCGATCAGCGTAAACGGGCCAATCACCACATCGTTTCCCAATTTTGCAGTTTTATCTATGACCGCACTCGGGTGTATTTCTGAAGCCATACTCGTTAATAAACCTCCCTTAATCAATTCCGCCGCGGACGTCAAACCATTTCGTCGTCCACGAGCATAAATTTCAATTGTGCCTCGGCGGCGACTTCATCGCCAACCATAGCCAGACAATTACATTTGGCCGCCCGGCTGCGGACCTTATCCGCTTCTGCGATTAAAATAAGCTGGTCGCCGGGGACAACGGAGCGTCGAATCTTGACGTGATCAATCGTCAGCAGCACCGCCAGCTTGCCGGTATTTTCCAGTTTTTGTGAAAACAATAGTCCGGATATCTGGGCCAGTGCTTCGACAATCAGCACGCCGGGCATCACGGGCGTTCCCGGAAAATGTCCCTGGAAAAACTGTTCGTTAATCGTTACGTTTTTAATGCCCTTGATGCGGTGATCGCCCTCTATTTCAATCACCTTGTCCACCAGCAAAAAAGGGTATCGATGCGGCAGGATTTTCTGAATCCGCCGGGTATCCAGCAGCGGTCGGTCTCCCGCAGCGGCTTTTTTTTCCTGCTTGCGGGCCTGTTCGACAATTTTCTGCACCAGCTTCTGATTCAGATTATGGCCGGTCTTGTAGGCCACGATACGGCCCAAAATCGGCCGGCCCGCCAGTTTAAGATCGCCGATTAAATCCACGACTTTATGCCGGACGCATTCGTTATCAAAGCGATAACTGTTTTTGATCGGGCCATCCGAACTGATAACCAAAATATCCTTGGGACCCAGATGAGCGCCGATTCCCATCGCCTGCATCTGGCGGGCTTCCGCTTCCAGAACAAAGGTGCGGGCTGAGGCCAGGTGCTGTTTAAAATGCATCTCTGATAACTCGCACGAATAGACCTGCCGTCCAATCCCGGTGAACTGGGTATAATCCAGGTCGTAGGTGATACTCAGACTCTGTCCGCCGTTGGGCAGGGCATAAATGGACTTATCCCCTTCGGTAATACATATGGATTCGGTAACCACAATTTCCCGGCGCGGTGCCGACTGCTCAACAATTCCGCATTTATAAATGGCCTCAAAATAATCTTCCGAACTGCCGTCCAACCCGGGCAGTTCGGGGCCGTCAATTTCAATCACCATATTATCAATGCCCAGCGCATGAATTGCCGCCAGACAATGTTCGGGGGTTTCCACGAAGACATCCCTGTTTTGCAGAGCACTGCGTCGGTCACGCTGCGAGATATATTCCGGCAACACCGGGATTTCCACCGGAGCATCCAAATCCGTGCGGATAAAGACAATCCCCTTGTCGGCCTCGGCAGGTTTGAAAATCACCTTTGCCTCTTTGCCGCCAAAGAGTCCTTTTCCGGACACTTTATTTTCCGACTTGATTGTTTTCTGCTGACTCAAGCTGTTCCACTCGCTTTGACAGTTTTTTTAATTCTTTCGCCATGTCGGGCAGATCTTTGAAGACACTCATACACCGCATCTGCAGCCGCCAGTCAATCGCCGGCACGCCCCACAGCTTTTGGCCCGGTTCGCAATCGCTGACAATCACGGCTTGTGCCCCGGCAATCGTGCCGCTGCCGACTGTAATATTGTCCGACACGCCCGACCGGCCGCCCATCACGACCCCATCACCCAGGCGGGCACTGCCGGCAATGCCGACCTGGCCGGTAATCAGACACGCCCGGCCAAGGGTCACATTATGCGCGATTTGGACCAAATTATCAATCTTGCTCCCGGCTCCAATAACCGTATTGCCGAATTTGGCGCGATCAATACAGGTATTAGACCCGATATCCACGCCATCTTCGATAATCACCCCGCCGTTATGAGGAATTAACTGATGTCGCCCATCAATAAATGAATATCCAAATCCGACCGAGCCGATCGTGGTATTGGATTGAATCACGCAAAAGTTGCCTATTTTACAATTATGATAGACTGTGACGTTGGCATCCAGCCGGGTATTGGCACCTATTATCGTATTCTCTCCGACCGAACAATTCGGACCTATCGTTGTTCCCGGTCCGATTTTTACGGAATGCCCAATATACGCTCCCGGCCCAATCGAAGCTTTTGGATCAATCGTGGCCGTCGATTCAATCACCGCCCGCGGATGAATACCCTGCTGGGGGGTTAATTTGGGAGCAAATAAATTCATCATGGCAATCAGCGTTTTGTTGATATTGCTGACAACCAATTGCGGCATCGTACAATCCGGCACCCCCTTTTCAACCAGCACCGCCGCAGCACGGGATGCCGATAATTTGCCGATATGTTTGGCTGAACTGAGAAAACAGACCTCGCCCGGCCCGGCATCCTGAATCGTATTGACGCCGGTGATGCGCGAAGAACCCTCGCCAATCAACTGCGCGTCAAGACGTCCCGCCAGATCAACCAGAGAAAATTGCATTTTATCTTCAGGGTTCATCATGGAAAACTATTTAGCCTCGTCCATCGCCGCCAGGACTTCATCGGTAATATCCACCTGATCGCCGGAATACAGGACTTTCTTGGTACGAATGCTCAGCATAAAATCACGCAGACTGGCCGCGGGCAATTCAAGTTGTTCCTGAGCCAGAACAATATCCGTACCTTTTCTCTGGGCAATCTCTTTAATGAGATCCAGCATCTGGGTATACAGGCTTTCGGTCCACTGCTGCATTTCCATATTGACCTTTTCCTGGTAGAACTTGTCTTTGGCTTCCAGCAGACTTTTCTTATCAAGAAAATCCTTCATGGCATCGATATAATCTTTGCTGCCGGGCTTGAGCAGGTCCATATTGGCCTGAAGTGCTTCCAGCGCCTTTTTATCTTTCTGGAATTCGGCCTTCATCGTGGTTTCTTCGGCAGTCATCTTTTCCTGCCATGCTTTGTGCTTTTTGCTGTTTTGCAGGACTTTAGTCACATCCACCACAGCAACCTTGGCTGGGCCAATCTGTTTCTCGCCGGCAGCCACACCCTGACGATACCCAAATGAAAGACACAGAACCACAACGATAACACCGGCCAACAACATATTTCTGAGTTTCATAAAAGCAATCCTTTCTTGTGTATTTTTCCTGAGATTACAAATCACCCAGCCCACAAACTGAATCGGAGGGTGTTTATGGTTAGAACAACGCGCCTACTGAGAAGCTGAATACCTGGGTGTCATCTTCATCTTCCTTGGTAATCGGCGTGGCGACTTCAAACCGCATCGGCACCGGACCAAACCATTGCGGAATTTGAATCTGGATACCGGTACCAATCGACGTGCGGGGACAGCCTTCTTCGATCAGGGCCGCATCGGTGAAGAACAGCCACGAGAAGACCTCATTGCCCAGCGGAACCGCCACTTCGGCACTGCCGTTGACGATCCAGTCGCTGCCGATGGGGTCGTCGTTGTCGGCCCTGGGACTGACACCGCGATAATCAAAACCTCGAATCGTACTGGTGCCGCCGGCATAGAATTTCTCAAACAGCGGGGCATCGCCAACAATGGTCCCGCCGCGAATCTTGGTTTCCAGGACAGTCTTCAATTCCGACAAGTCTTCATACAAGGTATGATACCATCGCTGAGTGCCGCTGAGGATTCCAAAGTTATGATCCAGCGTCACCTGCTCATATCCAAAATCAAAATTATAGCCTTTGGTGGGGCGGAACCGGCTGTCGGTGGTATCCTTGCCGATATAGAGCCGCGTTCCAAACAAGGCATTGCTGCCCTTGACATCGCGTACTTCTTTGGGTGCATCAGGCTCAAGGTCCGTCACATCCACATTGTCCAGACGGAACGATACACCGCGCCGCCAGTCGTCACTGTAGCGTTTTTCAAAACCAAGCCGGCCGCCGAGCCGATCTTCTGTGTAGGATTCCCACTCACGCTCAAAGCCCATCCCTGCCACTTCCATTGAAACGGGCTTATCATACAGATAAGGCTCGGTCCAGCTGATCAGGTAACTGCTCTGTTCCGTACCGGGATTCAGGGAGATGCGAAATCGTTGACCTGCCCCACGGAAAGCTTTGCCGGTAATCAGTTCATTCCAGTTTTCTGGCCAATCGGCAATATCGAAATTCCGCTGGTCGTAGGCAATCTGACCGATGACGCCGCTGTCGCTGCCCACCCCGGCTCCCAGCATAATCGACCCTGTCCGTCCTTCCGTAATGCTTACCAGGGCGTCCTTGCGATTGGGGTCCTCCGAGGGAACCGCCGTAATTGTCGCCGTTTCGGTATAGACGGTTCCCTTCACCGTCTTTTCGAGTTCTCCTTCACCCGTACCGCGGGCCACATCGGCATTATACCAGGTACCCGGTGTAAATTTTTCCTCATCGAGAACCCGGCGAACCACATTATCGTGTGTCACCGTGTTGCCAGTTACAGCAACCTGGCCGATACGGAAGCGGTTGCCTTCCTCAATATTATGTTCGACACGCACTTTGGCACCATCCAGAAAGGTCCGTTTCATATCTACCTGGACATCCACAAAACCCTGTTCCTGGTATTTGCTGCGGATTTTCTTGGCGTCAAAATCCGCCCGGTCGTCGCTATACAGACCATTCTCAATCAGTTTCATGCTTTCACGCAGCCGGGACACATCAAAAAACCGGTTCCCATACATCAGAATGGATTCCACGGTGTAAGACGGGCCTTCGGTCACATGAAATTCGAGATAAGCTTTGCTTTTATCCTCGCTGAAAGAGATTTTGGATTCGACTTTAGCGTCCAGATACGACCGCTTGAGATAGGCCTCCTGCACCTTCAGTGCATCAGCCTGGACCTGCTCGTCATTATAATAAACCGACCAGAACAAGAACTTTTTCTTCTTGGTTTTAATCGCTCCGGCCAGTTGTTTGTCGCTCAGGACGCGGTTGTTTTTGAATTTGATCGACGTGATTTTCGGCCGGGATCCTTCGTCGATGGTATATTCGACTTTGCCGATAATCAGCCCTGCCTCATCAAGGGTAATGGTGGCCCAAGCATACCCTTTTTCCAGATAGAGCTTTTTCATCGCATCCAGTCCGGCTCGTGCTGCCAGAATATCCAGATGGTCACCCAGCTTAAAGGTCAGCTCCTTAACCAGCTTGGCATCGGACATTTTCTTGTTGCCCTTGAAAATCAGTTCACGCACCAGTTGTTTTTCGACCACCACATACGTCAGCTTAATCGCGCCCTCCACTTCTTCGGTGGTATAATACGAAGACTCCACCCCCTCCAGCCGCGCAATACGAGCAGCATCCTCGATTGCAGTTTGTCTGGAAAACATCTGCCCCGCTCTGGCTCGAATTGCTGAAAAGATTTGGGCTCGTGTGACCGTTGTATGTCCGGTTGTCTCAACCAAGGCAATCAGTTTGGTTTCCCCGCCTTCGGCAAAAACCAGGGCCGAAAACGCCAACACCATTGCCGCTGCCAATGCCGATACAGACCCCGTCCCGCTGTTCATATCCTTATGAATCATCGCTTTGTATGCTCCTAAAAGGGTTCGCTTACATGGGCCAGATTGTCAAACCGTGTATAGCGGCCGTCGAAATACAATTTCACCGTCTCCGTCGGACCGTTACGCTGTTTGGCCACAATGACTTCGGCGGTGTTGGTTTCTTCAAAATCTTCCTTCGTGCGATTGTAATAATCTTCACGATGCAATAACAAAATCACGTCGGCATCCTGTTCGATACTGCCGCTTTCACGCAGGTCGCTCATGCGCGGGCGGTGGTCTTCGCGCCCTTCCGGCGACCGGTTGAGCTGGCTGAGCACCACCACCGGCACTTCCAGTTCACGCGCCAGCGCCTTCATATACCGTGAAATCCCGCTGATTTCCTGCTGGCGGGACTCCACCTGGCTGCCCATACTCATCAACTGCAAATAGTCGATGAAGACCGCCTGGATATCATGCTGACTTTTCAGCCGCCTGCACTTGGCTCGCATCATCAGCGGGGTCAGTCCCGGCGTATCGTCAATAAAGATCGGCTTTTCATACAACTCGCCACCCACCCGGGTTAATTCGGCATGCTGTTCGGCACTGACCATGCCTTTGCGAACCGCCTGCGAATCCACCTTGGCCCGGCTGCACAAAATACGCTCAACCAGTTGCTGTCGGCCCATTTCCAACGAGAAAACGACGACCGGAATGTTCTCATCGGCCCCGATATGCTCGGCAATATTCAGCGCAAAGCTGGTTTTGCCCATGCTCGGACGGCCGGCAACAATAATCATTTCCCCCGCATGCAAGCCGCACAGCAGGTTGTTCAATTCGGTAAATCCCGTCGGCAGACCCGTCACATGTGAGCCTTTACGGGATTCAATGCTTTCAAAAGTTTCCGTCAGCAGGTGTTTAATCGGATACGCCGAGCCGGAAATCTTCTTTTCCGTCACGGCAAAAATCTGCTGTTCGGCCTGGTCTAATTTCTCCCCGACATCCCCCGCCTCATCACAGGCCTGCCGCAGAATATCCTGACTAACCCGGGCCAATTGCCGCAGCATCGCCTTTTCTTTCACGATGCGCGTGTAATAATCCACATTGGCGGCCGTCGGCACCGATTCAGCCACGCGAACCAGGTAGTCTACACCACCCACCGCTTTCAGGCGGTCTCGCTTGACCAGATCGGCACGCAGCAGCACCAAATCAATTTTACTGTTGGTTTCGTACAGGCCGACAATCGACTCGAAAATCAGCCTGTGTTCCGGCATCGAAAAGGCATCCGCGTCAAGCTGTTCCACCACCTGACCGATACATTCCCGATCCAGAATCATCGAACCCACTACCGCCGCTTCGGCTTCAATCGAAGCCGGCAGAGCTTTACCGTCCAGGGTGGTCGGCATCGCCTGCGAAGCGTCGGAATCAGGCTTCCTGCTTGTTTTCCTCGACGGATTCAACGGCCTGTTCCTGCTGTTGCTCGGAGATTACGCGAACCTGAACTTGCGCCTTCAGATCGGCTGCGATCTTCAGGGTCACGTCGTAGGTTCCCAGTTCCTTGATGTGCCCGCCGCTGAGGCGAACCATCGCGTCTTTAACCTCAAAGCCTTGTGCACGCAGTTTCTCGGCGATATCGTGGTCGGTAACCGAACCAAACAGGTGTCCCAGTTCGTTGGTCTTGGCGATAATTTCGACCACGGCGCCTTCGACGGCGGCGGCGGCCTTTTCCAGTTGATCACGAACCATACGACGCTGTTCCGTGCGGCGGGACTTTTCTTCGGCCATCGCCTTGATCTTCGACTCCGACGGAACCACCGCCAACCCCTGCGGAAGCAGATAGTTGCGGGCATAGCCATCTTTGACGGTTACAATGTCACCGTACCAGCCGAGACTTTCCACATCTTCACACAACAATACCTTCATACATTCTCTCCAGCTTCATCATTTCTTCAAATGAATTTTTTCTTTTTAATCGCCCACCGTTTTAAACCACGAATTGCAGACCAGAAACATGCCCAGACAGCGCATCCTGTCTGACTGCATCCGCCGGGCTATGCGACCACGCCTGCTTTCGTGATTAATTATGCCGTAAACGGCAGCAGGCCCATAAACCGGGCGCGCTTGATGGCCTGATTCACTTTCCGCTGACAACCTGCACAATTGCCGCTGCGTTTGCGCGAAAAAATCTTGCCGCGGTTGGTCAGCAGCTTGGACAGTGTGTCAATGTCTTTGTAGTCAACAAACTTTTTCTTTTCCCGGCAGAACCGACACTGCGTCTGCTCACGGATCGTCGTGGTCATTTTACGCTTACGGTTCGAATTCTTGTTTGGAGTCGTTTTTCTCATATCCAATCCTGTATAGTCACAAAACCTTAACTTTTAATTTCTTTATCTTTCACCTGTATCTTAGAAAGGTATCTCGTCGTCGCCCGTGGGGCCAAAAGGAGCCTCAAGGTCGGCCGGAGGAGCTTCAGGGGCCGCCTCCTGTCCGCCGGGGCCGCCGGTACGCTTGCCGCCGCCGACAAACTCAAAATTCTCAACAAAGACCCGCAATTTGGTGCGCTTGGCGCCGTCCTGGCCCTGCCATGAATCAAACTTCAGCCGGCCTTCCACAAAAATCGGCTCGCCTTTTTTGAAATACTTCTGAATCGTTTCCGCACGCTTGCCGAACATCTGGCAATCCACAAAACAGGTATCCTCAGCCCAGGAGCCATCCTGCTTTTTAAACTTGCGGGTGATCGCCAGGCCGAATTCCACCACCGCCGTCTGGCTGGGCAGGTATGACATCTGCGGATCCCGCGTCATATTGCCCATCAGCAGCACTTTATTCAAACTTGCCATAATGTACACCGTTCCTGAATCTTTATTTCCGTTGTCCCTGCGATTTACAGGCACCACACGGTTTATCCATTGTCCATTCCGCCTGTCTTGTCAGCCGTGAAATTCTTAAGCTCACACACCACCGACAACACAACGGCTGCACTGGTTTACTCAACAATATTCTGCATCGGGGCTTCGATAACCTCATTCACCACCGGTGCGGCAGTACTGCTTTCCACATGGCCGAGCATGGCGGGGGTGGGTTGTTCCATGTCTTTCTGCGTCATGCAGTCAGTGCGAACCACCAGGACCCGCAGAATATCTTCCGACAACTGGACATCGCGTTCCATCGGGCTGATTTTGGACGAACCGCATTCAAAGTAAGCCAGGATATACGTTCCGCGGCTTTTGCCGGCAATTTCATAGGCCAGCTTGCGTTCATCCCATTTGCGAACCGAGATGACGCGGGCTTCGGCACGGTCCAGAATCTTTTGGATGGCTTCCATCACATGATCCCACTGAGATGCGGCCAGGGCCGAATCAACCAGGAACAGCGCTTCATAAATTCGTTTTGTTTCCAAACTTGATACCTCCAAGACTAACAGAATGATCTATTCATGTTTCGTTTTTTCATTTTACGCCGGGTTTATTTCGGCCCGGTCTAACTTTTATTGTCTTCCGTCGCGGACGCCGAATTATTCCGCTCGTTAAATCGATTCATGGCCGCCGCCAGACCCTCACGAATCCAGCACAGCAGGGCATCCTGCGATCGGGCAACCGCCGCAGTGATCAGTTCGCCATCCTCGCGGCCCGGGCGACCCAGCACATAATCCCGGCTGTCCGGGTATTCACTGACCCCGATACCGACCCGCAGGCGGGCAAACTGCTCGGTTCCCAGTCTGCTGAGGATATCCCGCAAACCATTATGACCGCCGCTTCCACCGCCCGGACGAATCCGAATCAATCCCGGCCGCAGCGCCATATCATCGGCTACCACAATCAGCTCGCTGATCGGCAGCTTATAAAAACCCGCCGCCGTCGCCACAGCCTGGCCGCTCAGGTTCATATACGTCTGCGGCTTCAAAAACAACACCTTGCAGTCATCCACCAGGGTCTCACCGAGCAACGACCCAAACTTCTTTTGCCCGATGCTGACGCCAAGCCGCCGGGCAAGCCCGTCAATGACATCAAAACCAACATTATGCCGTGTCCCGGCATATTCCTTCCCGGGATTGCCAAGCCCAACGATAAGTTTCATCCCGGTCATAGCGTAAACATCCTGGCCGCATCAGGCCGCGCACGAACACCTCACACGCAGCCCGCACAACCGCATCCGGCCAAACGGCCTTATTTGGCCTCTTCTTCGCCTTCTTTGGGTGCCCGTTCGGTAATGACTTCCGGAGTGGCGGGCTGTTCGGCCAGCACTTCTTCGGTCGTCTTGATTTCGGCCACTTCGTGACAAATCGCCACCAGCGCCTTGGGGTCGCTTTTCAGGACGCAACTGGCCGACAGCGGAATCTGGCTGGCCGTAATCGAATCGCCGATTTCCAGTTCCTTGATGACAACCGGCAGGTTTTCCGGAATTTCCAGCACGGGGCATTCGATTTCCACACTGCTCATCAACTGATCCACCACACCGCCGCCCTGGGCGCCCTTGGCCGTGCCGCGCAGTACCAGCGGAACCTCCACGGTCACGCGCTCATTCAGATCCACGCGAACCATGTCCACATGAATCACTTTCTTGCCCAGGTAATCATATTGCAGGTCTTTCAGGAGCAGCGCCTGCGTACCTTCCGGCAACTCCACCGAGAAAATACGGTGGCCGTGATGCAGGCTCTCCATGAAACTGTGTGTATCCAGTGCAATTGACACCGGATGCTGCTTGTGGCCGTAAATCACCGCCGGCAGCTTACCCTGCTCGCGAAGACGTGACGACGTCTTTGAGCCAACCCGCTCTCTCAATTCCACATT
>JBDKVE010000291.1:0-18686 GCA_039679345.1 Anaerohalosphaeraceae bacterium
TTTTCTGCTCTTTAAGCGTCGTCAGCAGCGGCTTGCCCCCTTCGACGGTCAATTCCTTTTTGCCCTTATTCAGCATAATTTTGCAGGGTCCATAATTCTGGATCACCTTTTCGCTGATCACCAGAATCATCGCCAGTCCGGCCGCAATTCCGCTCAGAAGCAATACTGAAAAGATAAATTCCATCATTTATTGCAGTACCCCTGTAAAGCCCACGAATGCCAGTGCCATAATGCCCGCAATAATCAATGTAATTCCCGGCCCTCGCAGCCCGGCGGGAATCTTCGACTCATCAATCCGCTGTCGAATCCCCGCCATCGCCACAATCGCCATCATCCAGCCCACCCCGCTTCCGAAGCCAAAACCCACCGTCACAATCAGCGAATATTCCCGAATCACCATCCACAGCACCGCCCCCAGAATCGCACAATTGACCGTAATCAGCGGCAGGAATATCCCCAGACTCTGATACAGTGACGGACTATAGCGGTCGATAATCATCTCGATAAGCTGCACAAACGCAGCAATAATTATGATAAACAGGATATACATGTAAAATTCCAGATTCAGCGGAACCAGCACCCACCAATAGGCCATCCAGTTCAGAATCGTCGTCGCCGTCATCACAAAAACCACCGCCGCACCCAGCCCCACAGCCGTCTTGACTTCCCTGGACACCGAGACAAACGAACACATCCCAAGAAAATAACTCAATAGGATGTTCTGGGTGAAGATGGCCGCAAAGCAGGTCACCACCGCCATCCAGACTTCAGACCCGATACTGCTCGTATTCGCTGCCAGTAATATCATGCCTTTTTCTCCTTGACACCGATTGACCGACACACCCACAGCAGGCAGGCCAGCACAAAGAACGCCCCCGGCGGCATCACCATAATCACCCACTTATCCCACTGCGTCGAAAAATAGGGCAGCGGATATCCCGCCAGCGTCCCCATCCCCATCACTTCCCGAATCGCCGCAATCACCAGCAGAATCACCGAATACCCCAGCCCGTTAAACAGGCCATCCAGAAAAGACGGCCACGGGCGATTCGACTGGGCAAACGCCTCACAGCGTCCCATGACAATACAGTTGGTGATAATTAAACCCACATACGGCCCAAGGCTGCGGCTCATATCCGGCCAATACGCCCGCAGCAGAATATCCACAATAATCACATAAAACGCAATAATCAGGACCTGCACCATCATCCGCACCGTCTTGGGTGTCCAGTCCTTCATTGCCGATACAGTTGCTGCACTCAACGCCGTTACCAGAGACAGTGAGATACACATCACGGCCGTATTAATCACATTATTTGTCACCGCCAGCGTACTGCAGATTCCGAGTATCTGGCGAAAGATCGGATTATCGTGCCACAGGCCGTCCAGAATAATCTGGTTGGTTGTTTTGGTTGCCGTCTGTCCGTTCATGGCTGTGCTGTCGCCTCTCTTTTCTGACGCCACTGCGTTACAGCTTCATTCAGCAGCTTTTCCAGCCGGGTACAGGTTTGCGTAGCCCCGGTAATCGCCTGAATATCTTTTTGGGTTGCTTCCGCCGGCGGCCGAATGCGAATCGGCCTGGATCCATCTGCGAATTGTTTTCCCGCAAATTGCTCATAGAAAAACGGCTCGACGATTCTGGCCCCCAGTCCCGGCGTCTCGGCCTGTTCATAAAACCAGATGCCCGTAATCGTCCTGAAATCCGTCCCAATCCCAATCACACCCCGAATCGCCGCCCAGAATCCCTGCCCTTCAAAAGGCAGCGCATACCCGGCAAGCTGTCCCCCCGGGCGATATTCATACGCTTCTCCGGCGGCCTTGGGAGCAACAAAATCTTTCATAAAAACCGCATGAACTTCAGCATCGGACTGAACCTGAACGGCCGGAAACACGGCCAACGCCGCCCGCTCAAAGGCAATCTGGGCATTCGATTTAATCTTTGCGTCTGTTAAACGCGCCAGCCCGATTAACAGCGTGCTGCAAATTGCTGTCAGGCCAAACATATAGACGACGGCAAAGTAGCGGGACTCTTTCATTTGCCCCCCTTGACTGCCGCTGGCGCCGGTTTCTTCGGCCAATAGGCCTTGACTGCATAGTCCAGAATCGGGGCAAACATATTGCCAATCAGGATACTGAACATCAGACCGCCGTTGAATATCGAGAAATTGCGGATAACCAGCGTACAGATACAGATGATCAGGCAATAGGCAACCTTGGCCTGCTCAGTTCGTGGCGAGCTGACCGGATCGGTCGCCATAAAGAACGCCGCCAGCAGAAACCCTCCACCCAGCATCGCCGAAATCCCCTGCGGCACAGGTTTCACACCAAATTGGTAGAATATCTCGCTGAGCAGCGGATAGGCAATGATCATCGTTAAAATAATCGTCCGATTAGCGGTTTTGGTAATCCAAAGATAAATCCCGCCAAGCAGAATCAATCCCGCACTGGTCACCCCCATCGTGCCCGGAACTCCGCCAAGAAATAATGCCTTCCAATACTGCCAGACATTGACCTTGATATGCTGGTCCTCGGATACAGTTACCGGCACAACCGAAACCACATCAGGACCCGTTGTCCAGACCGGTTCCAGCCGGCCCGCTTTGGCATGGGCCAGCGGGGTCGCTGTCGTCCGAGTCGAGACGCCGTTGGCATCGGTCATCGTACTCCATTGCCCCAAAGCCCCCAGCGGCCCTTCCGCCGGTGGATACCACGTTCACGTCAGTGCAATGGGAAAAAAAATATACACAAAACACCGGCCGGCTATGGTGGGATTAAAAATATTCTTCCCAAAGCCCCCAAACATCTCCTTGGAAAATAAAACCGCAAACGCCATCCCCACGGCCATCACATGCCAGCCCACCCCCGGCGGCATCACCAGCCCGAACAGCACAGCCGTCACAAAGACCGCTTCACTGACCGGCTCCTTGCGCCAGCGGCAGAATAGCCACTCACACAAAAACCCCACGGCACAGCAAAACACCACCACCGCAAGAGACCGCCAGCCGAAAAAATACACCCCTCCCGCCAGACAGGGTATCAGCCCAATCAAAAGCTTCCGCATTGCGGGCTGCTTGCGAAAAAATGTCTTTTTGGTTACGCCCATCGCCGATGAATTTCTTTCTGCCCACCGCCGGCACAACACGGCATGGACAAATAAAAGTTATTCTGCCCTTTGGTATCACACCGCCAGGAGGCCGCCTTACACTATTTCTTCATAGCCTGCAGCTTGCCGCCAATCGTCGAAACATGCATCATTTCTTCGATAATAATCCCCTGAATTTTATCCTTGCCCTTTTTGTCCGGCACAAAATCCTTGATGCCCACATAAAAGGCGATCGAATTCTTTTCAGCCTGCAGCGCTGCCCGCAGTACCTCTTCGGGGGATTCTTTACCGGTGAATTTCTGGTTGGGAGCAGCTTTGCCTTCCATCCCGTGAAAATCCGCCATGGTCTGGAGATAGCGGGCAACCTGGTTATCCGGGTCATACGTCACCGGCTCTTTCATCGCCGCAGTCAATTCCCGACGCATGTTGGCAAATATCTTTTCATGCCCGTCTTCCATGGCAGCCATGTCCAGAAACAGCCTGCGAGCCTCAGCATCGCTGCTCTTTTCTGAGGCTTCACGATAAAAACGAGCCCCATTGCGTTCAATTTCTTCGGCCATTTCAAAAATTTCATCGACGTTGAACGTGATAGCCATCCGCTGTCTCCTTAAACTTGGGTTAGTGTTTTCCAAACATCCTGTATACGGACCGCACTCTTACAGGAAGACCTGTATCATCTCTTATAAACAGATGCCGAGCAACCGGGCAATTATTCCGCCGGTGCCGCCGGAGGCGTAAAGACACGAGCCGCCATCTCTTTATCCAGCATATACAACGCCGCACCAGGCTGCTTACCCATAATCTTCAGTTGCCCCAGAATCTGTTCGGCGTTTTTCTCTTCTTCAACCTGCTCATTGACGAACCATTGCAGATACTGGTTGCTGGCATGGTCCTTTTCCTTAATGGCCAGATCGACCAGCGAGTTAATCCGCTCGGTCACATAGTTTTCATGCTTGAGCGTCGCGGCAAACACGGCCTCGATATCCTTCCACTCAGTCTCAGGGCCGTCAATCGTCGTCAGCTTTACCTGGCCGCCGCGTTCCAAAACATGCGTATAAAACTTCAGGGCATGGGTCATCTCTTCCTGCGCCTGAATACGCATCCAGTTGGCAAAACCCGGCAGGTTATTTGTCTCACACCACGCCGACATCGACCAGTACAGGTATGCCGAATATGTCTCGGCATTAATCTGCTCATTAAATGCTTTTTCTACGCTTTTTTTCAACATGGCTTATCTTTCTATGTAAGTATTGATTCCTGTTTATGAGAGCAAACCGCACCGAAGTGGCTTACGCCTTCCAAAAGCCGTGCAGATTGCAGTATTCGCGGGCCGTTACTTTATCCGCCGTCACCATAAAAGTTGCTTCCGGAGCCTGTCCAGGACTGAGGAACTGTACATAGCTCTTGCCGTCGGCCAGCAGTTCAATCCATTCGATGTAATGCTTTTCTTCCATCGGATGAGCCACCGAACCGACCTTGACTTTATAGCCGCCCTGAATCTTTTCAATAACCGGAACATGTTTTTCCTTCGCTCCGTCCGATGTATTCTCCGCCATCTTCTTCATCGGCTGTCCGCAGCAGACCAGTTCCCCGTCACCGCCATGCATGACCATCACGATATTGCCGCACAACGTACATTTATACACTTCCAGTTTCGCTGCCATAATCTAATCCTTTCGTTTTCTCCGTCGCCATCGGCGAGTCCTTGAATTCTGTAATCACGCTATGCTTACTTAAGGATATTCAATCCCTGATGTTTGGCTTGAATCGTCTCGGCCAGAGCCTCAAGCTTCTCAAAATCTTCCGGCTTGGGCTGTCCTTTCACCATCACAGGCTCCAGGATTTCAGCCTTAAGATTGCCCAGCAAACCGCTCAGCGTCTCCACCAGCTTGCTGCCCCATCCAAAGGAGCCGATAATCCCGGCAAATTTCGTTTTGGGCTTCAATGCGTTAACCACAAACGCCGCATGAGCCGCTGTTGGATGCGGCCCGACCAGAACCGTCGGGGCGGCCAGAATCACCGTCGCCGCGACAACCAATTCAATGGCCACATGCCCCAGATCAATCCCGGTCAGATTAAACTGCCTGACGCCTACACCTTTATCCATCAGCGATTCCACCAGGTACTCCACCATCCGGCGGGTACTGTCGTGCATGGACACATAGGCAATAACGACCTTATTCTCGACCCTGTCGCTGATCCAGTCCTTATAGGCATCCATAATCAGCGCCGGCCGCGGATAAACCGGCCCATGACTGGGGGCAATCATGGCTATCTCAAGCGGTTCCAGCTTTTTGAGGTTGCCCGCAATCGCACTGCGAAACGGCATCATAATCTCCGCGTAATAGCGTTTGGCCGCCTCATAGACCTTGGCCTCATTTTCAACAAAAACAGAGCTGGTAGCCTGATGTGACCCGAAGAAATCACAACTGAAGAGAATCTTGTCCTCTTTCAGATAAGTACACATCGTCTCAGGCCAGTGCACCCACGGGGTAATGATAAATTGGAGTGTTTTATCACCCAGCGATAACGTCTGTCCGTCCGATACTTCGATAAACTGCTCCTCATCTACGTCCAGATGCTCCAGCAGCAAACCCTTGCACTTGGCATTAGTCACGATCTTGGCATCCGGATACATCATCAACACATCCACAATGCCCCCGGAATGGTCCTGCTCGGCATGGTGACTGATGACATAATCGAGCTTGTCAACCCCGGCCCCAACCAGATGGCTGATCAGGTCTTGAATTTTGGCGGGGTCAACGGCATCAATAAGAGCTGTTTTTTCGGAGCCTTTAATCAGGTAGGCGTTATAACTGGTTCCATCCGGCAAAGGAATGAGTTCATCAAATAACCGGCGATCCCAATCCTGCACGCCCACGGAATAGACATTTTTTGTTAATGCACGCATCCTTGTTGTTCCTTTCTTTCGCTTGTGCGGCCCAATCGGGCACCAAAGCTGATTCTATAGCACCTGTTGCACTGCTTTTAATACCGAATCATAGTCCGGTTCGGTAGCCACTTCCGGTACGATTTGAATATACCGAATCGTCTGCTTTTTATCAAGCACAATGACCGAGCGGGCCAGCAAATGCAGCTCTTTAATCAAAAGCCCATAGGCCTTTGCGAATTTGGCATCTTTATAATCACTGAACGTTTTGACCTTGTCCACACCGGCCGCACCACACCAGCGTTTCTGGGCAAACGGTAAATCCATGCTGATGGTCAAAATGGCCACATCCCCCAAAGCCCCTGCCTTTTCATTGAATTTGCGGGTCTGGACATCACAAACAGGAGTATCCAGAGAAGGTACCGTCGAAAGTATCACAACTTTACCCGCAAAAGAGGAGATCGCCACATCGGACAAATCGTTTCCCGTAACGATAGCCTCCGGCGCCTTTTGTCCCAGTTTCAGTTCCGGCCCAGCCAGCGTCAAGGGGCCGCCTTTAAACGTCACTATGCCTTTTCGTTCTTCCATATTTGTACTCCTTTGGCACCCGGATAAAACAACAAGGGCCGCCATTAATGTTATCCCTACTTTATTGGTCCATTTTGCCATATTATACATAATTGCTTATCAGCTCCCGCATACCAAACGAACCCAATTTGTTGTTCCTATACAAGATTTTGGCTTCGGGGGCCAGGCCCGCCTTCAGCAAGGGCATGGCCCGGCCGTCCCGTCAGCCGCATAACCAGCACGACTTAAATCTGGTTACGATAAATGATTAATAATTCGCTGCTTCCAACTCCAAATGAGCCTGGTGATGTGCACAGGCCGGGCAAACCTTCAGTGCCTCTGGCCCTTCATGAACATACCCGCAATTCCGACATACCCAGCGGACTTTCTGGTCTTTCTTGAATACGGCATTGGTATCCACATTCTTCTTCAGGGCCAGATACCGATCCCGATGACGCGCCTCGGCAACCGCAATCTTGCGGAATACGGCCGCAATTTCTGCAAACCCTTCTCCATCCGCAATTTTCGCAAAGTCCGGATACATCGTTTTGGTTTCATAATCTTCACCCGCCGCTGCTTCCTGAAGATTCTGCGACGTTGTACCAATTACCCCTGCCGGAAAGGCCGCACAAATTTCAACTTCGCCGCCTTCAAGGAACTTGAACAGTCTCTTGGCGTGTTCCTTCTCCTGATTTGCGGTTTCTTCGAAAATCGCCGCGATCTGCTCAAAGCCATCCTTTTTCGCCTGACCGGCAAAATACGTATAACGATTCCGTGCCTGGGATTCCCCCGCAAAAGCTGTTAAGAGATTTTTTTCCGTCTTGGTTCCCTTTAAACCCATTGTGTAACCTCGCTTTCTATTATAGTTAATTCACAGGTTCTTTGATTGTTGACTGATTTTGACATGGTTCACAAAGTCCTTCCAAATATACGGTTTTCCGTAGGACTTTAAACTTCCCTTCAATCTCATGCGGCAGTTGAATATTGTCGAACGGAGGATGATGAAAGTCAATAATTTTACCGCATTTAATACACAAAAAATGCTGGTGATCTTCAAGCCCGCCATCAAATCGTCTCGGTTGCCCGGTTCCTTCCACCACAAACGCCGCCCCAATTTCGGCCAATGTCAAGAGCGTTCGGTTGACCGTATCCAGAGAAATCGCAGGCATTTCCTTCCTGACCTCTCGATAAACATCCTCAGCCGTGGGATGCATGTCGGTATTGATCAATGTCTTATAAACGGCAGACCTCTGCGGGGTCATCTTCAATCCCGACTCTCTGCACCGTCTTTCAAAATCCCGCACTTTAATCGCTATTTGGTCGTTATTCATAATTTTCGATTATACCTAAATAGTTATTCCTATCACATAATGTTTACTACTATTTAGATATTTGGTTCGAGAAATTTTTCAAAAATTAAAAACCTTGTCTTTTTCTTTTTTTCCTGTAGAAATATTAATTCTAAATTTTGAGTATGGTTCAGAGAAATGGAATAATACAGATATGATTAAAACTTGGTTTTTGGCAGTATTGGTAGTTTCCAACTTTGGATTCGCACAAGAACAAAACGAACCCAATAATAATAAAACGGTACTTCAACGCGTCAAAAACAGGGATTTCCCTTCCGTATTTCAGGCCTGGAGCCCCTGTGATAGCGTTAAAAATGAGGATGCGGACACTCTCATCGCCCGCCACGACCTGATTTTCTGCATGCCGGACCATTTGGGTTTGAAATGGAACAACTCCCATCTTGGACTGGCAGACAATTTGGATGCCGACAGCATTCAGAAGGCACTGCAGCGGCGTCAAAGTCTGCTCCAGAAAAACCCCAATCTCATCATTCTGGCCGAAATCCGCTATTATGATGCCCCCAATACTTACCTGCCGCAGGACCACGCATGGTATCAGCGCGACCCAAACGGTATTCCTCTCGCCGGCTGGTCCGAAGGCGGATACTGGTTATTGGACTACAAAAATCCGGAATTCCGTGAGCATCTCGCCAAACAGGCTAAAGCCGTTGTCGATTCCGGTGTTTATGATGGAATCATGCTGGATTGGTGGCGGGACGATGCCGACCGGCTGGAACTGGTCAAAACCATTCGCAAAGCGATCGGCACCAATGCCTTAATATTATGCAATGCCAACGACAGCATCACGCCGCAGTCCGCCCCATATATCAACGGCTATTTCATGGAATGTACCCGCAGTAAAACCGCCGCCGACTGGACACGCATCGCCGACAGCCTCCAGTGGGCCGGGGAAAATCTGCGGAAACCAACGATCAACTGCCTGGAGACATGGTTTCATAACTCCAGAGAAGACCTTAACTTAATGCGTTCCACAACCACCTTGTCCATGACGGTCTCGGATGGGTATTGCCTGTTTTCCGACCCCAATCCCCTGCCCAGTTCGGACCATCTGCATAGCTGGTATCCCTTCTGGGATACTAAAATCGGCAAACCCACCGCCAAAGGCAAACTGGAGGAAAACGGCTGCTACACTCGCACCTTCGAAAAAGGACTGGCCGTCTATAATCCCATGGGCAATCCCTCTGCCGTGTTTAAATTCCCCAATCCCGTCAAAAGCGCCGCAACCGGCAAGACTGCTTTAGAGCACGCTGTTCCATCGGGAGATGGGGATTTATTCCTGAATTGATTTCCCTCGCTGCCATGTGCCGGGTCTGTTCATCCATCCGCAATCAGGCTGCAAAAAAAGTGGAAAGCGGGACCATTCCGGATATAATAGCCGCAAGTCATCGGAAATGATGGCACAAAAGTGCCTAACTCATTTCTATGGATATACTTAGCCGCCAGAAAACGGATACGACAGACAGGAACTGTGAACCATGGATATTTGCGACATAGCCGCCGGAGCAAAAAAGGCATCCATTGACCTTGCCGCGATGGACAGTCAGCGAAAAAACGCCGCACTGGAGTCCATCCGTACAAGCTTAAAAAGCCATCAGGACAAAATTATCGCCGCCAACACCGAAGACATGGCGGCTGCCCAGATGGCGGGTCTGGCAACACCCCTGCTCAAACGCCTGAAATTCGATGCCGCCAAAATCGACGAAGTCTGCAAAGGTCTGGAAAGTCTGATTAAACTGAACGACCCTGTCGGAAAAACCCTGTCGGCCATGGAACTGGACAGCGGGCTGGAACTCTATCAGGTCAGTTGCCCCATCGGCGTCATCGGCGTCATTTTCGAATCCCGCCCCGATGCCCTCGTGCAGATTTCCTCACTGTGTCTCAAAAGCGGCAACGCTGTCCTGCTCAAAGGCGGTTCCGAAGCCGCGCATACCAATAAGATTCTGGCCGAGGTTATCTCCAACGCCGCCGTCCACGCCGGAATGCCGGCTGGCTGGCTGGGGCTGCTGGAAACCCGCGATGATGTCACCGCCATGCTCAAGCTGGACAACTATATCAACCTGATTATCCCCCGCGGCAGCAACGCCTTCGTTCGGCACATCATGGACAACACCCGCATCCCCGTCATGGGGCACGCCGACGGCATCTGCCACGTCTATATCGACAAGGCCGCTGCTATCGACATGGCCGTCAAAGTCACCGTGGATTCCAAATGCCAGTACCCCGCCGTCTGCAACGCCGCAGAGACGCTGCTGGTGCATCAGGATATCGCCGCCGCCTTCCTGCCGCTGCTCAAGGCCGCCATGGACGAAAAGAAAACCGAACTCCGCGGCTGCGAACAGACCCGCCGGATTATCGACTGCAAGCCCGCCACCGAAGACGACTGGAAAACCGAGTACCTCGACTATATCCTGTCGATTCGGGTCGTCGGCAGCCTCAGCGAGGCCATTGACCATATCAATCACTACGGCTCCGGCCACACCGACGCCATCGTGACTGAAGACAAACAGGCCGCAAGCTGTTTTCTCCGCCGGGTCGATTCGGCGGATGTCTTCTGGAACGCCAGCACACGCTTTGCTGATGGCTTCCGCTACGGCCTGGGCGCCGAAGTCGGCATCAGCACCCACAAACTTCATGCCCGCGGGCCGGTCGGGCTGGAAGGCCTGGTCATCTATAAATGGCTTCTGGCCGGCAAAGGCCATCTCGTCGAAAATTACAGCGGCCCCGCCGCAAAAGCCTATACCCATAAAAAACTGGATACAAACTGGACTTTCCAACAATGAGAAACTTCAGCAGCGCAAAACGCGTCGTCGTCAAAGTCGGAACCAACACCCTGACCAAAGGCAGCGGCATCGATATGGACTATATCCGCAGCCTGGCCGGACAAATCGCGGAATTAAACCGACAGGGCAAACAAACCATTCTTGTCACCAGCGGCGCCATCGGCATGGGAGCCAAACGCCTCGGCCTGCCCGGCCCCATCACCGAAATGCAGACCCGCCAGGCCTGTGCCGCCATCGGCCAGCCCCTGCTGATGCATGAATACCACGACGCCTTCGCCGAACAGGGACTCATCGTCGCCCAGGCCCTGCTGACCTCCGAAGTCCTCAAAAACCGCAAAAGCTACCTCAATCTGAAAAATGCCATCGAGACCCTGCTCAACATGGGCGTTGTCCCCATCATCAACGAAAACGACAGCGTCTCGACCGCGGAAATCGGCACAGCCTTCGGCGACAACGACCGCCTCAGCGCGCTCGTTGCCAGCAAGATTGACGCCGACGTCCTGATTCTCCTGACCGATATCGACGCCCTCTACGACAAAAATCCCAAAGAGCACCCCGACGCCCAGCCCATCAAGGTCGTCAGCGAAATCTCCGACAAAATCGTCAAGGCTGCCGGCGGCAAAGGCTCCATGTATTCCACCGGCGGCATGAAAACCAAAATCATGGCCGCCAGGATCGCCGCCTATGCCGGCTGCCGGGTCCTGCTGGCCCACGGCCGCGAAAAAGACGTCATCCGTCGATTACTGGACGGCGAAGACCTCGGCACCCTGTTCATGCCCAAGGAAAAACTGTCAAACCGGACCCGCTGGATTCTGAATAACGCCGCCGAAGGCACCATCTGGGTGGACGACGGCGCCATGAAGGCCCTGCGAAACCACAAAAGCCTCCTGCCCAGCGGCATCCGCAAAATCGAGGGCACCTTTGAAGTCGGGGCGGTGGTCATGGTCAACGACGCCGCCAAGGCGGTCGCCAGCCTGTCCAGCGACGAATTGAAGATGCTGGCCGGCAAGCACAGCCGGGAAATCCGGTCCCTGCTGGGGCCGGACCGCCGGGATGTCGCCGCGGTCCCCGAAGATATCGTATTTCTGGACAATCCGGCAGGAGATTTGTCTTGACCGGCCGGGCTTTTTCGGATATGGTAAGCACCTTACTTTCGGCCGGAGTGGCGGAACTGGCAGACGCGCAGGATTCAAAATCCTGAGGGGTTCACACCCCGTGTGGGTTCAAGTCCCACCTACGGCAGTAGGTTATATTAAACCTCGTATTATTTTCTCTTGAAATTTCTTTTGGATTGTCAGGGCGGCTTTGTATCCGTTTCTGATAATCCCTGATGGAGCACACGGGAGACAGCATGAAGATTAGAACAGCCTGTTGGATCACCCTCTTCGCCCTGCCTCTGTTTTATGTCGTCATGCTTTGCGGCTTGATTTTCAGATACTGGCCCTTGTTCATTTACGATACTGACTACAATCCCCCGCTTCAAATACTGACGCTGTATCGAGTGCTTTGGCCCGCCTTATTCGGCTGTTTAGTCACCGCAGGAATCGGTTCATTTGCATGGAATTTGCTCAAACATCTCAACAATACGACCATGCTCACGTCAAGAAATTTCTGCATCTGCTTATTCTCTATTTTGGCAGCCTTGATAATTCCAGCTTTGCATATGCTCATTTCAATCTTTGCCATCCAAGGGCCAGTATCCCTGAAACACGCTTATAGTCTTCTGTTAATCGGTGGAGACATGATACTCATTTTATGCTGCCTGCTGCTTTGCGGATTTTGCTCCGTCGTCATCCGGCAGGCTCCATCGACAAAAAACTACGCCGTCGCAAGCCTGGAAGTTCTATGGATAATCCTGATCAGTACGATCTGTTTTTCCATTTATGGGTATAAAAATATCTTCATAATCTATCTTCGCTATTTATTTGGAGACGGCCTGTTTCTCATCGGCCTGTCCGGCTATATTGTCTCGCTGTCCCTTTTCATCATATCGTGCAGTCGATATACTCGCATGAAAAGTCAGGGATTCAGTCATGTTTTATAAAGGATGTTTAACGGCCACCAAGAGCATTTATGCTTATCGAACCGTCCACCATCCAACAATATGAAATTGGTTTCTGAATGGGTCATATCGTATTCGCAATGCTCTCTCTTGGGATTTTGTTGAGATAAATGCTGAATGAGTTACCTTCGGGAATTCGAATTCACATGCATCGTACGGCACAACCGAAATACGATATCCTGATGTCAAGTCATTTTTCATACCATCAAGAAGAGTGTCATGGATAGAAACAATATCAGGATTCTCGAGACTTTGCCCCTTAATGGTGTTTTCACATATACTGACTGTAAATCGATGGATTCTGTAGGTCAAATGCAAATGTATCACCAATAAAATTAGAGCAACTGTTACAAAGGCATATAGCCATTTACGACGCAACTTAGTTTTCCCGTATATTCGTTTAAAAAACATGTTTTTCTCCATTCAGATCCGATTATAATTGCCCCTCAAGTGATCGCATCATCTAAACGAGTAATCATAGTAAGCTTTATGATTTTTAGAATCATAGACCAGATGTAAACCGCCGCCGTTATCTTGTATAGTATGGTATTCATACCCCTCCTTTACAGTCGCCATCCTCTTTGACTCATATTCAGACAGTTGATTGGGATCATCGGCATCAGGATAGGACGTTGTGTGACCTGAATAGCGGAAAACCTGTGTGAAACCGTCAATAGAGGTCAATTGGATATCATGCTCTTTTGCCCATTCTAAAAAATCCTTTTCACTGACTTCGTATTCATAGGTTGTGCGATACAAAGGTGTTTTCCAATAAGATATATTTTGGGCTGAACTTGACAAGAAATAGAGCCAGCTTGGAAGTCCTTTTATATCTTTGACATTTTCGGCCGTCTCAACAGTCCTTAAGGAAGTAATGATTTTTCTGCACGAGATGTAACCTATGACTATAATAATTGCAGCCAAAACAATGGCAATGACTTCTCTTTTATTCATTTTCATGTATTAAAGCCTGCTAAACACGAATTTCATCGATTATTTGTATCGTTACTAAAAGCTGTTCCTAACATTTAGCAAAAAGGATAAATGAAACTACCATCGTGCATCCAAATCCCACTGCTGTCTTTATTATATGCATCTTATCCCTCTAAGTCGTTGCTACTTTACTTAAACCGCGTATATGGTAATCAATCTGTCAGGACATTCAAGTATATTCTTTATATTAAAACCAGTGGATATCCAGACCTGTGCCGGACCACATGCCTTATCCCCAAAAACGACTCAACAAAAAGGAGATTTTGCCCCGGACGATTAAAAATAGGCCTCAAGCTTATTTTCATTTTTGCCAATTTTGAAAATAGCAGCCGCGCCTCGGGCGGACAATTTCATCCTGGAACAGTATAAAAGCCGGCTACCCGCCTGTGCGGGGATGATAAAACGCCTGGGTCTGTCGGCCTCCCCCGTCCTGAATAGTTCAAACTACAGGCATTCCCTCAGACATTCACGTCCAATCCGTCGTGGGCAGGGAGCATCCCTTCAGATTCCAGTTCTTTTTTCAGGACAGCATGTTCGGGGTGCAGGGATCGCGCCAGGTGCGACAGGATAATTTTGGCGTCCGGGGCGTATATCTTTTGTTTCGACAGCGTCTGGTTGATCTGGCGTATCATCGACAGACTGTTATGCTCAAAAATACGATAGTCCCCTTCCTGCTTGCCGATGGTGGCATCCCAGACAACCGCATCCAGTTTTTCCTGCATGAAAACGCGCCAGGTGCGGGTCGTCAGCCAGGCCCCATCCAGCGCATAAAGCAGGCTCTTGTTTGAAGTCTTGAAAAGATAATACAGCGGTTTTTCCGTGCTGTTCTCAACCCGGTGATTGGCTTCGAGCGGAAGAATGTCCATCTGCTGAACACGAAAATGAGCATACTCCTTTACAGGCCTGACAAAACAGCCTTTCATGGCAGCGATATCCCGGGCGGCATTCTCGTGCATCCAGACATTCATGGCTGTCTTATCCGCTGACCGCCGGGAAGCAATCGTCTCAATGGACTGCCTGTTGAAATGGTCACCATGAGTGTGCGTAATCAGGATATCGGTAATACTGTCCGGATGGACATGCAGCAGGCTCAAAGCCTTCGGGACAGTCGGGCCGCAGTCTATCAAGACAGAGCCATTGATAAGCATGGACGAAAACCCCCTGTGACGGCCGGCAAGGAGAGTATCCGGATTATCCGGGTACTGGTCCAGGGACCAGTCGGCGGCGCCTGTGCCGAGAAATTTCAAAGACAGGGCCTCACAAAGAACACTATTATTGTCCGGATTGAGTGCCGTTTTCGCCGCGGAAACCCCCTGTGCTGTCGTATAGCTTTCCAGCGAAGCCGCCGCCGCGCCGCACGCGGCAGTCCTCAGAAACATGCGTCTTGTCCATGATCTCATTTCCAATTCACTTTCTGCCTTGATAAAGGCCTCTTATCCCCCTGAAATACTGCTATTTTACCAGGCCGTGTATATGCTAATCTATATGCCAAGGCATTCAAGTATATTCTTTATATAAAAACCGGTGGATGCCCGCGTGCGCGGGGTATGACAAGACGCTTGGGTCTGTTGGCCCCCCAGCCCGAATAGTTCCAACTACAGGCTTTTCTTTCCCTAAAAAAGTGGTATAATTCCCGGTTTATTCTTTCGGATAAATCGAGAATTGACAGCAAACCATACCCAACGGGTATGGTTATTCCGCGGCGGCCACAGGCCGCGTTTATGCACAGGGAAATGTTACCCTGCGCAGCCGCGATGATGAAGATAGTGCTGGAAGCTGGCGGCCCAAAGCTCTTTAGCCGCACCGAAACGGACAATTTTAAGCAGAATCAGTAGAAATAGAGTGAAGGTATATGACCATGGAAAAAGGCGGATACGACTTTACGCAAATAGAGAAAAAATGGCAGGACTACTGGGTCTCGAACAAGACCTTCGCCGCGCCGAACGGCTCGACGAAGACCAAAACCGCCCGGCCCGACCCCACCCTGCCGCTGGAGCAGCGGCCCAAGTACTATGTGCTGGATATGTTCCCGTATCCCTCCGGCGCGGGCCTGCATGTCGGCCACCCGGAAGGCTACACCGCCAGCGATATCGTCGCCCGCTATAAACGCATGAAGGGCTTCAATGTCCTGCACCCCATCGGCTGGGACGCCTTCGGCCTGCCCGCCGAGCAGTACGCCGTCCAGACCGGCACCCACCCGGCCGTCACCACCCAGAAAAACATCGATAATATGCGCCGCCAGATTCAGTCGCTGGGCTTTTCCTACGACTGGGACCGGCAGGTCGATACGACCGATATCGGGTATTATCAATGGACCCAATGGATATTCCTGAAGTTCTATAATAGCTGGTTCGACGAGACTCAGCAAAAGGCCCGGCCGATTGAGGAATTGCCCATTCCGGCAGACATCCAGGCCCAGGGCGAAGACGCTGTCCAGAAATACATCAACGACAACCGCCTGGCCTATGAATCCTATGCCCCCGTCAACTGGTGCCCGGCACTGGGGACGGTATTGGCCAACGAGGAAGTCGTCGGCGGTGTCAGCGAACGCGGCGGACACCCCGTCATCCGCAAACCCATGCGGCAATGGATGCTCCGCATCACCAAATACGCCCAGCGGCTGCTGGACGGGCTGGAGGGATTGGACTGGTCTGAATCGATTCGTAAGCTCCAGCAGGACTGGATCGGCAAAAGCGTCGGCGCCGAAGTGGATTTCCAGTTGGACGGCCACGATGCCAAGTTGCGAGTCTTTACCACGCGGCCCGATACCCTGTTCGGTGCAACGTATATGGTTATGGCTCCCGAACACCCGCTGGTCGATGTGATTACCACGGCCCAATACAAGCAGGCCATTGCGGATTATAAAGAGCAGGCCTCGCGCAAAAGCGACCTCGACCGCACCGACCTGGCCAAAGACAAGACCGGCCAGTTCACCGGCGCCTATGCCATCAACCCGGTCAATGGACAGAAAATCCCCGTCTGGATCAGCGATTATGTGCTCATCAGCTACGGCACCGGCGCGATTATGGCCGTACCCGCCCACGACGACCGCGACTTTGAATTTGCCAAAAAATTCAGCCTGCCGATTATTCAGGTGGTCGCCCAAACATTAGAAGAAGCATGGATTATTAATCATGCTGAGGAATACAGGGACTCTGAAACACCCGAGGAAGGCCTTGGGTATATGGGATTTTACATCATTTCCAAAAATGCAAGTTCGAAAGACGGGTGGGCAGAATACGCCGAAAAACAGAATTACAAGAAAATTTCTCTTGAAAATGGTTCAACGCTATACGCAGTTCCTCATCAAGAAGACCATACGAATATAGAAGATTGGTTCAATGTCAATAACGTTCGTTATTTAGATATTGCACATGAACCCGAAATCATGAAGAATCCTGATCAGACTATTTTGAAAAGTTTGGATTCGGCCTTTATCTGTGATGGTTATGCGGTAAATTCCGGTTCTTTCAATGGTTTGCCTACCCCGGAATTCAAAGAGAAAATTACAAACTGGCTGGAAGAACAAGGCCTCGGCAAAAAAACCGTGAATTTCAAACTGCGCGACTGGCTGTTCAGCCGACAGCGGTATTGGGGTGAGCCGTTCCCGATTCTGCACGCCGAGGGCGACCGCACGATTGCCCTGAAAGAAACCGATCTGCCGCTGGGATTGCCGCCGGTGGAAGACTTCAAGCCGACCGGCACCGGCGAACCCCCGCTGGCCAAGGTAACCGACTGGGTCAATGTTACCCTGCCCAATGGCATAAAAGCCAAACGCGAGACCAACACCATGCCCCAGTGGGCGGGAAGCTGCTGGTATTACCTCCGCTACACGGATGCGAAAAATCCCAATGCGGCCTTTGACCCGGAAAAAGAACAATACTGGCTGCCGGTGGATTTGTATATCGGCGGCGCCGAACATGCGGTACTGCATCTGCTGTATTCGCGTTTCTGGCATAAATTACTCTTTGACCTGGGCTATACTTCTACGCCGGAGCCATTCAAGAAATTGGTCAACCAGGGGATGATCCTCGGCGAAGACAATCAGAAGATGAGCAAGTCTCGCGGCAACGTCATCAACCCCGACAAGGTCATCGCCGACTATGGCGCCGACTCGATGCGTCTGTATGAAATGTTCATGGGGCCGCTGGAGGCAACCAAACCCTGGAGTATGCAGGGCGTCGAAGGTGTGCACCGCTTCCTCGGCAAGGTCTGGCGATTGATGATCGATCAGGAAACCGGCGACCTGCACAAGGCCGTTCAGGATGCCGCCCCGGATGCCGACACCGTGCGGATTCTGCACCAGACCATCCAGAAGGTGACGCAGGATATCGAAGGCTTTGCGTTCAATACCGCCATCAGCCAGATGATGATTTTCGTCAATCATCTGGGCCGCTACGATGTGCGTCCCAAATCCGTCCTTGAGCAATTTGTCTTGACGCTGGCGCCGTTTGCCCCGCATATCTGCGAAGAACTGTGGGAAAAGCTGGGCCACAGCAAAACACTGGCCTATGAACCCTGGCCGACATTCGACCCCGAACTGGCCAAAGAACAGCAGGTTGAAATCGCCGTGCAGGTGCTGGGCAAGATTAAAGATAAAATCGTCGTGGCCGCCGACGCTTCCGAAGCTGAAATTGAAAAGACGGCCTTAGCCAGCGAAAAAGTCCAGGCCGCGATGGCAGGCAAACAGCCCAAAAAAGTGATTGTGATTAAAGGCAGGTTAGTGAATATCGTTATATAGGCGACTATGCAGGTCGTCTAAGTTAATAAGAAGACACATTCGATTCAGAATACACCGAGTCGAATGTGTCTTTTCTTTTATTCCATTTTCTGCAGCAGGCTTTTGAGGTAGGCATTTTCCCGACGTGTCGCCTCCAGATCAAACAGGAGGTATTTGACGCTCACACGCAGATAGTCCAGC
>JBDKVE010000292.1:0-4625 GCA_039679345.1 Anaerohalosphaeraceae bacterium
CAAATTTCCACATATTTTTACCCATGGCATAGCGCCAGACACCTCCGCGTGCCCTGTATCGGATATGGTCATAAACCCTGCCGTCATAGACCAGCGTTCCATACCAGAGGTAGTCCTCACCGGTATATTTGCTATACCACGTTGCGCTCTCGACATCGGTTTGTTTGCTGATCATGTGGTACACCGGAAGGGCATTCATCACCTCGGCCCCATAGGTTACAGGAGGAGTTACGCCCGGTCGAATAGCCCCGGTCCAGGCCGGAACACCGTTGTATACAAAATATGCAAAATTAGACTGAGGGTCATCGGCGTAAGGTACCGTAATGCTGCGTCCATCGTTATCCTGAGCCCCAATCCGATAGCGAATCAGATAGCGATGCTGTCGCGTTGCAGCCGGAAGCTCAACACTGTACACTGAATCTTGTGCAAACGAGTCTCCGTTGATCCCGTCATCATGCATTGCCAGTGATATCCATGAATTGTAAGCTGCATCTCCCTTGGTAACGTAGTCTCCCGGGATGACAACCTGATACAAAAGGGTTACCGAATGAATGCCATCGCTGTCCGTAACCTTGGCCGATACGGTTACCATATCAGCCGTTGTCGGCGACTCAGGGGTATGAACAACCTGCCGAATCAGAGGAGGAAGATTTTCTGCATAAACGGCGGTGTTTGCGGCACCGGGCGTTGGAAAAGCGCTGCGCCAGTTGGCGGCTAAGTTGTTATCGAATGCCGGATTTGCCAATTGGATGGAATGGCCGGAACCCGGATTGGTACCATTGTCCGGAACGGCATCGCCTGTCGTCGGCCAGGGAAAACCGAGTTTGTAGTCGACTTGATCTACTATCATGCCGCTGTCATCGCACAGCACAATTTCTTCACCTTCATTATTCAAGCTGCCGGTAAAAGGGCCCATAAGGACAGAGGTGCTTGTCCCGTATTTGGCGGAAACACTTGTTATTGGAGAAAGGGTACGCACGGAAGCGTTTTCCGAAATGACAAGATAAGCACCGGCAGAAAGGATTGTGTTTGCGGGAAATGTATAGGATATCCCTTTGCTGAAGGTCCACCCAGACAAATCAATTTCCTGATTGCCTGCATTATAAAGCTCAACAAATTCCACCAATTCATAAGGAAGGTCGGGATTATAATGAATTTCATTTATTACCACCGGATAGTTCTGCTTAAGCTCCCACTCCTGAGCCAGAAGCAAGAAGTCTTGCAGATTCACGCCATCGTTTCCAACAAAATCCGCACATGCATTTGCATATCCAGGACATCCAGCAGGATCCAGCCATTGCTCCCCTAAAATAACCAGATCAATAATGTCCGTTTTACAGTCCCCATCTAAATCACTGAGCGGACAGGCCGAAACAGGGTTAATCAGGACAGATGATAGTACAAGACAAGTCAGAGCGAATATTGCGGTTTTTAAAATGCTCATTTTTGGGGTTCCATATTTGTTTGCAGAACAGTTTTCTGTTTTTCAGAAACAAGACCCGTACAAAAAATCCCCCTGTTTCTGTTAAACACTTCCCATCATTTCTGTATTTCTCTATAACCATATACCATAATCGGGTTAAAATTACCCTTGAAACAGGAAAAATATTCATTTAGTGCTGATTATTTTGTTGTTTTCGTGAAACTGTAACAGTCCCCGGCATGGGAGATAATATCCAACCGGAAAAATCGGTTTTAAGGAAAACCCGGAGAGATCAAAATAGTGTTCAGGAGATTACAAACCAGCTTTCAAAAAAGCCTTCCAGTAACAGTCAGCAACAGTCTGTATCTGACAGTATCGAAGGCGGAAAACAGGTCAAAATGAGATTCGGGGGATTATCATAAGTCCATTAATACGCCAGTGTTAGGCACAAAAAAAGCCCTGTCAGCAATTGACACCGACAGGGTTTTCATCGAGGCCGACGGGGGTCGAACCCGCAACCTTCGGATCGACAGTGTGATACATGCATTTTTTAAGTGTTTTTCTAAGTATTTATTATATATGCACTTATATGCTATAAATCCATTTACAGAAATGACTTAAATCAGAGAAATACAAGGCACATCTAAGGTAGATACAAGGCAGGTAATACCTAATCAGTGCACATTTCAGTGCGCAGTGGGGAGGAGGGATGTCGGGAAAGTGAAATAAGGAGCAGGTGGGGACTTTCGTATTTAGGGAAGTGGGACTATAATCACTTCAAGTTCTTCCATTTTGATATCTCCTAAAATATTCATAATTTGTTATTCATATTACTGTCTCTATCACGTATCCAAATACGACACCGTGTCGTAATACCTCCTGTCCCGCCTGCAAAAATGTAAATCCCTTTACAAAACCGACACCCTGCATCGCGTATCCTGTCCCCTATCTACTGTCTAGCCTTAGACAGTACCAAATTCACCACACAAGTTCCCAATGCCTGTCCACTACGGTCGAACCGACAAGTCCACATCAATCAAGCTGCATCAGAAAGCACTTGCGGTTTACACGAGCACCTTGCGAATTTGCCATGTTCCAGATTCCGCTGGCATCTGTAAAAATCTTTATTGGCGGTTATAGCGCATCCTCCAGCCAGTTCTCGCAAAATACCTGCAAGTCGAAAAAATCGATTACATCATCGGCAGGCGTGCTGATATCGTACGCACTGTCCCATTCCTCATCGTACGGTGTTGTCATCCACGCCGCCGCCAGACTGTGAAAATCCGTAAAATCCACGCCGTAATCCAGGTTAAAATCGGCCACGTTCAGTATGGGTCCTTCGTAAATATACTGGGCATAAACGCTCGGATCATTGCGCGGGGTTGAGGTAAAGGTAATCGTCCGCGTTGGGTCAGAGGTTGTGATGCCTGTCTGTTTGTTAATCCATCGATCAAATCTCCAGTATCCGAATGTGGCCGGCGCCGTTACCTGGACCATACTGGTTGGGGGATAGATTCTGTAAAAGTCGCCCGTCCCGTCCTTACGGCCGCTGACATCAAGCGTGTCAACCTGGAAGGAAGGAGCCAAATTCCCGGGCCACCCCGGAGACAAAGCCTTCGGCTCGGCCGCAACCCGCAGAGTCCGGAAAGTATCTTCTTTGTCAAAATAATCATAACTTAGTTCCAGAGTCAAAGACTCGATATCCATCCGGCAGTCGCAATCCAAACACCCGTCCCAATCCCAGTTATCAGTCCTCGTGATAGAAATATCCGCCCAGGCGCCGGGCCTTGAATAAATCAGTGCATTCGGCCGAGACCCCGTCGCCAGAAGACTCCACAGAAGCGATTGCTGACTGGCGCTGACCCCCACATCCTGGGTCACATCGGTTACTGCGTTATATTCTGATTCCCATTTAATATCGAGTGGTTCCTTGGTATCCTGGGCCAGATGGCGGAACACATAAATATTGTCTTTCCACTGAATCCTTGAGACAGACGGATGCTGCATCGACATGATGAGCTGGGCAAAACTGCCGCAGTCTCCTGAAACGGAAACGTCAATATCCGAGACACGCATGTTCACGATTCGGATGTTTTCCCGACTGGAAGGAAACAGCCCTCGGGCAAAGAAGTTGATCGTCAAAGGCGTTTGCGCATTGAGCTGAGCACATTCATCTTCCGTGAGCGTGTAGTAGGTTGTGACATTCCGCTCCGTATGGCCGTTTAAAAAATCATTCAAAATATCTTCGGCCAGGTTCTTGAGCTGGTTTTCGTACACCACCTTCAAGGCATCGAATTTATCGGGAGGAAGAATGCCTTCCGTGCCGGTATCGCTCGATGCCATGCTGATTATCTGGTCCATGATCGCCTGAACATTCAAATCCTGTGTATAGGTCTGCAGCAGACGGTATTCATAGGCCTTGGCCATGTAGTAATGATATTTCCGCAGCCGGGCCAGCGCTCGAGTTTCCATGTCTTTGATATACATCATGACACGCGGGTTAAAGCCGCGGGACAATTCACTTGCGTCCTGGTTCATCGCATCGATGGCCAATACGTTATTGGTCATGGCGTTCGAAAGCTCGGCGATCTGCTGCATGGCGGCAGCAAGCTGCTGGTTAAACGCCTCCTTTTCCACATTCAGCGCGACCACCTCATCGATGAGCTTGTTGAAGGCAGGATCCTTTGCCTTAATCGCGTCGAGTTTTTCTTCAACGTCCTTGTCAGACAGCGATGTTGTCCGCAGAGCATTTTTTACATCCTGCAACCCCTTGGCAATTGCGCCGGCCGAATCGCTGAGGCTGTCCAGGTATCCCTCGGCGCCGCCCGCTTGAAGTCCAGCAAGGTTGATAGAGCCAAACTGACTGCTCCATTGGTCCGTTGCCTGTCCGAAATCAATCTGGCTAAACTGCGCCGCCACATCGGTGCGCAAACTTGCCCCGGTCGTAAGCGACTCGTCAGTAAATACGTCTATTTCGCCTACAACGAAGCCGGCCACCGCTCCGGCGGCAGCTCCGTAGCCGCCTGCCGCCGCACCTGCTCCGGCGCCGGTAATGGTGGAGTTGCCGATTGTGGCGATTGTCCGCCCGGCAACCTTCCACCATGGATAAGCGTCGCTTTGGGCGCGTCTCATGCGGGCTTCCTCTTTTCGTTTCAGCTCACAGAGCAGGCCCGAGCACGCTCCCTCATCGGCGCAGCCAATC
>JBDKVE010000293.1:0-15582 GCA_039679345.1 Anaerohalosphaeraceae bacterium
TTTATGACGTATCGTTTTCATCGATATACCCCTTTCTGTGATAGGCCAGCGTTTTATTTGCCTGTCGCCACGCTGGACATCTTGAAGATGGGCAGAATAATACTCATTGCAATAAAGCCCACCAGGACACCCATGACCACGATCATCAGAGGTTCAATCATACTGGTGACGGTTTTGATGGTGGTCTTGAGTTCCCGGGCGTAGAATTCAGAAATATCTCTCAGAACTTCGCCCATGGTACCGGATTCTTCGCCGGACTGAATCATCTGGACAACATTGCCGGGCATCAGGTTATAGCTGCCCAGGCTGGCGGCTATTTTTTTGCCCTGCCGCACCGCTTCATAAACCCCTTTCCACATCGTTTCATACAGCACATTGCCGGTGATGTGGGCGGTGATGGAAATCGTATCCAGAATGGGCACGCCCGCATTGGTCAGTACGCCCATGGTATGCATGCTTCGGGTAATATACAAACTGCGGCACAGGTTTTTCAGCAGCGGAATATGCAGCTTGGTGCGATCCCACCAGGCTTTTCCGATATCGGTTCGAGAGGTAAAATACCAGAATCCCATGACCAGTCCGCCGATGGCGGGAAAGACGATAAACCAGTAGTTCCGCAATCCGCCGCTGGCGGCCATGATCAGTTTGGTGGGAGTCGGAAGCAGATGTTCCTTGCCGGCAAACACCACCAAAAATCGCGGCAATACAAACGTCAGCAGGAACGTGACGCAGGTCACCGCCATGACGCCGATGATGATAGGATATACCATGGCGCTGATGACCTGGCTTCGTGTATCGGCTTCCTGGTCCAGATATTCGACAAGCTGCTGGAGCATGGCGCTCAGCGAACCGGATATTTCGGCCGCCGCCACCATGTTGATATACAGGTTGCTGAACACCTCCGGGTGCTGTCCGAGGGCCTGTGAAAAGCTCTCGCCGGCTTCAATCCGGCTTTTCAGGTCCATGACGATAACCCGGAATTTTCGTTTCTGAATCTGCGTGCCGATGGATTCGAGGGCATCCTGAAGACTGATACCCGCCCGAACCATTACGGCGAGCTGATTGGTAAAGTTCAGAATATCTTTTTTGCTGGGACCGAATTCAATGCTGAATCCGCCCGATTTACCGTGATTGCCGGCCGCCGTCTGTGTACCGGCGGCGGTGGTTTTGGGTGCATTTTTTACGGCTGTTGCCATTGTGTTTCTCCGTTATTTTCTGTTCATTCGCGGATTCGCGTCAAGCGGGTCCGGGCGGCGGCTAATCCGCTGTGGCTGCCGCCATGGCCGCACTCGGAACCTGTCCGGGTTTGGGTGGCAGGACGCGTTCCATCTTGCCGGGGTTGCTGGACCGCAGAATGGCCTCGTCCCGGTCAATGAATCCGGCCAGATACATCTGCTGGATACTGTAATCCATCGTCTGCATTCCCAGCCGCCGTGATGTTTCAATAATGTTGGGAATTTCATAAATCCGGTTTTCACGAATGCAGTTGCGTACCGCGGAGGTACACAGCATGATTTCCACGCACGGCACCATGCCCGGCTTATCGATCCGTTTAAACAGGGTCTGGGAAATCACCGCCTGCAGCGTATTGGACAGCATGGCGCGAATCTGGTTCTGCTGGCTGGCCGGGTAAATATCGATAATACGTTCCACCGTCTGTGAGGCGTTGATGGTGTGCAGGGTGGACAGGACCAGGTGACCGGTTTCGGCGGCCGTAATGGTCGAACTGGTGGTTTCCAGGTCGCGCATTTCGCCGACCAGAATCACATCCGGGTCCTGACGCAGGGCATGCTTGAGGCCCGAGGCAAACGTCGAGCAGTCGGCTCCGACTTCACGCTGTTCGATCATACAGGATTTATTTTCGAGCATGTATTCGATGGGGTCTTCCATCGTGATAATACGTTTGCGGTACTTGGCATTGACAACGTTAATCATCGATGCCAGGGACGTGCTTTTGCCGGAACCGGTATGTCCGGTCACCAGAATCAGTCCGCGCGGCAGATCCGTCAGCTCCTTGACAATCGGTGGCAGGTGCAGGCCATCAATATTGGGAATCTTGTTGGAAATGGCACGGAAGGAAATCGCCGTGGTTTCCTTCTGCCAGTGGGCATTGACACGGAAACGGCTGCCGTCGTCCAGCATGGTGGAAAAATCTAGGTCGCGTTTTTCATCAAAGACCTTCAGCTTGTCCGGCCCGACCATATCCAGCACCATCTGTCGCGCCATCTCCTGGGTGATTTCGGGAAGCTCCATCACGATCAGTTCCGTGTTGATACGCATAATCGGGGGCATATCCACGTTGATATGGACGTCGGATGCGCCCCGTTGTATTGCCGTTGCAAGCATTTCTTTGACATTAAACATAATCAGTTCCCGTTTATTTGCTGTGAGTTTTATCCACGTTAAATTTTGACGACATCGTCGCCGATTTCGCCGGAGACTTCCGTTGCACGCAGCACCTCGTCAATCGTGGTGATGCCTTTTCTGACCTTTTCCAGGCCGTCGTCAAACAGCGTCGGCCAGCCGGATGACAGAAACGCCTTTCGCATGCTGTTGACCGAGGCGTCCTGGTTGATGATTTCGCGGAATTTATCATCGACGACCAGCAGTTCAAAGATACCCGCCCGGCCCGCGTATCCGCTGTTGCGGCACTGGTCGCATCCCTTGCCGTGGAATAATTGCGAAGGTTCAATCTTCGCCCGGTCCAGATACTTGCGCAGATTCTCGGGAGCGGTGTAGTTTTCTTTGCAATGGTTGCAGATGCGCCGAATCAGACGCTGAGCCAGAATACCGTTCAGTGATGCGGCAATCAGGTAGGGTTCGATGCCGATATTGACCAGACGCGAAACGCTGCTTGGCGCGTCGTTGGTGTGCAGGGTGGACAATACCAGGTGACCTGTCAGAGCGGCCTGGACTGCAATACGTGCGGTTTCTCCGTCACGGATTTCACCGATCATGATAATGTCGGGGTCCTGACGCAGCAGACTTCGCAGTGCCGCCGAAAAGGTCATGCCTGTTTTTTCATTGACCTGGACCTGGTTGGTATATTCGAGATTGTATTCGACGGGGTCTTCCACCGTCGAAACATTCATCGTTTGGCTGTCGATCTGGGCCAGCGCCGAATACAGCGTGGTACTTTTACCTGAACCGGTGGGCCCGGTTACCAGCAGAATGCCATGAGGCAGGTTAATCTGATCGAGAAAGGCATCGTGTATCCGGGGTTCCATGCCGCTTTTGTCCAGCCCCAGCATGATGCTCTTGCTGTCCAGCAGACGCACGACGACTTTTTCACCATGACTGCATGGCAGTACGGATACACGCAGGTCCACGTTGCGCCCGCCCATGATGACAGCGATCTTACCGTCCTGCGGAATGCGCCGTTCGGAAATATCCAGGTTAGCCATGATCTTCAGACGCGAGACGATCGCCGGGTGCATCTTGGCCGGGGCCTGCTGGGATTCAAACAGAATCCCGTCGATACGGTAGCGAATCTTGGTGTATTTTTCCTTGGGTTCGATATGAATATCACTGGCGCCTTCACGCAGCGAATTGGTCAGTAAGTAATTGACAAATTTGATAACCGGCGATTCGCCGGCGCTTTTTTCAAGGTCTTCGGCACTGCCTTCATCGATATCCTGGACGACTTCGATTTCTCCCATGTCGCCGATGATTTCATCCACGTTGTAGTTCAGCTTGGATTCGTCGAATTTGTCGCAGACGGCCAGGATATCCTCCGAACTGCATACCACCACGTCAACCGGCATGCCGACATGACGCTTGACATCATCAATACCGAACACGTTGGACGGATCGCTGGTGCCTACGACCAGAACCTCATCCCGTAAGGCGATTGGAATCACCAGGTTGGTTCGGACATAATTCAGCTCCAGCTTGTCAAAAGCAGCCTTATCCACGTCGCCCGGGGCAATCTTGCGAAATTCAAACCCATACAGTCTGGCCTTGGCCCGCAGAACATCGTCTTTACTGATGCCCAGTTTCTGCAGGTATTTCTCAAGGTCCACGTGACCCCGCTGCTGTTCATTGTGCAGGGCCTCCAGTTGTTCAGCATTAAGAATCTGTTCTTCGCCAAGGACGTCGGCTATATCCCGGACATGCGTCTTGATCGTGGATGCCGGGGAATACAGATTGCGCAGGCCGGGTGCCAGTTCAGTCTGGCCGGCCTGAATATCCATGACCGCCGCAAAGTCTTCTCCGCGACGGTCCTGTTTTTTCCCGAATAATCTTCGCATCAGTTCATCTTCAATTCCACGCGTGCGCCGTCGCGTTCAAGGGTGACAGTCTGTTTTCCGATTTCAGAAACTTTAAAGCCGTTGATTTCATCCCCTGTGTAGAGCACCTTGTCATTGATCATGCAGCAGGCGCCGCGGGGAGAAGCCGTAATACTCCAGAGTTCCAGCCCGGCCTCCTGCTTGCGGGCATTTTCCATCAGAATCTGCATCTGCGTCCGGTTGTCCAGATTGATTTCACCGGCGCTTAATTCGCGGGTAAAGGGATTCTTCTTGAGGTCCTTGACATCGATCTGGCCCACCTCCGACAAATGATTCAGCCGGCCGGTCACATTTTTCATCTCTTTGTTGACCTCGCTCTGCATGCCCGAAAGCTGGGCGATAGCCGTCTCGATTTCCATTTGCTCCTCTTTTTGCTGAGCCGCCGAGGCCTGTGAAGGTGTGGCTTTCTTGACCATCAGCAAGACGCTGACCCCGCCGATGACAAACAGGGCAATCAGCAGAATCGTGCTTTGTTTCAGTTTTTTGCTGTGGCCGGCCACGGTCAGGTAATCTTCCTGTCGTGTTACCGAAGCCTCGCCGTCTTCGTGGTTTTCAATATTCGCCGAAGCGGGAAGCGTTTGACCGTCTTTAAGGAACGAAAGCATGATTTATCCTTTCAACACTTGAATGAATGCCGCTTGTTACTCCAGAACCGCAGGCTGCAGCCGTTAGCTCTTGGAATCCATAAAGAAAATACTCATCACAAAAGTCGCTTCCGTCTGACCTTCGTATTGAGATTTCTTTTTCAGGGTCAGTTCACGAATCTTGGTAATTCGGTCCAGCCGTTCCAGCTCCAGCATGAAGGCATAATAGGAATTGAAATCGCCGTGCAGTTCCATCTTGAGGGGCTGTTCAATATACCCGTTTTTATTGGTAGGCTTCAGGGTGCTGATGGTTTTGGGGGTCAGCCCGTTTTTCTGGGCAATCAGCGTTACATTTTCCAGTACGGTATGAATTTCGCTCTTGGGAGGCAGCTTGCTTTCAAAAACCTGAATGGCTTCTTCCACCCGCTTGAGCTGGTCATGCAGGTCGCTGGCGGTGCTCTTGGCCCGATCCAGTTCCAGCAGTTTGGACCGTTTCTGTTCCACCGAGGATCGTTCCTGGGCCAGTGCCGCGTTGGCCGGTTTGATCATATACGCCCATGAAATATACGCCATGGCGATAATCAGAGCGAAAAAAATGATATGTCGAATTCCACTGGTCATGGTTGGTTTCCTTTATCTTTCTGCGGTTCCTGTTCGCCGGTCCCGACGGTTTATATGGTTTCTTCCCGCTTGACGCGAATCTTGGAAATATCGTCCTTGGTCAGTGTCAGGTTGGGTTTCAGCGAGGTGCGCAGGCGGAACTGACGAAACTTCACGCCGTCAATATCCTGTTCCTTGGACTGGACCAGCTCGACGGAATCCAGCAGAATCGAACCGCTCAGGCTGGCGATAAACGAGGCTACCTCGATATCACTGGGAGCAATCCCCTCGATTTCAAGGTTACTCTGAAGCACGGTTTTGGTTTCAGGCGCGGCGTTCTTTTTTGTCTTGGCTGCTGCGGATTGATATTGGCTGGTCTTGGCGCCGGGCTTGGTTTCGGTCTTGGCCGCGGCAGCGGCTGCGGTTTTGTCCGCATTAGCCGGAGGGGTAACCAGAACCTTGTTTTCCTTTTCGATGAGCTGGACTTCCAGCAGTGATACGCCCGAAGGCATATTGTTGGTCAGGCAGGCCAGCACGATGCTGCGGGGTACGGGTTCCAGCAGTTCGGCCGTCATCACCATGCTTTTCATCATGGTCTTGCCCTTGGTTTTCAACTCTTCCAACTGGGTGATTTGCTCTTTGGCCTGCACCATTTTGGCATTGATTACATCCAGTTCCTTGCCGACGACGCGCTGACGCATCTTGATAATCGAAAACGTGACCCCGATGCCGCCCAGCAGAGCCGCAAGCAGAGTCAGATACATCAGGTTCGCCCGGCTGGATTGCCGCTGCTGAATGTAATCATTCGGTACAAAATTAATAGTCGCCATAGGTTTACCTCTTCAGCGAATTCCGGTTACTATCAAGCACGCTTTGGCCGATTACGCCGACCGAAAGCTCGTTTTATTTCATGGATCAGACTCAATTTTTTCCGGCTCCTTCCAGGCTCAGACCGAAAGCCGTCGCCCAGTCCACATTCACATTGCGCCGGTCCACCATGCAGTCCGAATCGGGATGAACGTCAATGGCCGACAGCACATCGCCGACCTGGGCGGGAATCTCCATCTTCTGGGCCAGCTCGGCCATCTTGTCGCAGATGCTTTTATCGACATTTTTGCCCGCCAGCAGCAGCAGCCGTTCAATCGGAACCTTGCCTGCAATCGTCTCAAAAAACCGGCAGCATGCATCGATTTCAGCAATCAGCCGCTGAACCATCTGTCCCTGGCTTAAATGCACATAGCCCGTTGGAATGACGCGGGCAAACAGCAGTTCTCCGCCGCGCGCGATGACGACATTGCAATGTCGTGTTCCAATATCCATCAGAATTACAATGCGATCCTGTTCGTTTTTACGCCGGCAGAAAAACCGCCGATAGCTGTTGATTAACGCCATCGGCCAGACACTCATGCCGCCGATGTCCAGGCCTGCCTTTTCGTAAATGGCCAGATGACGATCCACTTTTTCACGGTGTGCCGCCATCACAATCACATCCACTTCACCGCTTTTGGCCTGGCCGACCTCGACCGGCACGGAATGAATAATACCGTCGGTGGGGGGGAAGGGGAGTTTCTTCTGCACACGCGAAGCAACCGCCTCGTTCAGTTTGTCCAGGACGCCCCGGGGAACCTTGATCTGGTCGATGAATAAATCATCCGATGGCAATGCCGTGACAATGCTTTTACCCTTGAATCCTCCCGTCTTGAGCAGGTCTTTGATGGCGTCAATGGCCCATCGCTGCCAGGCCGGACTCTGTGCTTCAATGTCCTGCGGACGCGCAGCAATCGCGGCCGCATGCAAATACGGCCCGCGTCCATTAAATCCGATTTGTGCCATTCGCAAAAAACCACTGCCTAAATCCACACCAATCGGACAAATATGATTTCCAAACAAATTAAACATAGCAATCCATTTTTTTTGTCTAAAATACCTATACCCGGCGGCTCCTGAGCGACTCGCTCAAATCATCGCGCTGTCTGGTTTTAGTAAGCTTTCCATGCATTGTTCGTCACGATAATCACCTGACATAACCAAACTTCACAGGTCTTCTTTTGTGATGGTCGAGTTCAGGAACTTATAAAATCTACGAAATAAATCCATTCCGGCCAAAAGGAACCCCAGCCTGGGTGCTTCTAATGAAATGTCCGATAATAAGAATTGAAACAGGCCTAATGCAGGCTTTCACCGACCCGCAATCAAACATGCGTAATTCTATCTCCAATTCACTGCAAACACAGAAATGCCATGATTGGGATAAAAATCGTATCAAGGTGGAGAAGTGACGGAGCCTTATTTTTTATTTAATAGTCCGATAATCGCAATTGTCTGGATAGCTAAAAAAATCAGATAAAAAGGAATGTATCTCCAGTAAAAGATTAAACTGGATAAATTTATTGCACAATGTGAAAAAACAATCTAACAATCAATTCAAATTTCCAGAAAATATAGTACGGATTGTCAGACATATAAATATCTATATATAAATAACTTAAGAGGATTATTCAGAGATTTTCAGGATTTCTATTGGCATTACAAGCTATCTTGTGATACAAAGTAGTATGTAATGAAAGGGTGAACGATGTCCGATTTGTTGGATAACTGGACGATTCAGGCTCGCAAGGGGATTCTTGAGTTGGCGGTGCTGGCCGCACTGGCCGACAAGGAATGCTATGCCTACGAGCTGGTCAAGTCCGTTGCCGAGATTCCCGGACTGGTCATTTCTGAAGGCACAATCTATCCATTACTCTCCAGACTCCGCGCCCAGGGGATGGTGACGACTCGTCTTGTCGAATCGGCCGAAGGACCGGCCCGAAAGTATTATTGCCTGACCGCAGAAGGCAGGACTACACTGGAAATGATGGACAACTATATGAATACGATTCTCAGGGGAGTTCAAATGTTACGCAGCAGAAAGGATCAGCCATGAACAGGTGGAGCTCGGGAGCCGTTGAGGAGTGGAATGCGTTCTGTATCGAGGTGCGTCGTCGTCTGACCAACTCCGGGGCCAATCCGGATGAGGTGATTGAAGACATCCGCGGCCATGTGGAAGCGGAACTGACTCGCCGGAATCTGTCGGTGGTCAGCGCTGATGAAATCAAACAGATTCTTGCCCGGATTGGCTTGCCCGAGGCGGCAGAAGAGAGCATTGCGGATTGTCCAAAGACTCAGCCGGCAGAATCCACACCTTCAATACCCAGGCAGGAAAAACCCCGGTTTTCAAAATTTGGCAGTTTTTATCTGATAGCATTCGGTGTCCTGTTACCGACCTTTGCACCGGTATTTGAACTGTTGACGCGAATTTGTTCAGAATCCATGTTTAATCCTCTGCCGACGCCATGGCATTTTGCCTTGTTTATGCTCATCCCGGTCTCCAATCTGACGGCATTTATTATATCAGGCAAATCAGATGCGCGATACCGAACCCTCGCTGGTTTCTTATGCGGATTAGCGGTAATCATCTCATTGATTTATACGATATGGTTTATCCCTATCGGCATTGTGTCTCTCGTTGCTGTGCTTTTCATGGGGCTTGGATTTTGCGGCCTTGCCCCGTTATTGTCCCTCATTGCCTCGATTCAGGCCTGCTTACGGATACGCAAGATTAGCCAACATTATTCCTGCCGGCCCACAATTCCTCTGCTTAAAACGGGATTATGTCTTGGCTTGCTGGCCTTTGCGGCTGTTGTTCTGCCTTGTGTTTCCACGCTGGTGGGGCTGCACATGGCGGTATCCGATGACAAAGATGCACAGAATCAGGGTGTCCGCTTGCTTCGGACTTTTTCCGATAAAGACTATCTCCTGAAAAAATGCTATGACCGGCGTGTTTGGCGTGGTGATGATTTTATGGAAGTTGTCCCATTCCTCAGGCTTGGCATGGCTGCATCTCAGGAAAAGGTACGCGGTGTCTATTACCGTGTGACTGGAAGAACATTTAATTCCGTCCGTCCTGAAAAATATTGGCTGGGTCGAACCTCTTTCTGGATTGATGAATTTGATTTTGACCAGGGCGGCGATGTCGTTGGCGGCATGCTCAAGAATTTATCACTGGTTTCGTCCCAGATGGATGCAACCATTCATCCCGAGGCGTGTACAGGATATCTGGAATGGATTATGGTTTTTCAGAATGACGGTATCATGTCGGAGAAGGAAGCCCGTTGCCAGATTCAGCTTCCTCCCGGTGGCGTAGTCTCACGGCTGACACTCTGGATTGATGACGTCGAATGCGAGGCGGCCTTTGGCGGCCGGTCGCAGACCAAATCAGCATATAAGTCCGTCGTACAGCAGCGCCGCGACCCGGTGCTGGTGACAACTCAGGGGTCGGACCGGGTGCAGTTGCAGTGTTTTCCGATCCTTTCCAATGGCGGCAAAATGAAGGTTCGCATTGGAATTACATTTCCGCTGGATTTAATCGATGTAGGGCAGGCCGCAATTCAGTTGCCCGTATTTAATGAACGGAATTTCCAGGTCCGGGAGGACGCATCGCATAAGGTCTGGATCGAATCAACCGGCAAATTGACAACCACCGGCGGATTGACCGCCGAGTATGTCCAGGACAAAAAATGCTATGCTGTCCGCGGTTCACTGCTCAATAGCATTCTTGAACAGCGGAACACACAGATACGCGTGGAACGCGATAAAGCCATAACCACGGTCTGGTCACAAAAAGACTTTGACGGCCAAACGACTGCCATCAAACAGCAGCTATTGGAGCAGGTCGAATCCATGGACCAGCTCGTCCTCGTGATCGACAGCTCCGTGACCATGCAGGACTATATGCAGCAGATTGCCGATGCCATCCGGGATATCCCTGCTCGTTGCCCGATTCATTTAATGATTGCAGGCGATGCAATTGTTCAAAAAGAATTTCCCGCCCGGCCCGATGGAAATCTCTCCAGTGTCTCTGATGAAATACGAACCATCACCTGTGCTGGCGGAATAGATAATGTCCCCGCACTGGCCGCTGCATGGGATATTGCCAGTGCATCGGGCAAGTCGGCAATCGTCTGGATTCATTCCCTCCAGCCGCAGATTTTCGAAGGGACTGAATCCCTCCAGCAGGCATGGAGCCGCCGCCCATCCGGTCCGAAACTGGTGGAACTGCAAGTCCGCGCCGGCATGAATCGCGTCCTTGAAGAATTGGAAGCCGTTGGAAACATCCGTTCCGTATCCCGCACATCGGATATCGCCTCGGATGTCCAGCGGCTGTTCGGACAGTTGCAGGGCGCACAGCCCGGCTTTGCTTTTGTCAGAGAATCCATCGACCCCAATCAGGTGATGCCGCAGGAAGTCCCCCAGGTCACATCCCACATGATCCGGCTGTGGGCCAAAGATCAGGTCGATAAGCTGATTCGCGGGATAGGGACTGCAAAGCGTGACAATGCTCAAACGATAGCCTGTCGCTACCAGCTTGTCACTCCCGTCAGCGGGGCAGTCGTGCTCCAAAACCGACAACAGTATGCTCAAAACAACCTCCAGCCTGTCGATCCGGAAACTGTCCCTGTGGTACCTGAGCCGACAACGCTGTTGCTGTTGGCCGGCGGTGCCATACTGCTCAGAAGCATCCGGCACAAAAACAAAACTCGAACATTGAATCAATGGACAAGATGATTATCCCTGCTGGGTATTCTGGTCGGAATAATCAAACGGCTGTTTGCCTAATTTCGTGCGAAGTTCAGATTGTATCTGACGGAAGGTATTCGTCAGTTCCGCTGCGAATTCATCATCGGATTTGGCCTTGATATAGTCCGGGCTGATGGGGTCGCCAAAAAGCACGCCGACCTTGCCCGGTTTGGGAAGCTTCTGGGTCCTGGGCCACGCCTCGAACATTCCGTCAATGACCATGGGCACAATGGTCGCTCCGGTTCGCCGGCTGATCAGTCCAAAGCCGGGCTTGATGGTCCCAATCTTGCCATCATGTGTCCGCGTCCCTTCCGGAAACAGGCATACCGCCTTATCCTGCTTGAGCACCTCGATAATGGTCTTCATCGCAGAAATGTCGGCCTGCCCGCGCTTAATGGGGATAATATAAAAAGACCCGATAATCGGCCCCCAGAATTTGATAGACAGTAAGGTATCTCGCGGCACAAAATAAAACGGCCGCCAAATCCAGTTCTGACAGAACATCGGATCAAAGAAGCTCTGATGATTGCTTAGTACCAGCACCGGCCCGGTTCTCGGCACTTTGTTGCTGCCATACACCTTCAGTCGATACATCACCGCCACCACGCAGACGGAAAAATAGTGACAAAATTTGTGCCATACTTTTTTGAAGAGGCTGTCTTTCAATACAAGCTTATCGGCCATCGATGATTTTCCTTGCGATCTGTTCCATCCGGTTGACAACCTGGTCAACGGTTAATGTCGTTGTGTCAATCGTAATACTGTCTTGTGCCGGCTTCAGCGGCCCGACCTCGCGATTCTCATCCGAGGCATCCCGCACCTGCTGCTGCCTCAACACCTCCTCCAGCGAAATCGTCTTGCCCGCCGCAACCAGTTCCTTATACCGTCGCAGCGCCCGCTGCTGGGGGTGTGCCGTCAGGAAGAACTTAACCGCCGCATTGGGAAACGCCACCGTCCCCTGGTCGCGTCCCTCGGTTACAATCTGTTCGCATCCCGCCGCAAAGTCCCGTTGCATCTGTACCAGCTTTTCCCGCAGTGGCCCTGCCGAAGCAATGTACTTGACCTGCTCGGTAATCTTCGGGTCGCGGATATCGGCGGTCTTGTCATGCCCATCGATAAACACCCGCATGATGTCCGCCTCGGGCCTGAACTCAAACCGGCACACCTCAAACAGCCCGCGGACTTTCTCCGTGTCGGCCGGGGCTATCCCCCGTTCGACCGCCGCCAGTGTCACCGCCCGGTACATCGCCCCGGTATCCAGAAAGACCGCCCCCAGCCTCCGGGCAATCGTCCTGGCGACCGTGCTCTTGCCAACTCCGGCCGGGCCGTCAATCGTGATAATCATGGATTTATTCATACGTCCAATCAAGACAAAGTTTCAGGTTAATGCGGCATATCATACGCCCCCCAGGCGGTTTTGTAAATGGCGGCCTGAACTTTTATCCCCCAAAACCAGTAGTGTATGACAGAAAACTGGATACAATGAATACGACTTCTGTTTATTCAAGGAGACCAATATGGATTTGGCAACCTATTTTAGAGACCACGAAGGAACCGGCGTGCTGGCCACGGCCGACGCCCAAGGCGTTGTCGATGTGGCCCTGTATGCGACCCCGCATGTGGTTGATGACAATACTATCGCCTTTATTATGAGACCACGTCTGAGCCGGCAGAACCTCGACACTAATCCTACCGCAGCCTATATGTTCATCGAAAACAGCCCCGGCTACAAGGGCAAACGCCTCTATCTGCGGATGCTCAAAGAAGAGCGGGATATCGACAAGATTAATGCCCTGCGGCGCAGTCATCATGGCGGCGATGAGGCCTCGGCAACCCTGGTCTATTTCACTGTCGAACACGTTCGCCCGCTGGTAGGGGACCATGAATAGCTGGGCTAAGACCATCCCGCCCATAGTGGTTTGGGTGGTGGTTTGTATGGCTGGCGGGGCCCTGAGCGGCTATGTCTCCGGCACAGGCACAGGGGATTGGTACCAGACCCTGACCAAACCTGCCTTCATGCCACCATCCTGGGCATTTGGGGTGGTCTGGCCTATCCTCTATTTAATGATGGGGATTGGGGCCGGCTTGATATGGAGTAAGGGTATCCAAAATAAGTCTGTGCGAAATGCTATTGCGTTATTTGCGGTCCAGTTATTCCTGAACCTGCTCTGGTCGCCGCTCTTTTTCGGGTTGCACCGCATCGGCTGGGCTCTGGTCGAGATTATCGTGCTGTGGGCCGCCATCGCAGGGACCATCCGGGCCTTCTGGAAAGTCAAGCCCATCGCATCCATGCTGCTGTGGCCCTATCTGCTGTGGGTCAGCTTCGCAACCCTATTAAATGCAGCACTTTACAGCTTAAATCACTGACGCTTGCCAAAGGCATTGCGGAGCACTTCGAGGCTCTTGGGGATGGCCGTCTTCCAGTCTTCCTTGCCTTCAAACTCGAGACTCACATACCCGCGATAATTGACCTTCCGGAAAATCTCAGCGATCCGCGGATAGTCCAGGTCCAGCGTGTACCAGAGTCCGCCGCCGTAGTAGGTCTTGGCCTGAATTAAAACAGTATCCGACGCCACCATCGCCAGTTTGTCGTAGGGATCCTCGAGGAAATTGCCCGTATCGGCCAGCGTCTTGAGCCACGGCGAATTAATGGCTTTGCTGATTCGCAGCACGCCCTCCGGCGTCCGCCCCAGCCCCCAGTGGTTTTCCAGCCCGAGGATGACGCCGCATTTTTCGGCCGCCGGCAGACATTTTTCGAGGCATTCAATCACCCAGGGGAAGGCGTCCTCGTCGGTGTAGCCTTCCAGCGGCGGCTCGATACCCCGCTTGGCCATAAAGGCGTCGAAATCCTCGACCGTTCCCCACCGCCCGGTATTGACCCGCATACACGGGATGCCCAGCTTGTAGGCCAGCTCGATGCACTCGATGGTATGGTCGATATTCTTCTGGCGTTTGTCCTTGTCCGGCGAGACGAACCCCTGATGCGTGCTCAGGTTGCACAAATCCACGCCGTTGACCAGCGCCGTGCGTTTGAGAGTTTGCAGGTAGGAATTGGAGTTATTTTCCATCTGGATTTGCAGCACGTCCACGCCGTCAAAGCCCAGCTCCGCCGCCGACTGAATACAGGCCTCGATGGGCATTTTGCTGTCCGGCATGAACCGCCAGAAGGAATACGTCGATACCGCAATGGGATTAAACCCGCCGGCCTTGACCGGCTTGAGGGCAGGGGCCTTCTCGGCTGTTTCCGCACCCGCCTGTGAGCCAATCGCCGCCAACCCCGCCGCCACCGTCGTCTTGATAAAATCGCGTCGTTCCATACCAAAACTCCTGATTATTGAGGTTCCCTTGATTTCTCCCTCTAACAATAGTTTCTATTTCCGCCTTGTCAAGCGAATAGTAGGGGCCGGCCCCCGTGTTCGCCCTTGTTTGTTATGGTTAAACCTCGCAGAGTTCGTAGTGGTTTTCGGGAGTCTCCATATAATTGGGTTCGTTTGGGGAACAAGCTTCCAGCTTCGAGCGGCCAGCTTTGAGCGAATTGGTAGTGGAGTCCGCCTGCGGCGGGGCTGAGTTAATCTCAAGCGCGGAGGCTTGGGCTACAATAGAATTGGGTTCGATTGGTTTTTGTCTGAGGGTGATGGCGTGGATGTCGAGGAGGAACTGTTCGGGATTCTGGAAGGTATGCACGATGCAGCCAGCCTGCTTTTCTAAATCCGTGTGGGTCATTGTCTTACGCTTCTTCGGGGAAAAATGCACGGCATCGAGAACGCGGATGTACCAGTCGGGTTTGTAATCATAGTTCCACTTTTGTTTGTTGGGGTTGTTGCGGATACGCTGGTTTTCGGTTTTATAAACCTTGTTTTCGGCGGGAATCCAGGGGAGGTCGGGGTTGGTCAGGCCGTCAAGGCAGGCACTGCCTGCTTCTGTGCCGCGAGAATCCACGGGGTCTTGTTGTTCTACGCAGGCGCGACGATCCGAATTGGGTTCGTTTGGTAAAACAATATTTTTTGCCACAGAGGACACAGAGGGAGAAGAGGAATCATTATTTTTGACGGGATTAACAGGATGAACAGGATTATTGGGTTCGTTTGGGGAATGAGCTTCCAGCTTCGAGCGGCCAGCTTCGGGCGAATTGGAAGCGGAATCCGCCTGCGGCGGGGCTGAGTTATCCCCAAGCACGGAGGCTTGGGCTACATTCGAATCGGTCTCTCCTTTGCCGTAGGGGGTGACGAGGTCTTTGTAGTCTTCGTGGGGCTGGCCGTCGCGGAGGTAATTGGCCGCGTCGGTATAGTTGGCGTCACTGGCCTTGCGGCTGTCACGCAGTTCCTTCATGCAGCGGAGGATGCTGCGTTCGAGCTGGGTTTCATATCTTTGCAGCTTGGCGAGGGTCTGGTGATTGCGGAAGTCGTCCAGGAGAAGCTGGCTGAAGACTTCCTGATCGGTGCGGGTGTCATCTTCGGAGATGGAACAGCAGAGGTTGTCGAGAACTAATGTCT
>JBDKVE010000294.1:0-2995 GCA_039679345.1 Anaerohalosphaeraceae bacterium
CATTATCCAGCAAATGATCAATTTTGCAGCCATCAGCCGCAGAGAAGGCGCCCTGGCACTCGAAGAGCAGATTCGCAAAGTCGATAACAGCTTTATGGCCAAGGCACTGCAAATGCTGGTCGATGGACAGGAAGAAGGCAATATTCGTGACATGCTGGAACTGGAAATTCAGTATCTCCAGGAACGTCACGCACAGGGCAAAAAGATCCTCGAGTTCATGGCCTCATCCGCCCCCGCTTTTGGTATGATCGGGACCCTCATCGGTCTGGTTCAGATGCTGCGGAATATGTCATCGCCGGATTCGATTGGTGCCGGCATGGCGGTGGCCCTGATTACCACCTTTTACGGTTCAATCCTGGCCAACCTGTTCTTCACCCCCATGGCGGGAAAGCTGGGGATTTACTCCAAAGCTGAAACCCTGGCCATGGAAATGATTGTCGAGGGCATTTGCACTATCAGCAAGGGGGAAAACCCGACGGTGGTTCGTGAAAAACTCCAGGCGTTTATCTCGCCGGGACGCAGAATAGAAGTCAAGGCAACCGTGTAATGGCCAGAGAGAAAAAAACGGTGGATGACGGCGGCGGTGAATCCGTCCCGGAATGGATGCTGACATTCAGCGATTGCATGACGCTGCTGCTGACCTTTTTTGTGCTGCTGATGAGCTTTGCATCCTTTGACAAAGACACGATTCCGGAACTGGGGCAGGCCTTTGCGAGGGCCTTTCCAGGGGTCGGCTTATTTGGGGGATCCGTCGAAAAATCCATGATGGAAAAAAACCAGTCACCGACTGCCCAGATGCAGAAAGAAGGCTCTGAGACCAGAACCCTTGCAGATGCGATGAGCTCCAATTTCATGAAAGAAAAAAAACCGCTGGATTTCAGAAATCTCAAAGTCTTCAGCATTGAATCTGAAAAAGTCTTCTGGGGAAACGGCATCGCCCTGACGGATTCAGGAAAGGATGTGCTCAAAGCACTCGAAAAATTTCTGCTGAATACTCCCGGACGTATCGTCATCAGCGAAAACGGACCGCCTAAAGATACCAAAATCGGCCTGGATCGGGCCATGATGGTGATGGATTATTTAGCCGCCGGAGGCATTGATAAAAAGCGAATGAGTATCAGCGCCTCCCCAACTACCGCAGACCCCATCACCGTACGCCAGCTTGAAATCACACTTCTGGAAAGGAGTGTGTACGAATAATGGGCAGAAAAAGAGCTGAAGAGAAACCGCCGGGAGCACCGGCCTGGATCGTGACCTTTTCAGATATGATCACGCTCCTGCTGACGTTTTTTGTCATGCTGCAAAGCATGGCTTCCGTACAGGTGACACAGCATAAGTTCGAAGCCGGACAAGCCGCCCTCAAACGCACGTTTGATGGAATGGGCCTCTCCGGAGAGGAAGATTCGGATAACGATGGAACCGAATTTGAGCACCCTAAGCCCGAATATGCCGCCGAAGAAGGCGAGGAAGAAGAGCAGAACCGCTCGCTGGACGCCCATACCGAGATGATGCGGCGGGTGTTGATGGATATTGAGAAAATGGCCAAGATAACACCAAGCCCGATTACCGGCATGCATCGGACTTATCTGCCGACGGACATCCACTTTGCCCCGGGACAAATAACCTTAAATACTCAGGCAGAGGCTTTCCTGAATCAGTATTGTCAACAACTCGTTACGAATTTGGCTGGTCAGGAAGCCACCCTCTACGTCCTTGGAATTGCCTCAGGTGAGAAAAGCGAAAAGCGGCAATGGACCATGTCGGCCCAGCGAGCCCAGACTGTGGCGGAATTTATCCGATCCAAACAACCCGACGGTACAAATTGGTCGGTGTATAGCTGGGGTGCCGGCGCCGGCGGCGACTGGGTCGGCCAAAAAGGGTTGGTCAGTGCCGAAACCGAAATCATGATCGCGGTCCTGACGCAAAAAACGGAATAATCTCGCTCTTTATTCTAAATCAGACTTGTCGCCTTCTATGACAACACCGTAATTTGAACATTACAGGTGTCTGATTTCGTTGCGCAAAGCGGTTTCCACCCCTATTATCTGTGATAAAATCCACTTTTATCATGGCGGCACAATTTTTGCATATCTCCATTCCAAGCTCTATTATGTCTATTCAGGAATGGGATTATGGCAAAAAAACGTCTGATATGTCTGGGCCTGCTGCTGGTGCTAAGCATCGTAGGACAGGTCGTATTGCGCCCCGCCCTCGGCGAAGCCAAAGCCTTACCGGAAAACACCGCCCAGCAGAGTGTCGTTGATCAATGGAATCTTAAAGACGACACCACCGGCAGCGGTTTCGGCGGCGGCAAATTAATGGGCCAATTCCTGGTCATGCTGCTTTTCGTGGCCTTGATTGGCATCGCTGCGTGGTTTTTACTCAAAAAAATGAACAACCCCTGGCTCAGAGGTAAAGGAGGCCATTTGTCGGTAATCGAAACACTCCCCTTGGGGGCCAGACGCTCGATACACCTGATTCAGGCCGGCAATAAACAGCTCTTGATCAGCAACAGCCCCGAAGGCGTTCGCCTCCTGACCGATATGACCGGAGCAATCGCTTCTTTACCGCAAGAGGACCAATAAATGAAGACAATAACAGGACTCGCATGGCTCTGTCTTTATCTGCTCTTGCCGGTTTCGATTCATGCTGCCGAAGAACCAGTTATCCCAGCCCCGGCCGCACCCAACACCATGCCCCAGATTCCGGACATTGTGGACTTAATTGACAGGGCAACTACGGATAATCAGGAAAAACCCGCCGAGTGGAGCACCCCGGTCAAGCTGGTCGCCATTTTCACACTGCTGGCCTTAATCCCGAGCCTGCTGGCCATGATGACCTCCTTTACCCGAATCGTCATTGTGCTGGGTTTCGTCCGTCGGGCGCTCGGAACCCAGAATATCCCGCCCAATACCGTCGTGATGGGCCTGGCCCTGTTTCTAACGCTGTTTACCATGGCCCCGACAATGGTCAAAATGAACGAACAGGCCATCCA
>JBDKVE010000295.1:0-2372 GCA_039679345.1 Anaerohalosphaeraceae bacterium
CGGTGCCGCCTTTGGCGCCGTACATGAAGGTCTGGCCGACATCGCCGTAGACCACCAGCTTACCGTCTTTCATAATCTGGCAGAGCTGATCCTGGGCATTGCCGTGCACGTAGATTTCCATGCCGTCGAGGCCGGAGGCCAGATAATCGCCGGAAGAGCCATAGACATCTATGCGCACGCCCCCTGTAGCCGGGCCGAAGCCGCACCCGGTAAACCGCTGGCCGCGGTACTTGTAAACAATAAAGCGTTTCCAGCCCAGTTGGTGGGCTTTGACAATCAGCACTGCGTCGCACAGATCGCCTTCCGGCTCAAATGCTTCTGCATCGATAACCAGGATCTTCTCGTGTTTCCGCGGGGCGCGGATTTCCCCTCGCGTAGCAAAATCAATCCGGCTGAAGCGGGAGTCGGATTTCCCCGTAATCATGGTGGTTTCCTCAAAGATCGTGTCCAGAGCAAGTTTGATGACATGCTGGACAGAGCTTCTCTTAATCTTGCCGGTATCATAGCTCAAGTCGCCCAAAAGAGTCAGACTGTCAATCGCGATTTGCTTGCAGTTATCATTTTATTGGGCGAATCAATCTATCCCGATATCAACACTATAGAAAGGGAACTGCGCGAACTCTGCAGCAGTGTGCAGATTATAAACGCTACCCAACTGGCCATTGAAGCCGGCAATCCCCAGGCAGCCAATATTACTCTCATGGGAGCCTTGACCACTCTCCCCCAAATCCCGCTGTCTGACAACGATTATACCGATATACTGAAAACACGATTCAACGGCACAGTTCTGGAACTGAATCAAAAGGTCTTTTTCCTAGGATACTCCCTGCTGTAAACAGCAGGGACAGGGATAGTGAGTTGACAAGGGAACGGGGCTCGTTTGATTCAAAAGATTTATTATACGGATCCGTTGCTTTGCCCAAAATGCTGTGGCCGAATGCGAATTATATCCATTATCGAAGACAAAGCGGTTATTAAGAAGATACTGGGGCATCTGAATCTGTGGATGACGAAAATCATGATCCGCCGCCAATTGCATCCCTGGACATAGAATTTGCGTGCCGGCAGGTTTGGAGGGTTCAGGGATCGTGTTATACTGGCTGAGCTTTAGATTAGATAAATCAGGTTGATACTATGTTGATTATTATCACGACAGGATAGTGAAATTAATATAGTTTATTTAACCATGCCCGAATTCCCGGTGAGTTTCTGAAAGCTGTTTCAAATTTGATGGAATCGGCAAGATGCCCTTTCCACACCAGCTGCACATTCCGCAATATCATAAAACCCCGACCCCATTTACCTTCTCAAGAATGCTTAAACCATTATTTTCAACCTCGTGCTTTTCTGATCTGGAAAAAGCAAATTCCTATCTATTAGAGCATGAAACGTCGGAAATCCTGTTCTAATGCAGTTTTTTATAATGTTAGGTGAATATAGATGCCATTAGCAAATCAACTGGGTAGAAGGAGAAAAAACAGGCCAAGAAATGTATCATGCCATTTCGTGACCTGTTTTTATCTCGGATTGCCGCCATGTCGGGAGCAAACTCGTCTGCCCAGCATATTTTGGTTTCTATTTTGATAGCAAGTTATGCAAAACCTGGGCCATTTCCGCACGGGTCGTTGTGCTTGCCGGAGAAAGTTTGCCGCCGTTTCCGCTTATGGTTCCGGTTCCAACCATCAGCGTCATGGCGTCCTTCGCCCATGAGGCGATCTCATTTGCATCGGAGAAGTCTGACAGAGCTTTGCCGTACGTTCCCTTCGGCAGACTGCTTATGACATTCAGGGCATTGTACAGCAGCGTGAACATTTCCTGTCTGGTGATCTCCTGGCCCGGTTCGAACATATTATTGCCTACACCGCCGGATATGTCCAATCTTTTTGCTGTCGATAGGTATCCTGTGTACCAGGTGCTACCTGCGTCGGCAAAGTTATCCTTTGGATTTATGTCAGGTTCTATGCCGTAAGCTCTCATCATCATGACGATAAATTCACCCCTGGTCAATTTTGATTCTGGACTGTAGTTTCCATTGCCTGTACCTGTGGTTATGCCTCTGGCTGCTATAAAGCTCACCGCCTTGTTATACCATTCGCCAGCTGCCACATCATTGAAACTCACCTTGCTATAGCCCACTGCGTAGTGGCTGAAATGAGTAGTGGCAAAAGTTAAGGCACCGGTAGCCGGGTCATAATGTCCATTAGGTACTGAAACCGCCTTGCCATTGCCGTCAATGTACCAGACAACGATACTTTCGGGATTCGCAAGTTCTTCTGCTGTCGGCATGTAGGGTATTGTTACCGTAACCGGCGCATCCGGATTGTTCCATTCGGTCTGCTTTCCGTCTATGGACACTGAAAGCTGGATCAGCG
>JBDKVE010000296.1:0-14155 GCA_039679345.1 Anaerohalosphaeraceae bacterium
TGCGTTTGTCAACGCCGTAAATAAGGCAAAAAAGGCTGATTTTGCGATGTGGCTCTATGATGAGCGTGGTTATCCATCCGGTAATGCCGGGGGTATCACGTTACGCGATCATCCGGACTGGGAAGCACGAGGCCTGCTTGTTGCCGACCGGGAGTTCAAAGGCGGTTCTGTCACGCTGGAACTTCCGCCGGGCAAACTGATCCTGGCAGGTGCATTTGCGATTTCTGACAGCAAAATCGACATCACAAAGCGAATAGACCTCACTTCGCAGGTCTCCGATGGTAAACTGAGCTGGCAGGCGCCGATTGGCAATTGGCGAGTGATAGCAATGACCGAGGATCGCCTCTATGAAGGCACTCATGCAGACGGAAATCTTCACGCCAAAATTCCCTACATCAATCTCCTTATGCCCGAACCGACGGCTCATTTTATTGACGTGACCTATGGCGGTTATGTAAAACACTTTGGGGATGATCTTGGTCAATATTTCATGGCTACATTCACGGATGAACCGTCATTGATGAGTCTTTTCCTGAAGCCGATGCCGTATCGCCCGCTACCCTGGTCGCCAAATCTGCCGACAGAATTTCAAAAGCGCCGCGGCTATGCTCTGGATGCCTCAATCCTGCCGGCCCTGGCGGCCGATGCCGGGCCTGCAGGCGGGAAAATTCGCTATGATTTCTGGCTGACAGTCGGCGAGCTGGTTTCTGAAAACTACTTCGGCCAGATTCAAACCCGATGCCGTCAGTATCGTATTCCTTCGGGCGGGCATCTGCTGGCTGAAGAAGGGATTGTGGGGCATGTTCCGCTCTATGGTGATTTTTTCCGCTGTATCCGAAAGCTCGATGCCCCGAGTATTGACTGTTTGACCAGTATTCCGTCCGAGGTGCCGTGGTTTATTGCACGACTGCTGAGCAGTGCTGCCGAACTTGAGGGTCGGACGCTTGTCATGAGTGAGACATCAGACCATAGCCAATATTACCGGCCTGCCGGGGATCAGCGTCCCAGGCAGACTGTATCAGAGACAGAAATTCGCGGCACCTGTAACCGCCAGATTGCAGCGGGTATCAATTGCATTACCAGCTACTACAGTTTTGCAGATCTGTCCGACGAACAACTTCGCCGCATTAACGAGTGGGTGGGACGCTGCTGTACGGGATTACGCGACGGGCATCAGGTGGCGGATATTGCCGTACTCTATCCCGCAGAAAGCCTCTGGACCAGTTTTACACCTTCCCGCCACTGGACGACAGAGGCTGTTGACGCCTCTCGGATCGAAACGGTGTACCGCACGGCAGTTGAGAGCCTGTTCGCCTCACAGCGTGATTTCACATTCATTGACAGCCGGGAACTGACCAGGGCAGTCGTGGAATCCTCGTCGCTGGTTGACGGCAAACTTAAATGGCAGGTTGTTGTTCTACCGTGTGTAGATACCATGCCGCTGGCAGCTTGGGAAAACCTTGCCGGATTTGTACGTCAGGGCGGCGCTGTGATTGCGCTTGGCGTTTTGCCGCATAACAGCGAAAGCGAATTTCCTTCCAGCCGTGTGCAGGTGCTGGCTAAGGAAATATTCGGCGAAATCAAGGATAAATCCTCCTCTGTTCATGAACCGCAATTCAGTATTAATGCGGGCAAAGGCATCGGTATCTTCCTTCCTTTGGGCCTGGAGAGTCTGACCTCGCTGGTGCTGGACAGTATATTGGAGATGGACGTAAAAGTGGATCAGGCCAGGTCTCCACTTCGCGTCACGCATCGCCGTCTCGATGACCACGAAATCTATTTCGTTATCAATGACAGTGCCAAGTCGTGGACGGGTCAGGTAGATTTCGCTGCAGACGGAACCGGTCAACGCTGGAATCCTGCAACCGGGCGCATGGAAGAGGCTTTAACTGGAAGCACTGCGAAATTAAGTCTTGAATCCTATGGCGCGGCCATTTTCCGCTTTACTTCTGCAAAACCACCCCGACGACGGACGATTACCAGTGACATGTTGCCAAATCTCACCTGGCAAGATATACCCCAAGTAAAGCCAACCATGGGACATGGTGAATTTGTTCGTGCTAAACTCAACCAGGATACTGACCATTCCATCCCCGGTTCCACTGTCTGGCAAGCTGCTGCTGTCCTGACCCGGGGGAAAGTGGATACACATCTTTTTCTTGAATTCCGCTGCCCGCAGTTTTTAGATCTGAGCAGCGCCGATTGTCTGGCCATAGAAACATGGGTACCTGATGGCCAGTCCACACCAAGCCGGCTTCTGGTGATCCTCCATGAAGAAGGGGGTGGCGATTTTATTGCCGAAACGAGCCGTTCTCTGTCTGCTTCAGGCCGGGAACGTATTTTTATTGCGATGAACCGTTTCCAGCTCGCGGGCTGGTCAAAGGATGGTGACGGAGTTCTGGATCCAAAACGAGTAGCCTGTATCCGGGTTGGCTGGGGAGGTTACTTCGGGGAGGAACAAGAGAAAGTGCAGTTCAGCACAGCATGTCCTCAGGTCGGAAATGTGACGCGTAACCACTAAATAAACGGAATATTTCAAGTAGGATCAGTATAAATACCATTTCGAACGCTCTTGAATAACTTTGCACGGATAAGCTGTTTCACATTCAGGTTTTCACGGTGTTTAACGCAAAGGGGGACCGTATTGGATTTATTTCACAAGAACTATAACTACTTGTATATAAATGAGATAAGAATCTCTGCTGGAGTATTTTAAAGAAATCTTTAGAAATTCCAAAGGTTTTTACATTACATAGTAGAGATGAGACATAAACGTTGTGAATATAGGTTATTTGATTATATAAATGATAACGGATAGTAAAAGCTCTAAATTTTTTGGTTTGTATAACAGCATCCATGGCAGTCTGATGTCTTATATCATGATGATGGTGCATAATCAGACGGCTGCTGAGGATTTACTTCAGGAAACGGCCACAATCATGTGGGAGAATTTTGATCAATTTCAGGAAGGGACCAATTTTACAGCCTGGGCGATGACCATAGCACGAAATAAGACACTCGAATATCTGCGAGATAACCGGAGAACCAAAAAACTCCTCCATCATGAATTTTACAACAGACTGTCACATGTCGCCGAACATTCAGCCCAGGATTATTCCCTTCGAGTCAATGCGCTGGATGATTGTTTGAAGAAATTGAACTCAAATGATAAAAAACTGATTCGTCTTCGCTACCAGGATAATGTTGCGATCAAGGATATTTCTCTAAAGATTGGACGACCTGCAAGCACATTATATTTTCGTATTTCACATATTATCAATTTGCTTAATCTGTGTATTTCAAGATCGTTATCTAAGCAGGGACTGTGATGCAACATCAACACCGCAATGAAATAGGCGTACTGATTTTCAAGCTGCTGGAAAACTGCATTTCTGACAAAGAAATTCAGCAATTAGATGATTATTTTGCACAGGATCCGGATTCCATCCAATATTACTGTGATTATGTAAAAAACTATACCGCCCTGCGAATGAAAATCAATGAAGAAGGCCGCATGGGAGAAGAAACACCATCGGAGGAATGTCTGGATCAGTCGGTATGGCAGAGACTGGCAGAGGACGAAAAAACCTCTCCGACGGTTGCGGTTGCCCAGGAGCCTGAGCCCAAACAAAGAATATTCGTCGATAAAGTTGAATACCCTAAAATCGCTCGCCGGGTCAGTACCGGCGCTGTTGTCGCGGCTGCTGTTTCGGCTGCGGCCATTGTTTTGATTTTCCTGTTTGCGTATCTGGCACCGCCTGCCACGGGTTTTAAGGTGGCTGTGCTGACGGACAGTATCCATGACAAATGGGCCTCAGTAGACTGTATTATGAAGCCGGGTGATCCCGTTTTGACCAGTCGCAGTGATCTTGTGCTGCAGGAAGGCTGCGTCAAATTCCTGTTTGATAACGGTGCGCAAGTGACCCTGGAGGGTCCCTGTGCATTTCAGGTTCGTACCGAAGATCAGATCAAGATGCGGTACGGCCGACTGTATGCGATTATCCCGCGTGAAGCGATCGGGTTTTCGGTGTACACGGACAATGCCAAAATCATTGATCTGGGGACGGAGTTTGGCGTTCAGGCCGATATTGGCGGGGATACGTCCCTGTACGTGATGCAGGGCAAGACGACTCTGATTGCCGGCGTCGAAGCGTCCAAAGAGATTGTTGAGGTCGGCGCCGGGATGGGCAAGAGGATTTCCGCTGACACACTGGTTATCTCGGACATTCCGTTCCGGCAGACGCATTTTGTGCGGACAATCCATTCGGACAGCAATACGATATGGAAGGGACAAAAAACTCTGAGTCTTGCCGATATAGTTGGTGGCGGCAATGGGCTGGGTACCGGGGTCATTGATTTGGGAATCGATCTGGTCAGTGGGAATTTCGTAAAACCCGTGGGGATGCCCGAACTTCACGCAACGGCCAATGTCTATCATCCAGTGCCATCCAGTCCTTATATTGACGGCGTTTTTATTCCCAACGGTCAAACTCAACAGATTATCAGTTCTCTGGGACATGTTTTTCAGGAATGTCCTAAGTCAAGTGGAGCCTGTTACGGCACGATCACCAACGCAATAAGGATTCTGGACACCCAGGCCATCCAAAACACCGCAGTGTCGGGCCGTTGGAATGCCCATTGTTTGTTGATGCATGCCAATATGGGAATTACGTATGATCTCCAGGCAATACGTAACCTTTTACCAACGATTAAAATTGGTCGTTTCCAGACCAAGTTTGGGATCGAAAAGGAGGCTATACGCCCCGACGCCAGTAATGCGGATTTCTGGATTTTGGTGGATGGAAAAATAAGGTACCAAAAAACGCAGGTTAAGGAGAAAACGCTGTTTTCAGCGGATATCGAGATTTCAGAAAAAGACCGGTTTTTGACACTGATGACAACAGATGGGCAGGATCCCGAGGGGCGCATTTGGGACAATTTGGCTTTAACAGCCATTGATAGCGATTGGTGCATGTATGCCGATCCGGTTTTGGTTTTGGAGTAAATTCCGAATCCATTGTCTGCAGGAATCGAATACGCTTTTCCGGCATAATACATATTGGTGATAAAAAGGGTAAATGTTCCCGAAGACTAACCATTAATATTTTGTGGAGGAACCAAAAATGAGAAAAGCGATTTTGTTGATGGCGGTATTGACTGTGATGGGGTGGGCGACAAGTTATGCGGTGGTCGTACATCAGGACAATTATGACAACCGCACGATTGGCACCAATACGGAGGGCTGGCATTGGACTGGGGGGGCGGTCACTGGACATGCAGGTCAATACGTGGCCTGGAATAATGGGATCGCAAGACAGCATACCGGCACGGTCAATTCTGCATCGGGTACAACCGGTCGTTATGGATATAAGACGGATATCACGATGACCGGCAATATCAGTTCAAATCCGGCGGATTACACCGTTGAGTTTGATGTGATCAATGTGTCGGGTAACTGGACGACGCTGAATATCGGTATTGCCGTGCTCACCTATAATAGCGTAACAGGAACCGGGACTTATGGATATAACTATCCAACGACTGCGGTGGTTCAGGGTGCCGGTGTTGTGCATGTCAAGCATAATCTGGGTAATACAACAGGTCGCTCAAACTGGTGGCAGGGGACCGGCTGGGATATGACAAATCCCACCTGGTCGTACGAGATCAACATGCCGGATACGGCCGTAGCCGGCGGCAGTTCATTCAGCCAGGTGTATATTATCGATAATCTCAAAATTACGATGGGGGCGGATACAAATCCATACGATCCGATGGTTACGCCGGATAATGGCAACGGTACAGTGGGAACGCCGGTCAATAATAATACCCAGGCCGAGGTCACGTTCAATTTCAAAGCAGGGGGAGATCCCAACTTTCTGAGGAATTATCCTGTGAATCCAGCAATCCTGGGGCATTATATCTATGTTTCCAAGGTGAATGATCCCAACCTTTATCTGCTCGATTATGTGGAACAGGTTCACAACGCTGATCCCATGTTGACCAGCCCTGATAATACGTATGGTCCGGTCACACTCAATCCCAATACGATATACTATTGGCAGGTCGAAGAAGCTCTGGATAAGGGAACTGGAACACCTTTCGGAGCGGGTGATCCCAACAATATTCTGGGCTCCATCTGGTCATTCAAGACGACTGCCGGCCAGGCGAATATCAATCCGGTAAGCCCTGAATTGGCGGTTGTTGATGCAGGAAGCAGTGCCGTATTGTCCGTGACAGGTACCAATATTGACACCTATCAATGGTATTTGATGGGTTCGCCGGATATTCAATTAACCAATGGTGCCAAATACGCGGGTGTAACGACAGCCGCCTTGACGATTAACGATGTCCAGTTGGCTGATGAAGGATATTACTATTGTGTCGGCAGCAATACCATGCCCAGCCAGGCCTCCAACCGCGATACCGGACCCGGACGTGTCATGATCAAACGTCTGGTAAATTATTATCCGATGGAAGTGGTTAATGGCACCGTGACGCCGGATACTGTCAGTGGTGCAGATATGGTGCTGCATACGAACGGAACCGTTCTTCCTGCCCTGGTATCGGATAAAGCTGTGGGCGGCATGAGTTTGAGTCTTGATCCTGTTACGGAGACGGCGGGGCAGTACGGTCAGCTCCCGGCAGGCGTGCTGAATTACAAGGATTTGACCATTACAGCATGGGTGAACTGGAAAGGCAACAGCAATGGTAACTGGCAGCGCATCTTCGATTTCGGCAATAACACGGACGAATATATATTCCTGACGCCGGTCGGCTGGGATGGAGTAACCCGATTAGTGGTCAAGGACGGAAGTGAACAAGTTGCCGGTATCGAGGGTAATTTAGCAACCAATCAGTGGGTTCATGTTGCAGTCAGTCTCAGCGGGGACACAGGCCGTCTGTATGTTAATGGTACGCTTGTCGCGAAAAACACGGCCATGACCTATGATCCCATTACGTTCAAACCCGCATTGAACTATATTGGCAAGAGCCAGTGGCCCGATGCATATTACAATGGATTGATCGATGACATGAAGATTTACAACTATCCGCTGAGCAATTACCAGATTGCACAGGAATACATCAGTGTCATGGGCGGCTGGGTCTGCGATAAAGAAGGCCCTGAAGCCGTGCTGTATGACTTTGACGGCAATTGTCGGGTGGACATCGGTGACTTTGCGATCTTTGCCACAGAATGGCTCAATGATAACCGTATTTATTAATCGATAAATACGAAAACTGCGTGCATTAAAGATTTCCGGGTGTCTGTTCGGACGCCCGGAAATCTGATTTTAAATATGAATTAACCGCATTTTGAAAAAAGTGATGAACAAGCTTAGTGAGTGTACTTTATTTAATCACGTGGGCCAAGTCGCTCCTGCCTGTCTGGTATTATGGGAAAACACTCAGTATTTTTGGGGGGGATGATTATGAAACATATGATTTTAAAGATTACCGACAGGACTTTTCTGTTCAAGGTATTTATTTCAATCATAATCTGCCTTGCAGCCTGCCGGGTCTGGGCGGACTATCCTGTGATGCCGCAGCATTATGCCGCGGATCCGACGGCGATTGAATGGAACGGTCGACTGTATGTCTATTGTTCCAACGATGAAGAAAACAACGACTCGGATTACCTGATGAATTCCATCGTCTGTTTTTCGACGGATGACCTCAAGAACTGGACGGATCATGGGGTGGTTTTTGATTCCGATTCCGTCACATGGATCGGCACAGCCTGGGCGCCATGCATTGTCTTGAATAACAATAAGTTTTATCTTTATTTCGGCGATCCATACTGGGGTATTGGTGTTGTGACAAGTGATTCCCCGGCCGGACCGTTTACTGCTCCCAAAAACGGTCTGGTAGTGAAACGTGAAGGCCTTTCAGGGGGTACTCCGGGTGCCAACAGCACGTGGGTGTTTGATCCCTGCGTGTTTGTTGATGATGACGGCCAGCCGTATCTTTATTTCGGCGGCGGTGGCCCCAATCAAGCCCGGGTTATCAAATTGAATACAAACATGATCGATCCGGTCGGATCGGCTGTGACGATAGAAATGCCGGATTTCTTTGAAGCCTCCCACATGCATAAACGGGATGGCATTTATTATTTTTCTTATGCTGACAACTATGAAGATACAACCCCTGGCTCCCAGATTGCGTATATGACCAGTTCCAGTCCAATAAGCGGGTTTGTACGCCGAGGGGTGGCGCTTGGTACACCGCCTGATAATTACGGCAATAACAATCATCATACGTTTTTTACCTATCAGGGGCAATGGTATTGTGTGTACCATAACCGCCATCAGGCGACGGTGGAAGGGATTGTGCCGACGGTGCATCGAAATATCTGTCTGGACCGACTTGACCACAATTCAGATGGAACACTGCAGCAGGCTGTCATTACCCAGGATGGTCTTGGCCAGTTAAAGAATCTAAATCCTTTTGTCAGGGTTGAAGGAGAGACGATTGCCCGGCAAAGCGGCGTCAAAACCGAAGTCTGCGCCGAAGGCGGCATGAATGTAACCACAATTTCCAATGGGGACTGGATTGGGGTGCACAGGGTGGATTTTGGCGCTGGCGCTTCGAGTTTTCTGGCCAGGATTGCCAACGCCAATTCGGGAGGAAGTATTGAACTGCGACTGGATAGTCTCGATGGAACCGTGGTTGGAACCTGTTCTGTTCTTAATACGGGTGACAGGCAAATCTGGACGACGATAACATGCAATGTATCCGGAGTTTCGGGAGTGCACGATTTGTACTTCAGGTTTAGTGGGGGGCAGGGCGGTGATTTATTCAACCTGAACTGGTGGCAATTCCAGCAGGTTGAAACGGCGGCGGTTTCTGTCTCGCTGGATTCGGCAACCCTCTATCAGACAATCGAGGGACTGGGCGGGGCGATTTGTTTTTATAACGGCTGGTTTACGGCACATCCTTACAAAAAAGAAATCTTTGACTATGCCTTTTCGGGGCTGAACCTGTCCATGCTGCGGATTGGCAACTGGTGGCGCGGAGTCAATGGTCAGGATACCGCAACTTATGAAATCGTCACAGCGGCCAACCAGCGGCTGGGGCGTCCCGTGCCCATCCTGATGACATCCTGGTCGCCTCCGGCCTATATCAAGAGCAATGGCGAGGTCGGCCATGGCGGAACGCTGATTCAGGTCAATGGCGCCTATGATTATGACGGATTTGCGAACTACTGGCGCGACTCGCTTCAGGACTACATCGCTCGTGGTGTCAATCCCACCTGGATTGGCATCCAGAACGAACCGGACTGGACGGCAGATTATGATTCCTGCCGGTTCAATCCGTCCGAGGCGCCTGTCAATGGCGAATACTTTGCAAGTTTTGCCCTGGCACAAAATGCCGTTTATCAGAAGCTTCAGGCCGCTATGGCGGCTACGCCCAAATTGCTGGGGCCTGAGTGCGTTGGTCTGTATGGAAATGCGGCGGGGCTTCGCAATTATATGGCGCAAATGAATCCTCAGACATTTTACGGGATTGCGCATCATCTCTACGGCGGCAGCACCGACGGGACGCCGGATGGGTATAATTCCGCCTTTACGACGATATTGAATAGCTCCAATACGCTATTTCCCGGCAAGCCGCGATTTATGACGGAATTCGGGGACATTAAAGGGCTGGTTCCCTGTGCAAATTTAATTCATAACTCCCTGGTGGTTGAACAGGTCAGCGGATATAACCATTGGAGCCTGATCTGGCCTGGCGAAATCGGACTGGTTGAAATCGAGTTCCCGTGGGGATCGGGCGACTGGACCTCTCCAAAGGGTTACTGGCTCAATCCGTCGTATTGGTCGATGAAGCATTATTCCTATTACGTGCAGCCGGGTTTCAGGCGGGTCAAGTCTGTATCCAATAATTCTGATGTTCTGGTGTCGGCCTATCTTTCGCCTGATGACAAGCGGCTTGTGGCAGTTCTGATCAATCGCAGTACGACCAAACCGGCTTCGGTGACTCTGAATCCCGGTTCGTTTCAATACGATGTATCGAGCGTTTATCAAACGGATGAAACGCATCACTTTGAATCTCTCGGGCAAGTCGCCGGCTCGCAATTGATATTACCTGCAGTGTCGGTGACTACGGTCGTATGGGATCATTACGGTCCCGTGGCGCCGTCGGGCCTGCGGGCGACGAGGCTGTCCGGCAAGCAAGTGAACCTGGGCTGGAATGCATCTGCCGGTGCGGTCAGCTACAATCTCAAACGCTCGACAACCAGCGGGGGGCCTTATGTGACTATCGCCTCCGGCCTGACTGACACCCGTTTTAGCGATACCACGGTGATGCCGGGAATCAAATACTATTATGCGGTCAGTGCCAATACCGCAAGCGGCGAAAGCAGCAACAGCGCCGAAGTGACTCCTGCGATACTGCGTTCATATCTGAAATGCGATGAAACCAGCGGCCTGATTGCTGCGGATGCCACCGGCAACGGCTGGACGGGTACCCTGGTGAATGGTCCTGTATGGACCACAGGAAAGTTCAGCAATGGCCTGGATCTGGACGGCACCAATGACCATGTCAGCCTGCGGACAGGCGTCGTTGATGGTTTAAGTGATTTTACCATTGCTGTATGGGTTAATCTGGATACGATCAGTGACTGGTCACGCGTATTTGATTTTGGGACCGGCACCTCGGTCAACATGTTCCTGACGCCGCGCACCGGTTCGGGGGCGGTGCGTTTTGCGATTACCACCTCCGGGGCCGGCGGCGAAAAGCAAATCAACGGCATCGCTGCACTGCCGACGGGTACATGGACCCATGTCGCAGTGACACTGGCCGGCAGTACAGGGATTCTTTATGTCAACGGGGCGGAGGTGGGACGCAACAATTCGATGAGTCTGACGCCGGACTCTCTGGGGGCTACAACGCAGAACTATATCGGCAGGTCTCAATACTCGGCAGATGCTTACTTGAATGGGCGTATCGATGAATTTCGCATTTATGCTGCGGCCTTGAGTGCCGCCGACGTGTCGGCATTGTATGCAGAACAGGTTCCTGCTTTTCCCGCTTCACCAGAGAATCTGAGTGCGACAGCAATATCAGGCAGCCGAATTAACCTGACCTGGAATGCCTCCTTTGATGCTACAAACTACAACGTCAAACGTTCAACCACCAGCGGAGGGCCCTATACCCATGTCACCAGTTTGTCAGGGACAAGCTTTAGCGATACAGGATTGTCAGAAATGACACCTTATTATTATGTTGTCAGTGCCGTCAACAGTGCCGGAGAAAGTGCAGATTCAATACAGGCTGGCGCGACAACACTCAGTACGCCTCCAGAATCACCGACAGGGCTTACGGCAGCAGTAAACGATGAGTCGGTTGTCTTGAGCTGGGATGCCAACACGGAAAGTGATCTGGCAGGATATCGGATATATAGGTCGACAATGTCTGGAAGTGGATATATTCTACTAAATGAATCGTTGCTGGATAAGCCGGAATTTACGGATAATTCTATCGTGTATTACACAACATATTATTATGTTGTAACTGCGGTTGACTTCTATGGCTGCCAGAGTGTTTATGCAGATGAAGTTGCAATCATGCCGACCGACAGCCATGTCGTGCAACTTTGTGCAATTGATTTTGAAAATGAAATGGGAGACTGGGACAACATCTCGGGGGAAGATTCGCATGATTGGACGCGGGATTCAGGTGGCACACTGACTCCCAATACCGGTCCGGCCGGCGGGGCTGACGGCAGCACTTGGTATGTTTATTTTGAGACTTCTCCAGGTGGGGCCAGTAATGCCGGAAACACTGCTGTTCTGCAAAGTCCTGCGATTGCCGGGTATAAACGGGTACTGACCTTTTATTACCACATGTATGGCGTCGAGACAGGGACGCTGAATGTCGATGTGTATGACGGCACATGGCATTATGCCGTGTGGAGTCTCAGCGGCCAGCAGCACAATTCCAATGGCGAAGCCTATGTCCGGGCCATGGTGGACCTGTCGGACTTTACCGGCCTGATTCAGATTCGTTTTCGGGCGGTGGCCGCAGGCGGACCTCGGGGAGATATAGCGATTGATAATATTGCGGTTTTTGGTAGAATTCTTTATGGAGATGCCAACCTGGATAACATTGTGGACACAGGAGACCTTTTTAAGTTTGCAGAATACTGGCTGCAGGATAATTGTGAACTGGATTTGGACGGCGACTGTATGGTCAATCTATACGAATTTGCAGCGTTTGCGAATCATTGGCTCGATAATTCATACCAATAGTCCCCGGTGATTGAAAGGATTCTCAGTCTATGCAATTAAATAAAAAAGCGGTGGTCCTGTTGCTGAGTTGCATCTTTGCTTGTCAGTCCCATGGAACAGAATCGTTTCCCCTCCAGCATATCCAGCTTCTGGACGGGCCATTCAAGCATGCCCAGGATGTGAATTTAAAGCATTTGCTGCAATATGATATAGACCGGATACTGGCGCCTTACCTCAAGGAAGCGGGGCTGGAACCGAAGGGGCAAAGTTATCCAAACTGGATTGGGCTGGATGGGCATATCGGAGGCCACTATTTGTCGGCCATGGCGATCTATACGGCAGTAACAGGCAATGAGGAGTGTCGTCGTCGGATGGAGTATATCGTCGATGAACTGGCCCGGTGCCAGAAAGCTAACGGAGATGGTTACGTGGGCGGGGTGCCGGGCGGACGTGCCATCTGGCGTCAAGTGGCCGCGGGGAATCCGCGAGCCCCGCATCGAGCCTGGGTACCGTGGTATAATCTGCACAAGACGTTTGCTGGATTGCGGGATGCCTGGATTTACGGGCATAACGAGAAGGCCAAAGTCATACTGATAGGGCTTGGAGACTGGTGTGATACGCTGCTGGCCGACTATACACCCCAGCAGATGGAGGCCATGATGGATCAGGAGCATGGGGGGATGAATGAAGTGCTGGCGGATCTGGGCCGGATCACAGGCGATGACAAGTACCTCAACCTGGCCAAGCGTTTCTCGCACCGTCAGTTGCTGGAACCCATGTCGCAGGGGAAAGATACTTTAGACAATAAACATGCCAATACGCAAGTGCCCAAGGCTGTCGGCTTTGCGCGGATTGCTGAATTGAGTCCGGACAAACAGTTTGCCGATGCTGCCGAGTTTTTCTGGGATACCGTGGTTCACAACCGTACACTGGCCTTCGGCGGCAACAGCAGAAGGGAACACTTCCCGAGCGCCGAAGCCTGCACGGAATTTGTGGAAGAGAGGGAAGGGCCCGAGTCCTGCAACACGTATAATATGCTTAGGCTGACCGAGATTCTGCATCGGATGGAATCGAAGGCGGAATACGCCGACTATTATGAACGTGCCCTGTTTAACCATATTCTGTCCACCCAGCACCCCGACCACGGCGGATACGTTTACTTCACCCCGGCCCGGCCGCGTCACTATCGGGTCTATTCGGCGCCCAACGAGGGCATGTGGTGCTGCGTCGGTACCGGGATGGAAAACCACGGGCAGTATGGGCGGTTCATCTATAGTTACGAGGCCCAAACACTGCTGGTCAATCTGTTCATTGCCTCGGAACTAAACTGGCCGGAGAAGGGCATCCGTGTACGTCAGGAAACCCGGTTTCCCAAGGAACCTCAGACCGTCCTGAAATTTCGGACCGACAAGCCGGTTCATCTGACGCTGAAGGTTCGTCATCCGGAATGGGTGCCGGAAGACAAATTGCACTTTGAGCTGAATGGCGAAGCGTTGGCGGTCACATCCAAGCCGTCCTCTTATGCGGCGATTGACCGAGTCTGGAAAGACGGGGACATACTCAAGGTATCTCTGCCGATGCATGCCGAACTGGAACCGATGCCCAATGTACCGGATTATGCGGCGATCCTTTACGGACCGATTGTCCTGGCTGCCAAAACCGGCACCGAGGACCTTCAGGGGCTGATTGCTGACGACGATCGCTGGGGACATATTGCCCATGGTCAACTGCTGCCGCTGGATGAGGCACCCATGTTGATTGGAGATGCGGCCTCCATCCCTGAAAAGATTACACCCATTGACATTCATCAGCTTCGATTCAAAGTGGATGAGACTGTCCAGCCGGAGTCGTTCCGGTCGCTGGTGCTTGAACCGTTTTATCAGGTCCATGACGCCCGGTACATGATGTATTGGCGGGTGGTACGG
>JBDKVE010000297.1:0-4032 GCA_039679345.1 Anaerohalosphaeraceae bacterium
TTGTATTGGCGGCAATAATACTGCCCAGACCTATGCGGATGTATTCCTGCTGAGCTGGAATCCGAAAGATAAAACGGTGGACATAAAAATGCTGCCGTCGCTTCCTGAGCCCTGTGCCAATACCAGCGCAGCGATACTGGACAATGTGATTTATGTCGCTGGCGGCACCCGGGGTGAGAGCCTGGATACAGCGATGGCTAACTTCTGGGCGCTGGATATGTCGCAAATGAACAACCCCGAAGCATTCCGCTGGCAGTCGCTTTTGCCCTGGCCGGGACCTTCGCGGGCTTTTAACCTGACCGTCACCCAGCACAATGGACAGGATGACTGTATTTATGTCCTGAGCGGCCGTCGTGCTAGTGAGGCACAGCCCGACCAGGCACAGTTCCTGACGGACGTGTACGAGTTTACCCCCTCATGCTATGAAGCGGCAAGCTTTGATGCTGCATCCGGCCACTATACAGGTCGGACAAATCCGTGGCGAAGGCGGTGTGATGTTCCGCGATGTGTGATGGCGGGAACAGTCATTAAAATGGGCCAAAGTCATATTATGGTTCTGGGCGGGGATGATGGGGCTTTGTGGGGAAAGGGGACTGAGTTGAAAGATAATCACCCTGGCTTTCCCAAAACAGGACTTGCCTACCACACCATTACGGATACATGGATTAAAACCGGCAGCATCCCGGCCAACCAGGTCACCACTACCGCGGTTCGCTGGGGCAGTGATGCAGTCAATGATCCGATTGTTATTCCTTCCGGGGAGATTCGTCCCCGTGTGCGTTCCCCGAAGATGTGGTCGATTGTGCCGGTGCATAGTCCCGGCAAATTCGGGGCGGCGGATTTTCTGGTTCTGGGGATTTATCTGGCTGCGATGATTGGCGTTGGGGTCTATTTCTCATTTCGCAACAAGAACTCCGATGACTATTTCCGCGGGGGCCAGCGAGTGCCGTGGTTTGTGGCGGGCCTGAGTATTTTTGCCACGATGCTCAGTTCGGTGACCTTTATTGCCATTCCCGCCAAGGCGTATATGACTGACTGGGTCTATTTTCTGGTCAATATGATGGCGGTGCTGGTGACTCCGGCGGTGATTTACTTATTTTTGCCCTTTTTCAGAAATATCGATGCCACCAGTGCTTATGAATACCTTGAAAAACGGTTCAACCGGTTTATCCGGCTGTTTGCCAGTGCCTCGTTTATCATCTTTCAGGTGGGACGGATGGCGATAGTCATGTATCTGCCCGCGCTGGCAATTTCAGCCATCACGCCTTTAACCGAGATCCAATGCATTCTGCTGATGGGTCTGCTGAGCGTCATCTATTGCACGATGGGAGGGCTTGAGGCGGTGGTCTGGACTGATACCATCCAGAGTTTTATCCTGTTTGGCGGTCCGTTATTTTGCATCCTGCTGATATTGTATCGCCTGGATGGTGGAGTCGGGCAGTTCGTTTCGATGTCCATGACAGATGACAAGTTCCACCTGGTCAACTGGGATTTTTCGTCGGTCAGTATGATGACGGCGGCCTTATGGGTGGTGGTTCTTGGCGGCATTGGCCAGAGCCTTGTGCCGTACGCCTCGGACATGGCCGTGGTGCAGCGGTATATGTCGGTATCCAGCACTCAGCAGGCGCGACGGGCCATCTGGACCAATGCGATTGCAGTAATCCCCGCGACGATTCTATTCTTTGCCGTGGGGACGGCCCTGTATGTTTTCTATAAAACCAATCCGGAACGTCTCGATCCAACTTTTAAAAATGATGCCATATTTCCGCTGTTTATTGCCCGAGAATTGCCGATCGGAGTGGCGGGGCTGGTAATTGCGGGCCTGTTTGCGGCAGCCCAATCGACCATTGCAACCAGCATGAACAGTTCTGCGACAGCATTTGTGACAGATTTTATTCGTCCGTTCCATTGGGTCAAGACCGAGGCAGGATATCTGCGACTGGCGCGAGTGATGACGTTTACATTGGGGTGCATGGGAACGGCGATGGCAGTGTTTTTTGCCATGTCGGATATCAAGTCGCTCTGGGATATGTTCATGACGATATTGGGACTGATTGGCGGGGCGATGTGCGGGCTTTTCTGTCTGGGGATTTTTACGGTCCGGGCTAACAGTGCCGGGGCCATGATCGGGGCGGTCTGTGGTGCGGCCGGACTGTACTGGGTGCAGGAGTACACTTCAGTCCATTTGCTGCTGTATGCGACCATTGGAATTGTACTTTGTTTTGTGGTCGGTTATCTGGCCAGCCTGCTGTTTCCGGCCTCGACCAAGTCGGTCGATGGATTGACCATCTATACCCTGGGACAGGATTTGCAGGAGTCTGTATTGAACTAGAGATTTTAGTGGAGAATTACTTATTGCACGCTTCAATGGGTTCCAGACCACACGTCAGCCAGCCGGATGCGATGGCTGCTAAATCAGACATATCGACACGGCAATCACCATTTGCATCTCCCGAAACGGAAGCCGTACAATCCGCAATTGCAGTTCCATCTAATTGGACTGCATAGACGGCGCTCATTCCGGAACGATCATCCTCAAATACCACCAATTCGTTGTCGATAGCGGGATGGATCTGGTCGTCTTTGTCATTGGTAATCTGGAATTCCTGCCGCGTGATCAGATTGAACCCATAAATATCCCAATTGCCGTTGCGATTGTCTTGCCAGACCACCAGATGACCGCTGAGGGATGCATTGATTTGTGATCCGGCAGCATCGCTGATCAGAAGCTCTACAGGTTGGTCTGGATTTGAAATATCCGCACCATACAGATCGACATCACCTGCACCAAAATCCTCCTGCCAGACGACATATTTTCCATCTGTGGCTGGGCTGGTCTGGTCAAGGGTCAGCGAAGAAAGGGTATGCTGTTCCGGTTCATTTCGACGCCATACGTCTGCGGCAGCGATATCGTTGTCACCCCAGTAATTATCCTGCCAGACAATCGTACTGCGATAAATGTCCGGGTACTGCTGGTCGCCGCTAAAGGCTCCAACCACATACATCAACGGATTATTTGGATCCGTGACATCCGCAGCGTAAATATCCCAATCCAGCACCTGCGTATCCGGGTCAGCGATTTGATGCTGCCAAACGACTGTATTGCCATGAATGCGGGGAAACGATTGATTATTCAAGTAGGGTGAGATCGAATGTGTTGTGATGTTCAGGGTATCCGAGAAATCCGACACCCAGACATCGGTATCGCCGTAGTAGTCATCCTCCCATGCTGCACAGGTTTCCCATAGAGAAGGATGTGTTTGGTTGGCCTCAAAAGCTGCCACTCCGATTAATTCCGAGGGTGCATTGATTACATCGACGCCATAAATATCCCAGTCCCATTGATTGTTGTATTGGACATATTCCTGCCATATCACGACTCCATTATGAACAGCAGGCCATTGCTGCATATTGGTGGAAGGCGAAACAACAAACGGGGTCTGACCTAAAGCGGTCGCCGACCACAATAAAGCACATACCAATCCCTTTAGATTCATCACCCTTCTCATGCTGCACTCTCCATTCAGGATTAATTTAGTAATTGTTATTGCTGCTGCTTGGCGTTTTCCAACTGGGCCGCGAGGTCTGTCAGTTTGCCCGCGGCATCGGCATTGGCAGGATTTTTCGCTGCCTCGCTCAGTGGACCTGCGGCTTTTTCCAATTCGTTCAGCCCAAGATACTGATAACCCAGCAGAAGCTGATAATCCGTGCTGTACGGCTCAATGGCAATCGCTTTTTCCAGTGCGGCGACCTGGGCTTTCAGGATAACCTCATCCGCATACAGCCCGCGGGGATAATAAACCGTTGGCTTATTGGCCGGAATCTTCGCGATCACTTCACGCAGCACACTGGCGGCCATGGCGTAATCGCCGGAGGCGAATAATGCCTGGGCATAGGTAAACGGCAGCACGACATCGTCCGGCGACAGGCGCACGGCCTCGCGGAATTGAAGCACGGCTTCGTCATACTTGCCCGCCGCGAACACCTTGACGGCATGGTCAAAGCACAAGTCGGCTGCGGTCTCATATTCCG
>JBDKVE010000298.1:0-67552 GCA_039679345.1 Anaerohalosphaeraceae bacterium
TATGCTTTGTTTGCCCTGACAAGCTCGCCAAAGGGAGCCATGGTGCCGTCGTGCCAGCGGCAGCCGAGGGGGTGTTCGATGCTGTCGGCGGCTGAGATGTAAAGCCATTGGCCGGGGTCGGTTGGAAACGTCTGGTCGAACTCGTCCAGATACATCTGGCCGAGCATTCCAAAGGATTTCAGATTGGTACCGCAAACGACGCGCGTAGATATTTTTCTGACTTTGGACAGGGAAGGCATCACAATCGCGGCCAGCAACGCGATGATAAAGATGACGCAAATCAACTCCAGAAGTGTGAATCCGTTGTCTCGCTGATCCTTCGTACCCATCATGGTGCTCCTTTCCTAATCATCCATGTCAGCCGGAAAATCTCCTCACTGCTCGATGTCGTCTATCTCCGGCGGGACATCTGCCTCGTTAGCCTGTTCTATCTCTATGGGTTTGAGCTTTTTGAGCTTATCCGTATCGGCATAAAGCTGAATATAGCCGCAGGCAGGGCAGACCCGGGCCCGCGTCGAAACGAGAGCCTCGTGGAGCGTCCAGAAACTGGAGGAAGAAGGTTTGAAATATAATTTACCAGTGCTTTGCATCCGGCCTTCCACCAGTACGGTATGCCCACAGGCGATGCAACTGCCCGCGGCTTTTTCGGCCTCCTTCATGCCGGTCGTCTTTTCGATGACGGCATCCAGACCCTCCTGCGAAAAGCGGGTCGAATTGCCGACTTTATAGAATGACAATACCCCTTCTTTCATCCATCGGAAGATGGTGGGCTGGCTGATGCCGAGATACTCGGCGGCTTCTTTGATGCTGTACCACTTTTTGGAGGGGTCTTGAACCGGATTATTGGATTGTTCTGTCATGATTTTTGTCTCGCGATGAATCATTAACTCTCATCTGCTATTATAATATATCACGGATTATTGGACTTGCAAGGGAAATTTCTAAAAAATATTTTTTTGACGGGATTCACAGGATTAACAGAATATAGGTATCTAAGTATGTAGGTATATATGTTAGTGTTGTTTTGTTTATTCAGTTGTCTTTGCGTGTTATTCATTTTTATGCACCTCCGTATAGGGGACGAACTTGCGTTTTTTGTTCGAAAAATCGAAATATCGCAGGGCGTGAGATTTTTTATGTTCAGGCCGGGCAAGGAGATAAAAATTTTTATTTTTTTGACGAATAGCAAGATAGTGCTAGCGTAATTTGTGCTATGTGGATAAAAAGAGTGCAGAATACAAGGATACATGGATACAAGAATACAAGGGAAGGGCAGACTTGTATTGACGACGAGTGTTTTTCGATTTACTATGGATAGAAAGTGGAGATTTGTTGAGACAATTTTCAGGAGATCATATTATGTATCGTATCGGGATGATAGTTGTTTTGATGTTGTCGATGAGTGTTTGTGGTTTTGCCGAGTCGAAGCTGACTCCGGTGGCGGATGGAATTTATGCCTACGTCGGCGCATCCGACCCCGGGCCTGCGACAGCCTACGGTTCCAATGTTGGTGTGATTGTCGGGGATAATGCAATTCTGGTTGTCGATACTCTGATGTCGGCCAGGGGTGGACAGCAAATCGTTGACGATATCCGTGCTGTCTCCGACAAGCCCATCAAGTGGGTGGTCAATACGCATCACCATGGGGATCATACTCTGGGCAATTGTGTGTTTGCCCGGCTGGGGGCTTGTATCGTTTCACAAGAAGACTGCCTGGCCCAGATGAAGGCCGAAGCGAAGACGGCGATAGAGCAGGTCGGAACGATGCTGACCGCCGAGGAACTGGCCGGAACTGAGGTTGCCTGCCCGACGGTGACGTTTTCCAAAAGCATGGCCATCGACCTGGGAGGGATTACGGTTGAACTGAGTTATCCGGGGCCGACGCATTGTGCGGGGAGCTGTCTTGTTTATATTCCCCAGCGGAAGGTGCTGTTGACCGGCGATATGCTGTTTACCGGGTATCATCCCTATCTTGGCGATGGGGATATTCCCAACTGGACAGCGGTACTGGATACGATTGGCAAGATGGGTGCGGAGCGGATTATCCCCGGCCATGGCCCGGTATCCAGTATGAAAGATATCGTCGAGATGAAGACGTATATTGGTCTGTTTGATAAATATGCCAAAGAACTGGTCAAGTCTGCCATGCAGCCTGTCGATGCGGAGGCGCTGGCCGGACAACTGAAAAGCAAGCTGCCGCAGCGGAAATATCTGGATATTATGATTGGTTATAATCTGCAGCAGAAATATCTGAGGCAGGATAACAGTGGTGCCGACAAAAAATAATGAAGCCACCTCAGACTGAATTCTTATCGTGGCCCCTCAGGCGGAGGAATTTATGTGGAATAAGTCTGACATCTGTTTCGGGAGTTATCTCTTAACAGAATGGGCTCAGACAAAATAGGGTGGATGTTATTAAAAAAGCCCCGTCGGGTGTATGCCGGACAGGGCTTTAAAATTTGGAACAGAGCCTGTGATTATACAGTCTTATTTAACAGATACGTTAAATCGATATGACAGGTATTTTTACGAGGGAATAAAACGATGCTGGCTATGCTTCAAAATCAAACGCCGGGAGCGTTCGGGGTTGGATGGGGTACTCTGGCGCTTATTAATGCGGCCCTGGCCCAGTCCAAAAATCGCAGTGGTCTGAACTGGTTTCTGCTGTCGCTGCTGTTAGGGCCCATCGCCACATTTTGTATTTTGGTATTGGATCCGCTGCCCAGGATCCGGTAATTGCCTTGCAGGATGAAAGACAACTCTATAGAATTTGCCTTTAGTTTGCGAAATACCGTTTGGCGAATTCGATGAAATAGGGCCAGTTGGGGCCGGTGGTGTGGCCTCCTTCATGCTGGCGGAAGGCGACATCACCATCGATCAACGTTTCCTGGGGCGGGAACAGGATCGTTCGCATGCTTTTTTTGCCCAGCAATTCGTACACGGGACCGGCCATGGCGCCGCCCAGAAACATCCCCTTGGCATCCACCCACTGTCCTTCGACGGACGCGGAGCCGGAACTGATAAAGACCGGACGCGGGGCGCATAGCGCTACCAAATGATGGCCATCGACGGGGAGGTCTTCCTGTGTTAAGGGGCCTGCATATTTGATAAAGCTGCCGGCGAACCAGTGATATTCACCCGAGCCAGCGAGGTTTTCCACCTGCTCGCCAAACACACGGTGCAGCAGCTTGACGCCGCCGGCGCCGGAGGAGCCGATAAATCCGATGGCGATGCGAGGTTCATACGCCATTGCGACAGCAGTGGCTTTGCCGTAGCGTGAAAGCCCCTCGATGCCAATGCGTTTTGCATCCACATCCTTATCCGTTTCGAAATAATCGATTGCCCGGCTGGCTCCCCAGGCCCAGGCGCGGAGGCAGCCCCAGTCATCCGGTTTTCGCGGCTGGCCTTTGTTGACCAGGCCAATAATTCCCTCGCGTAATCCGGCGCCGTTGTCGGCCTGAAAACTGACGGGGTTCAGGATGGCATAGCCCCATCCTTCCTTGAGCAATTGCTGTTTCCAGGTCAACGTATTGCTGCCCTGCGGGGGCATACCGAAGCGTCCTGGAAAGTTAAAACCGAATTCCATGATCAGGGGGACGGGCTTGTCGGCCTTTGCAGGCGTGCCGATGGTTAGTTGAATCACCACCTTGAGTGCCGGGTAAGAGGCATTATCGACAGTCCCCTGAAGCTGTTTTATTCTCACCGGGAAATCCCCGTCGGTGGTTTCGTTCACGTCAACCACTTTCCAGGTTACCGGCGGAATCTGTTCCGGGAGCCGGCCATAGATTTCGCGGTCAAACAATTCTATAATTTCGGCCCGTCTTGCCGGCCACTGCTGGGGCTTTGTCACTCTGGTTCCATCGTTAAATACCAATGGATCAGGGAGAAAATAGGGCAGGACATTTGCCTCCTCGGTATTGGCGGCGTCCGGCGCCTGGGGATTTCCGGAGGGTCCACGCCGGATGGATTCAATGCCCAGCTTGTCCATCATCAGTTTGTGGTCTTCATTCGTCAATTTATTGATGCGTTCTCTGTCCTGCTGGGAGGCCTGGGCAAACACGGGGGAGGTTGTTAAAAGACATAATGAGATCAAAATCGCCGGCTTGATTAGTGTGTTCATTTTTGTTGGTGCTCCGTATTTTGAAATTATGTTATACTGATCCAGCTTGAAACTTTCCGTTTCAGTGTGGCTAAAAGAGCTTTCAGCCGCCAGCTTCGAGCAACATCTTTATTACCGAGGCGTGGCGTAGGACAACTTGATCCTATGAATACGTGCGGCATAATCATAGCCGCTGAGTTTTTCCGATTGCCTCTTCAGTTGCAATTATCCAGAGCTTCCTGTTTGTATGTATCTTAAACAAGTTTTGGTGTCAAAGCAATTCTTGCCAAAGTGTTTTCGTGATAAGTATTCGTGTTGATGCAGCATAGATTAAGCGGAAGGCGCGGAGGGATACCCAAAAAAGCCCCGTCGGGTGGGTGTGCTGGACGGGGCTTTGATTGGCGGGGTAAGGGCCAGGCCAGGATTATTTTTTTCCGTAGGCCTGTTCGGGGTCATAGACTTTCTGGGCGATGGTTTCCATTGCAGTCAGGGAGCCTTTTTTGACGGCCCGGTAGAAGCAGGACTGGTAGCCGACGTGGCACTGGCCTTCATCGACGAGGACTTTGAGAACCAGACAATCCTGGTCGCAATCCACCAGAACCTGCTGGACTTTCTGGACGTGGCCGCTCTGTTCGCCTTTGCGCCAGAGTTTCTGGCGCGACCGGCTGAAATAGACGGCGTTGCCGGTACTGAGGGTCAGGTCGAGGGCTTCCTTGTTCATATAGGCCACCATGAGGACTTCTTTGGTTTTGGCGTCCTGGGCGATGGCGGCGATGAGGCCGTTGGCATCGAATTTCGGGGTAAAATCCAGACCTTCTTCAATCTGTTTATTGGCTGCCATAATTGCACTCCATGAAAATCAATCTTCTATTTTTGAAACCCTGGTTATCGTTTCCAGCCTCAATTGACGATATACAAGGTAGTGTAATTTCCCGCTGGAAATTCTTGCAGGGGGACTTTGTACACGGTATGCTTTGGAAAAACAAGGATTTTTTGGGATAGCTGCGTGACGCAGGACGATAAAAATAAAAAAAACAGCCATATCAGTATCATTTTGCGGGGTGGAGTCGCCCTGATTGCCTGCTGTCTGATTGCCCGCGAGTTGAATTTCAAGGAAGTGGTAGATGTATTTTCCAACATTTCCATGTTGGTTTTGGGGGTTGTGGTTGCGGCGTTTCTGGTCAGCCAGACGATTTTGGCGTTTCGGTGGTGGCTGTTTATGCGGAGTTTTGATATCCACATTCCAATATGGCCGGCCGTGAAGCTGACGTTTCTGGGCCTGTATTTTAACAATTTTCTTCTTGGCTCGATTGGTGGGGATTTGGTGCGGGCGTGGTACGTCGCCAAGTACACCAACCGGCGGATGGCGGCGGTCGTCAGCGTCTTTGTGGACCGTGTATTAGCCCTGATAGCGACGATTTTGATGGCGCTGATGGGTTTTTTGTTTGCCGGACAAAAGGGGATGTTTGTCGCCAGCGACAAGAAAAAAGACTATCTGGGTCTTATTTCAGAGTATAAACCTCTTATTTTGACAATTCTTGCGGTCGGGGTCGTGGTGGTTGGGATACTGGTGGCAGTTCCGGCCGTTCGGAGCCGTCTTAAAGCACTGTATGGAAAGGCGTTACAGCATGCCAAGAGTGCTTTTGTACATGTGCTGGAAGCGGGGATGGTGTTTGTGAGGAAGCCGCTGGTTGGGCCGGGGGCGCTGCTGCTGACATTTCTGCTGCAAGGGATAGTGATTTTGTCAATGTGGTTTTTAGGGCTGGAAATGGGCATTCCTACGCCAATGGAGGGGTATTTCGTCTTTTTACCGGTGATGTGGGTGGTGAGTTCTATCCCCATCAGTGTTGCTGGAATTGGTATTATGGAAGGAGGATTAGTGGTATTGTTTACCCAGTTTGGCGGAGCATCGTTTGAAACAGCCACAGCACTTGCGATCTGTCAACGGGCGGTATTGATCATAGCGTCCTTGCCGGGGCTGGGGGTTCATTTGTCTGGAAAACACCTTCCCAGAGAGATTGAGGGGCGATTTTCTATTGACGACCATCAGGAAATAAACTAAAGTGTATAAGGTATAAATACCCGTTATTGATACGATTTAGCGACAATTGTCAGGTCTTTTTGTGCTGGAAAGGCATCTGCGGATGTCTAGCGATTTGACGTTCGTTGTAAAGCGCTTTTTAACCCATGAAACGTGTCGTAAAGACCGCCAAATGCAAGCATTGAGATACTTCATGAGGCATCTGCCGGGGGGCAACAAGGCCAATGTGGCCGGCATTAGTCAGTCTGCTGAGTTGGCTAAACGGGTTTTTTCATCTATTTCATGGTCGAATGATTTGCTAATCGTTTGGATTGATCAGAAATACTGGCTTAATAATCCAATCCGAGGTATTGTCTGACTCGGATTAGGGCAGGAATATTTGTGTTTACCGGTCGAATCTATTGAACCCCGGCAGGATATGGGGAATAGAAAATTGACAGGAAAGGAAATAATTGAAAGTAATTAACACCATGGACATGCGGCCGGCAGCAACGCATGGCGTTGTTTGGGGGCTAAGTCAGACTCAACCAGCCATGGCCGCACCCTGTAGAACTCTTTTAATCAGGAGGTAGTTATGTTATTTACGATCAGCGGCAGACACATTGAAATTACAGATGCGATTCGCGCCCACGCCAAAGAAAAAGTAGAGAAACTGCCTCGGTTTTTTAATCAGATTTCTCATATTGAAGTCCTTGTGGACGCCAGCCAGGGCGGTTTTCCCGTAGTGGAAATCATTGCCCGGGCGGAGCATTTTGGGGATCTAGTAGCCAAGGAAACCGGGCCGGATGCCTATACCTGTATTGATATGGCGGTCCACAAACTTGAACGTCAAATAAAGAAGATTAAAGAAAAACAGCGTGATAATAAATTTACCCCGCCAACTGAAGCCCCTACCGTTGAGTAGTCGTCGGCTGTTTGCGGTCAAAGAGAATGAATTAGAAGCTTCGAGCTTGACAACGTTGTCATTTTCGTTGCAGGGCGAGGTAAAACCCTGACAAGCAGAGCTGGTGATTTTGTTTGAGAGGACAATATGAAACTTTCGGATATTGTATGTTCAGATGCAATTGTGGCTCGTCTTAAATCCAAGCAGCGTGATGAGGCGATTCGTGAGCTGGTTGGTGCTCTTGGCAAGACGGGAAAGATTCCGAAAGGTTCAGTGGATGCCCTAGCCAAGCTGGTGGTTAAACGTGAAAGCGAGGCCAGCACGGGAATCGGCAAAGGCGTTGCGGTCCCTCACGTTAAGAGCACTGATATCAAAGAACCCATCGCCGCCGTGGGATGTTCTGCGGAGGGGATCGATTTTGCGTCGCTGGATAAACAACCGGTGTACAGTGTGATTTTACTGATCAGCCCGACGGACAATCCGGATCGGCATTTGCAGGCGATGGAAACCGTGTTTAAGAATCTGCAGAAAGATGATTTCCGACGGTTTCTGCGTCAGGCGCAGACATCCAAGGAAATTGTGGAAATTATCGCGGATGCCGACGGCAACGGAATGGAATAAACAAGTTACTGGGCTGGAAGCGATGGTGTCCGGTCGTGTTTAAAGGTAAAATCTCCGGTGAGCGAAGCGGTTCATGAGATAGAAGTGGAAATCAGAAATGCCGAAGGTATGCACATGCGGCCTGCGATGCAATTTGTGGATTTGGCGGGAAGCTTCAAATCCGACATTTCGGTCAGTAATGAGATGACGACGGCTGACGCGAAAAGCATCATGCAGATGACCATGCTGGCGGCAACCTGCGGTTCGAAGCTGCGTGTTCGTGCCAAAGGGCGTGACGCCAAGGACGCACTGAACGCGATTCGTGAGCTGGTCGAGGAAAAATTGTTTGGAGAACCTCCGGGCGAGAAAACCGCCAGCGTGCAAAAGGGATAAAAACAGGATATGGAAATCAGGAAGGGAATCGGAGTGTCACCGGGCATCGCGATAGCGCGATGTATGGTCATTGACTCGAAAGACTACCGGATTCCCCGCCGCAGTATTCTGGATTCCCAGCGGGTCAAGGAAATTCTTCGTGTCCGCCGGGCGTTTGCTTTTGCCATCAAAGATTTAACCGAGTTGAGTACCCGCAAGGATTTCGAGGAAGGCAAGATCAAGGATATCTTTGCCGTCCACATGCGGTTTTTACGCGACAAGTCATTTCGCAAGCGCATTACCGATTTTATTGACAAGGAACGGGTGACCGCCGAGTACGCGGTATCCACGATTCTTCGGGAGATTGCATCCCACTTTGAAGGGGTTGATGATCCTTATATCAGTGAACGCGCGGCCGATATTTACGATATCGAAAAACGTCTGCTGGTGCGTCTGCTGGGCAAGGTCAAGGAAGAGGTGGAACATCTGCGGGAGGAAGTGGTTATTGTAGCGCACGACCTGACGCCGACACAGACGGCCAGTTTCAACCGGACGTTTGTCAAGGGATTTGCGACGGAAGCAGGCGGGCGGACCAGTCATACGGCGATTATTTCCAAGACGATGGGGATTCCGGCGGTGGTGGCGCTGGGGGATATGACCTCGGGGATTAATTCGGAAAGCCTTGTGATTATAGACGGCAACCGCGGCGTGGTGGTGGTTGATCCGGATGAAGAAACGCTCAAACAGTACCGTCATTACGCCCAGCAGGTCAGCCTGTTTGTGCATCAGCTTGACGAGTTGCGGGATAAACCGGCCGTGACGCGGGACGGGGTGAAGATTCAACTGCTGGGCAATATCGAATTTCCGGAAGAGTCGGCGGTGGTTCGGGATAAAGGCGGCGAGGGGATTGGCCTGTACCGGACGGAGTTTCTGTATTTATACGGCGGGGTGGAACCCACGGAAGAAGATCACTATCAGGCCTACGCGCAGGCGGTGAAGGTTTTTCCGCACGAACCGGTGGTGATTCGCACGATGGACCTCGGTGCCGACAAGCTGCCGCAGACGATTCGTCAGATACCGGAGGCCAACCCGGTTCTGGGGCTGCGTTCCATCCGTTATTGCCTGCAGAACCTGGGATTATTCAAGACGCAGCTTCGCGCGATTCTACGGGCGTCGGTGCTGGGCGATGTACGGGTGATGTTTCCGCTGATTACCAATCTCCAGGAATTGCGCCAGGCGAAGATGATTCTTCGGGATGTGATGGAAGACCTTGACGAGTACGCGGCGCCTTATAATGCGAAGATGCCGGTGGGGATTATGATTGAGACGCCCAGTTCGGCGCTGACGTCGAATCACCTTGCGGCGGAAAGCGATTTCTTCAGTATCGGGACCAACGACCTGATTCAATATACGCTGGCGGTGGACCGCGGCAATGAACATGTATCGACGCTGTTTTCGGCGGCAGAGCCTGCGATTGTGCGTATTCTGCGCAGTGTGATTCACGATGCGGGCAAGGCGGGCATCGGGCTGAGCATCTGCGGCGAGGTGGCGTCGGATCCGGAATATATCATGCTGCTGCTGGGGATGGGCGTGCGGACGCTGTCGCTGGCTCCGCCGATGATTCCGGAGATCAAGAAAGTCATTCGTTCAGTCAACATGGATGACTGTAATATGCTGGCCCGTCGTGTTGCGACGCTGGATTCCCAGCGGCAGATCAAGAATCTGCTGCGGGATGCCGCCTGTCAGATATTGCCGGACCAGTTTTAGGCAGTCCGATATCGGATTTGTCTGCGGCCCCGGTGCGGCCGATCAGATATCCGGACGGACGACCGTTGAGAATAACGGGAGCCTTCCGGCTGGAAAACCGGGAGAGGATAACAAAATTCGGAAAGCTGGAGTATTGCCGCCGGGAGGCCGGACGGCGGTACTTCAGAAAAGGACACATGCAGCCGATTAAAACACTGTTACTTTATTTTTCAATAACAGGGGGGCCGAGCTATTTGTCGCAGCAGGAAACGCTGACGATGTGGGGTCGGGCTCTGCTGCGAGCCGGGATTGAGCCGGCCTATTCCCTCGGATTTAATCCGCATCCCAGAATTTCTTTGCCGCTGCCGCGTTCGGTGGGTGTTGATGGCGACCAGGAACTGCTGACGGTTCAGACGGAGACCTTTGCCGGGACGGCCGAGGAGCTTCAGCGCTGCATCAACAGTCAGCTTCCGGAAGGCTGTGTCGTATTCGGCACGGAGATTCTGGAGGGCAAGGCACGTCGCTATCCGGGCAGCATTCTGTATCGCATTCACCCTGACACGTCCTGCTGGTCGTCCGCACTGGAATCGCGACTGGAGGCCTGCCGCACCCAAATCGAGACATCCAGCCGGGTAGAGATGGTGCGTCAGCGGCCCGGGGAGCGGGTGGGGCGAACGGTGGATATCGGGGGGTATCTGCAGGCGATATGCTGGGGTGACGGGGAGCTTTCGATACGCTGCCGGTTCAGCGGTCAGGGAACGGTACGAGTGGATGAATTGCTGGAGTGGGTGGGTCTGCGTCGTGAAGATTTGCCCCGGCCGATTCTGCGGACGGGGATTGAATGGCTGACAGCGAGCTGGCCGGGAGAGTCGGCCGGGCCGGAGGCGTCCGATGAGGATGCCGCGGCGCCGGAGACGGCTATGGATGGACAGGATGAGAGTAGAAACTAGTCAAAGACAGGGAGAACGATGAATATTGAAATGCTAATTAATGTCAGCGAGGGCGAAGAGTCCCGCGTGGCGGTGGTTTGTGATAATGTGTTGGAAGAACTTCACATTGAACGGGCCGGAACGACCAGCCTTGTAGGCAATATCTACAAGGCCAAGGTGATGAATATCGAGCCGGCGATTCAGGCGGCGTTTATTGATTTTGGTGTGGTGAAGAACGGGTTTCTGCACCTCAGTGATCTGCACCCGCGGTATTATATAGGTCAGAAGGAGACGGAAGAACATATCGGGCGCCGCAAGAGTGTCACTCAGCGTCCGCTGATTCAGCGATGTCTGAAACGGGGACAGGATCTGATTGTGCAGGTCATCAAGGAAGGCATCAATACCAAGGGGCCGACGCTGACGACGTATCTGTCGCTGCCGGGCAAATACATGGTCCTGATGCCGTGGATGAATAATATCGGCGTGTCGCAGAAGATTGAAGACGAGGCGGAACGCAAACGGCTGCGCGAGGCGGCCAACGGATTAAAGCTGCCGGCCAATGCGGGGGTTATTATTCGTACCGCGGCGCTGACGGCGACCAAGCGGGACTTGCAGAATGATTTATCCTACCTGAGTCGGCTGTGGGGGGCGATTACCAAACGGATGGAAAAGGAAAAAGCCCCTGCGGAGATGTACCGGGAATCCGACCTGGTGCTGCGGACGGTACGCGATATCTTTGATACGCGGATATCCAAGATTGTCTGTGATAATGATAATATTGCCAAGCAAATCCGGGACTTTGTGTCGATTGTTCAGCCGAAGCTGAAAAGCCGAGTGTCGTTTTATGATCAGAAAACGCCGCTGTTTCACAAGTATAATATTGAAAAAGAGATTGAAAATATTCAATCGAGCCGGGTGGAATTAAAATGCGGCGGGTCGCTGGTGATTGAACAGACCGAAGCGATGGTGTCCATTGACGTTAACAGCGGCAAATACCGCAAGCCCGACAACGCTGAGCAGACGGCACTGAAGATTAACCAGGAAGCTGCCAAGGAGATTGTGCGGCAACTGAAGCTGCGGGATATGGGCGGGCTGATTGTCTGCGACTTTATCGATATGCGGGAAAATAAAAACAAGCAGGCGGTGGAGAGGATATTTCGGGATGAGTTGAAGACCGACCGGGCGCGGACGCGGGCGCTGAAGATGAGTGCTTTTGGCCTGATTGAACTGACGCGGCAGCGGCTGAGGCCGTCGCTGCAATCGAGTACGACGTATCGCTGTCCGCATTGCCGGGGCACGGGGTCGGTCAAGAGTCCGGCGGCTCAGTCCACCGAAATTCTGCGGTCGGTGCGCATGGCGCTGAGTCGTGAGGAAATCAAACGGGTCGAGGCGACGGTGGCTATGCCGGTGGCCGAATACCTGCTCAATCAGCGGCGCAGCAATCTGATGGATATGGAAAAGGAATCGGGTGTGCAGATTGTGATTAAATCCGATTTTTCAGCGGGATCACAGAGTCTGCAGATGGTTTGTTATGATGAACGGGGCAGTGTCGTCAAGGTGTAAGACGGCTCTCCGGAGAGAATGATAAGGGATTGTAATGTTTGATTTAGAATATGCAAAGATGGTGTTGCGGGCGGAGGCGGCGGGGGTGGCTTCGCTGGAGCAGATTGTCGAACAGCCCGCGTTTGAGAAGGCTTGCCGGATGATCCTGGATTGCACGGGGTCGGTGATTGTGACCGGCGTGGGCAAGGCGGGGATCATCGGCAATAAAATCAGCGGGACCCTGGCCTCGACGGGAACGCCGAGCCATTTTCTGCACCCGACGGAAGCGGTGCATGGCGACCTGGGACGGGTTCAGCGAAATGATATTGTGCTGGGACTGAGCCACAGCGGCAGCAGCGATGAGATTCTGCGATTGATTGAGCCGCTCAAACAGCGGGAAATACGCCTGCTGTCGATTGTCGGTGACAGTCAGAGCCGGCTGGCCAAACACAGTGATGTGGCATTATGCATGGGCAAGCTGACGGAGGCCTGTCCGCTGGGGCTGGCACCGAGTGTTTCGACGACCTGTATGCTGGCGCTGGGGGATTCGCTGGCGCTGACGGTGATGAAGGCCCGGCAGTTCAGCACCGAAGAATATGCCCGGTTCCATCCGGCCGGGGCCCTGGGGGCCAAACTGATTACAGTCGGCCAGACGATGTGGTTCAAGCCCGGTGAAACACTGCCGCTGGTCAAAGGCGGGCAGACGGTCCAGCAGATGCTGGATATCACCAGCCAGCAGAAACGACATGGGGCCGTGATGGTTATCAATGGCAATGGACAACTGGCTGGGATTGTCACCGACGGCGATTTGCGGCGGGCGATGACGCGATTCGGCCGGGATGTATTCGGCAAACGTGCGGAAGAGATTATGACGGCCGGCTGCAAGCGGGTGCGGGAAGATACGCTGGCGGCGGAGGCGATGGCGATATTTCACCGGTACCGGATTGATGAACTGCCGGTGGTGGACGGTGACGATCGGCCGATTGGGTTGATTGACGTTCAGGATATTGTTGCGATTAAAATTGTGGGATAGATTCTCAGCGAGTGCGTTATGTGTGCAGAACAGGCGGATTTGGGCCGGATTCAACTGCTGATTATGGATGTCGACGGGGTCTTGACCGACGGCGGCATTATCATTCATTCGGATGGCTCGGAAAGCAAACGGTTCAATGTGCTGGACGGCCAGCGGGTGACGCTGTGGCATCGGGCGGGACTGGACAGCGCCATTCTCAGCGGACGCGAGACGGCGGCGACGACGGTGCGGGCCGAACAGCTTGGGATTAAGTATGTGCTGCAGGGCTGCAAGCAGAAACTGCCGGCTTTTGAGCAATTGCTGAAGGATACGGGATATACGCCGGAGCAGGTGGCTTATATCGGCGATGACTGGCTGGATTTGCCGCTGCTGCGGCGGGTGGGGTTTGCGGCGGTTCCGGCGCAGGGTGTCGAAGAGATCAAGCCGTATGCCCATTATGTGACGCGGGCTGCCGGGGGGGATGGGGCGGTGGCGGAGGTGATTGAATATCTCCTGCGTCAGACCGGGCGATGGGAGCAATTGATTGAGCGGTATCTGGTATAAATAAGGATATTTAATATGGTGCGAAAGATGATTATCGGCATAACGGCTTTGGTCGTTGTGGCGTTATTGTTTATGGGGTATCTGCAACTGACAGAAACCAAGGGGGTGAAGACTGCCGATGAATCGTCCGTGCAGGCGATTCCTGATCAGCCTGTTGATCCGCAGGCGCGGCAGATTGACCAGACGAAAATCATTGGAGTCAATCAGGCGCGTTATACGATCATGGATCCGCAGACGCGTCAGATTCGGCGTATTTTTGGCTTTGAGAAACTTGTCAATCCCGGCACGCAGTCCAATAACTGGCAGGTTCTAAAGCCGTATATGTATGTGTTCGAAGACCGGTTTCGGTGCCGGATGGATGCCGATAAGGGGGATATTCAGGTGGAAGACAGCGGCAGTACGCCGATTCCGCAGGATGCCCAGTTAACCGGCAAGGTGGTTATCCGGCTGCTTCCGGTCGAAGGTCAGAAGTTTACCGAGACGGTGATTCTGCTGGATGATTTGAATTACAGCAGCGAGCGGTCGGAGTTTTTTACCAACGGGCCGGTGGAACTGATTTCGGCACAGGCCCGGCTGGTGGGCAAAGGGATGCTGATGATGCATAACCCGGCCAACGGGCGGATTGAATATTTTCAGATTAAGGATCTGGAGTATCTGCGGCTGAAAAATGCGGTGTCGTCGAAATTGTTCGGCAGCGCTTCCGACGACCCGGCGGGGAAAGCCGATACCGGGACAGCGAAGACGGAAAACGGTGATAAGCCTGCTCCTGTCAAGCGGGTCAGCCCGGACACAAAAGCTGTGGCCGGCACAGCACAGACAGAACCCAACAGTGCCGATTTGACGATGCCTCCATTGTTGTATCAATGTGCGCTGCACGATAATGTTGAGATTCAGTATGCCAAACAGGCGATCATCAAAGGGGCGCAGGAAATAACGATTCTGAATATGCTGTTTGGGCCGCAGCCCGGCGGCGAGGCGTCCGGCGACACTACGGCGTCGCAGGATGCCGCGGCGACGGCTGAACCTGAGCCTTTAGCGGTTCAATCGCCGGGAACCCTGCTGGAAGGCGAATTGCCGTGGGAGCAGCGGACCAAACTGCCGGACGTCCCGGCCGATGATGATACGACCGATGTGATTGTGACCTGCGACGGCGGGATTGTGGTCAAGCCGATGGATAGTTTGTATGATGGAACGACGGCGGTTTCACTGGATGTGCAGGTGACCGGCAAGCCGCTACTGATTCAGCGGCTGGATGCCGCGGCCGGCCAGACGCCCTATACGATGGTGCAGTGCCAGAGTCTGCAATATACTCCCTCGCAGGATGTGCTGAAGCTGTTTGTCGGCGAATTTGAAAAAACGGTGCGGCTGAACATGAATGCCGAGGGCGGGTATCTGGAGACGACGGGCAATGTGCTGTGGGACCGCAAGAGCAGTTATGCGCTGGTGGATGGGCCGGGCAAGATGGTGCTTGAGCCTGTCGCCGACAAGGCGGAACCTACTGCAGGTTCAGGGACGGCTTCGCTTTCCGGGCCGGCACAGGTGACATTCGGACAAAAGATGGATGTATTTTTTGCCGAGGCGCCGCAATCGGCACAAGGCGAGATAGCCCTTGCCGCGGTCAACCTGGCCGGCGGGATGAAGGCGGTGATGAAAAACAGTTCGACGCTTCGGACACAGGCCGAATCAGCCCGGCTGGAATTCAATCCGGGCAACCAGCTTGCCCGCGTGGAACTCAATGGCGATGTGCAGTTTGCTTCGGAAGCGGAACAAGGCAAATCTCAGGCGCAGTCGGATAATGCCGTGCTGAGCTTTGCGGCGGAAAATACCCTGACGACGGCGGATTTCAAGGGCCATGTGGCGTTTGATTCCGAGCAGGGGACGTTTACCTCCGGCGATGCGAAGATTCAATTTGCCAAAAACGAGTCGGGACAGCTTGAGCCGGTGGCGCTGACCAGTACGACTGAGGCTGTGATGGTCAGCAAATCCACCGATGCCGAGCAGAAAACGGCACGATTTGAAGCCCAGCGGATTGATTATGAACTGTCCAAAGGGTCGGCGGTGGCCCAGGGGCCGGTGGTGTTCAGCTTCTTTACGCCCGCCGATGCCAATGATCCGGGCTCGAGTCTGCCGGTGACGATCACAGCCCAGAAGAATGCGGAATTTATTACGGGGTCGGGCAAGAGCATTCGACAGGTGGTCTTTAACGGCAATGTGATTGGCGACGCCACCGAGGAAAAGCCGCAGGAAAAGACGATTCGGCGATTCTTTGGAGACAAGCTGACGGTGGACCTGGGAACAGATACCGACGGCCGGACGACGATCAGCCATGTTGCTGTGACCGACGGCAATGTACGCCTTGAGGCGCGGCGGTTTTTGCAGGAGGCACTGGTCAGTCATGTGAAATTGAGCTGTCAGCGGTTTGATTATGAACATGCGGCGCGGCTGGTTGCTGCGGCAGGGCCTGGCAAAATCGAATTGAATAATCAGGACGTGGCAGCCGACCCCAATACCGAGGCGGGGTCGCTGGATTTGCGGCAGCCGTGCTATGCCCTGGTGGAAGGATTTAAGATGCTGACCTGGAAGATTCCGGAACAGCAAATCGTCGCCGCCGGCGGGGACAAGTCGCTATCGCTGGGATATATCACGATGAAAGACGGCAACCCGGACAAGGTGACCAAGGCTCAGTCGATGCATACGACATTGCAGCTTGCCAAAGATGCCACGAAGCGAACGGTCCTGAGCGAATTGCTGGCTGAAGGTGGGATTTATCTGGAGCAGGTTGGCCAGCATGTTCTTGCGGGGCAGAAGCTGAGATATACCGGCGCGGATGGCTGGGTGCATATCGAAGGTAATGATGTTCAGCCCTGTTTTGTGGATGGCGTCAAAGTGCCGGTTGTGGATTACAACTTGCAGACGGGCCAGTTGAAGACCCAGCTTAGTACCTCGCCGGGAGCGATACCTGTTTCCCCCAAATAGGAGGCATCGAATCCTTCGATGAATGTGACCCAATAAAAACCCCCGGTTCGGAATCGAATCGGGGGTTTTCTTTTGTCTGTGTCGGTTGTGTGTTATTTCTGTTCCACCAGTTCCATAATGCCGGCATCGATAAACTGACCGCCGCTGGTTTGCTTGCAATAGATGGCCAGGGTATTGGCGCCTTTTTTGAGGGCCTTTGACGCGGTTTCGGGCAGCATTACGGTATCATATTCACCTGTAAAGTCGGACAGTTCGGCGACCAGGGTGCCGTTGATATACACTTTGGCATCTTCGTCATGATGGATCGTTAGGGCGATATCGCCTTTGGGTGCATCCTTCAACTCAAAGGTTCTGCGGAGCCAGATTTCGCCGGTTTTCCATTCGGTGCCGACGACGGCGCCCGGAGTACCCTGTGTGCCAAAGCCGCCTTTGCCGGCGGTCCAGGCTGCATCATTAAATTGCGGCTGGAACCAGTTTTCAGCGGGGGCGGCGGTGGTGTATTTCCATGACTGAGCCTGCGTCTGAGAAGACGGCACGAGGGGCTGGACTTTGGGCATGGGCAGATAAAGTTTCTTATGGGCCTTAATCAGGCTGGGCTTGTCCATCTTGAAGACTGCCCGGTCATAGGTCAGCAGGCCGTTGACTTCGACTTCCACGTCGGAGGTCTGGGTATAAACGGCGGCGCTGAGGCCGGCGGCAATCAGGGGCCGCAGCATAGCCATCTGGTTCAGATAAGCGGTGGTCAGTTCCGCTTCACTCTTGTAGCTGCGATAACCCCAGTTCTTTTCATCCTGCCAGGTGTGGCCTGGCAGCGGCAGACCCAGTCCGCCGAATTCGCCAAGCACCACGGCGCGGGCTTCTTCGACTTTGGGCATGGACGGCGCGGGGTAATGATGCATGTCATTGACATGGCCGACGCCGCGGTCTGACCAGCCGCTGGCATTATTGACCAGGCGGGTGGGATCGAGTTCTTCGGTCCATTTGACGATACGGGCCGTATCGAACTGGCCCCAGCCTTCGTTGAACGGAACCCACATCACGATAGAAGGAGAATTGTACAGGGCATTGATAATATTCTTCCATTCGGTTTCATAAATGGCGATGGATTCGGGTGTTCGTGTGATATCCGGATCGTTGGGGCCGATATAGCGGTCACCGCTGGGCATATCCTGCCAGACGATAATACCGAGTTTGTCGCACCAGTAGTACAGACGTGCCGGTTCGGTCTTGACGTGCTTGCGGAGCATGTTCATGCCGAGTTCCTTGAGGATTTCCACGTCAGACTTCAGGGCCTCGTCGGTGGGGGCGGTATAAAGACCATCCGGCCACCAGCCCTGATCGAGCGGGCCGTACTGGAAGAGGAACTGATTGTTGAACATGACGCGGGTGATACCTTTTTCGTCTTTACCGAGGCTGATTTTACGCATCCCGAAATACGAATCCACGGAATCAACGACCTTGCCGTTTTTCTCGATACGGACGGTCAGGTCATACAGGAACGGGCTGTCCGGGGACCAGAGTTTGGGATTCTTGACATCCAGCGTCAGAGTGCTGTTTGTGGAAGCGGCAGAGGCGGCAAAACCTTTGGCTTTGGATTCGATGGCATACGAGAGGCCCTGTGTATCACCGGCGGCATTGACCTGGACGGTTACTTTCTGTGCGTCCACATCGGGAGTCAGCTTGATGCTGCTGATATAAGTTTTGGCCACGGGTTCAGCCCAGACGGTCTGCCAGATACCGGTGACCGAGGTGTACCAGATGCCGTGCGGATTGTTAATCTGTTTGCCGCGGGGCTGAGTGCCTTTGTCGGTGGGATCCCAGACGCCCACGACGAGGGTCTGCGGGCCGGTGGGCTTCAGCGCGGAGGTGATATCAAAGAAGAACGGGTCATATCCGCCTTTGTGGCTTCCGACGAGTGTGCCGTTGACAAAGACTTCGCATTGCCAATCGACAGCACCAAAATGCAGCAGGATGTTTTTGTCTTTCCATCCGGCCGGAGCGGTGAAGGTTCTGTGGTACCAGAGTTTATTGTCGGCTCCGACGGTCTTGCCGACGCCGGACAGGGCGGATTCAATGGCAAAGGGCACCAGAATCTGACCATCATATTGCTGAGGTTGTTGGGCGTCTTTGCTGACAATGGCATAATCCCATAAACCGTTGAGGTTTGTCCAGTCTTCGCGAACCATTTGAGGCCGCGGATATTCGGGCAGGACTTTATCCGGATTTACTTTTTTAGCCCAGGGGGACATGATTTTGCCTTCGACGGGCTTCCATGCGGTCTGAGCGGCCTGACAAGAAGTTGACAGACAGCAAATGGCTGCCAGCGTCAGGCACGACCAGACGGTGTTGCTTTTTAGATTGACCATAATACTCTCCTGAAAAAAATTAGTTTTCTATACCCAACGGGTATGATTATTCCGCGAGCAAAAGAAACAAGTGGTTGATGCCACTGTACTTAGCCGCGCCGAAACTGAAAATTTTAAATAGCAACAGAATAATAATACTCCGATTTTCGTTGCTGGGTTACATCTAAAGTTCCTATTTTACCATCAGCCCTGTGCCTATATAGATGCATTATTTTATACACAGGAAACAAGAAAAACTTACTATTATTTTATACGAATTGCGGATGTTAAGATAGGGAGAGTTTGCATTTCAATTAAATATCAAAAAATGATAAATTAAAATGAAAAAAGCACACATGGCTCCCTTGCAGGAAACCCTGTGTGCTTCAAGGCAATCACATGATGCAACCGGATTTTATTTATCGGTAGTGCTGCCTGCCGCACCAGGAACGGGCAACTGAATTTTCTGATGGCCCGGATGCAGCTCAACGGATTGTTTGTTCCAGAGGAATGTGCCGGTCAGATTTCCGGGCAAGGTGATTTGGGCTTCGATTCCTGTGATGCCTTTCCGCTGGAGGTGGACCTGGATTTGTCCCTGCGGATGCGGCATGGTTCCTTTGGCCCAGGTCAGCGGCCCCAGAGCCGGGGCAATCCTGACGGATTGGAAACCGGGCTTGGCCGGTTCGATGCCGCAGATGGTTGCCAGAAAATCATAATTGGGGCTGGCGCTCCATGCGTGGCAGTCAGAACGGGTTGGTTCCGGCCGTTCGGCAAAGGTAGTCAGGCCCATGGCCAGCATGTCCCGCCAAGGCTGAAGCTGGGCGACATATTGTTCAGCAAGGCCTGCTTTCTTCATTGCCCGAATCAGGTAATATCGGTAATAGAAGGTACATTGAATCAGGCTCTTGTCGTCGGCCACCCGCTGAATAAACTCCGCCTGTTTTTCAGGGGGAACCAGATCTGTCAGAACCGCCATCACATTGGCGTGCTGGCTGAAAGCCTTTTTCTCAGGCGTATCGGCAAACAGCTTTCGATTCTCATCCCAACACAGACGCTGTGTGGCCTGCTTGAGCGATTCGGCCATGGCGCGGTATTTTTGAGCGGTATTGCTGTCCTGGAAAGCATCCATCAGGTCGGCGGCCTGAGCGAGGGTATAAGCCAATTGCAGTGTGATAATCGTGCTGTTGCCGTTTTCGGCTCCATCAGGGACTCCCCCGATATTAGCCTTGGTTGTCCATGCCCAGCTATCGGGCCAGTCCACGAAATTCCACCATTCCATCGGCCCCAGCATACCGTTGGCGTCAATGCGTCGCTTGTACCAGTCCAGCACGCCTCGTACTCCGATATCAAAGGATTGCACAAAGGCCGGGTCATCCACGTGCATCCAGTAATCATGGAGCATCGAAATCCAGAACAGGGAAAAGGTGGGAATCACCTGGGGCATGGACGTCGGATAGCGGCTGGAAGTCAGGCCGTCGGGGGTTCTTGAGTCATTGAAAAGCTGGATGGCATTGCGCATGAGGCGGTCATCGCCGGCGACATAAAGAGAAATAAGAGATTGAATGCGAGTGTCGCCGACATACTGGAGCTGCTCGTAATAAGGGCAGTCGAAATACGTTTCGCCGGCGCAGAGCCGGGCCGTACGCCAGCCAACCTGCCAGATCGCATCCAGCGAGGAATCGCTGCAAGCAAAGGATGCTTTTTCCTGGAAGGGGTAGGCAGTGAAAATGCCCTGGAATTTTTCGAGGGTCAGCGGGTCTTTATCGGTGGTGATATCCAATTGGAGGTATCGCCAGGTGCGGAGCCATAAGGGGCGAAACAGGCGGTTGGTCCCGCCGTCGGCGGTAAATATATCAAAATATCCGATGATTTGTCGGCCTTCAATGGAATCCCGATTGCCTTTCTCGAATTTCTCATCCACCAATGCTTCCGCGTAGGTCAATTTTATCGTTGCCTCTTTGCCGCCGGAGACAGACAGTTCCGGATACCCCATTGTAAGATGGGTCTGATCCAGAAGGATGGAAACGGTTTTATTCGCCGGAATGGTCAGGGGCCGGCTGTCTTTGATAAAATCATCCGTGGCTTGGATATCCTGACAGCGGGCAATGCGTCCGAGGGAGTGCGGCGTCGATTCCATGACAGGGATGGTGCGAGGGATCAGCAGCCAGTGGGTGTTGGCATCATGCAGGCCGCGGGGGGCCGCACGTTCGACGACTCGTGCCTGTGGCCAGTCTGAATCGTCAAAGTCAATTTCCTGCCAGCCCCAGGGATATTTTGCCCCATCGACCTGTTCGCCGGGGCCTACGGCCACAAACGCCCGCAAGGACGTATCATGCACTTGAATCATGGAATAGGCCGGATTATGATAGACTTTCCATTCGGTGTTGGTGTTGACCTGTTTGGAAATCGCGTCATTACCCTGAAGCAGGAAGCCGGTATGATAGGAAATCTGCGCCCACGGTTTATCGTCGGCATAGTTCCAGACCACGGCGGCTAATACATTGGCGCCCGGTTTAAGGTGAGGGGCGAGATCCACGGTCTCGTAACGCCAGTGCCATAAATCGCCGCGTGCCGGGCCCTCACTGATCGGATTGCCGTTAATGAATAACCGGTACCGGTTGTCTGCGGACACATGCACAATGAATGAGTCGGGCTTTTTGTCGAGTTGAAATGATTTGCGAAAATGATACACACCAAACTCATGCACCGAGAGGGTGGGGTGAGCAATCCACTGTGCGGACCACGGCTGTTTGAGCAGGGTCGGGTTGATTGGGTCTTTCGCTGTTGCGGTACTGAACCCTGCCAGAGTGACGGACAGGACAATCATCAATCGTTTGATCATACAGGCTTAATCTCCCATGCTATCCAAAGGTTCATCAATTGTATCTTGGAAACGATGGTTCACAGTATAAACGGCGGGTCCGATTGCTTCCAGCAGGAAGTTGAAATTTTGTTGTTGATAGCCGGGTAAAAGAAAAAAGCCCGAACAAAATTGTCCGGGCTTTGGAGAAATCGTTGATCAGCGAAAGGTTTATTCTTCGGAGACCTGCTGGCGGTTCTTGGCGTACTGAGTGACGACCTGCTGCTGAATATTCGGCGGGGTCGTTTCGTAATGACTCAGTTCCATGGAGTATCTGCCCTGGCCGCCGGTGACACTTTTGAGCTGGCTGTTGTATTGTGAGACTTCCGACAGCGGGGCCTGGGCTTTGATGACGACCATATTGCCCGGCAGCATATCCTGTCCGGTGACGCGTCCACGCCTCGAAGCCATATCGCCGGTGATATCGCCCATATTTTCAGCCGGGATGGTGATTTCCATATTGACCACCGGTTCCAGCAGGGAGGGCTTGGCCTTCTGCAGGGCGTCAATGAAGGCGTTCTTTCCGGCGATGCGGAAGGCGACTTCCTTGGAATCGACGGGGTGATATTTGCCGTCATAAACGGATACCTTGACATCCTGCATCGGGAAGCCCGCCACGACGCCGCATTCCATCACATCGTGGATGCCCTTGAGAATGGCCGGTTCATATTGTCCGGGAACGGAGCCGCCGAAGATATCCCAGCTAAACACCAGCGACGGATCCGAATTGCGTTCAGCCGGTTCGACGCGGAGATAGACTTCACCAAACTGGCCGGCGCCGCCGGATTGCTTTTTGTGGCGATAGTGGCCGTCGCCTTTGGCGGTGATGGTTTCACGATATGGAATTTTGGGTGCCTTGGTGTTGACGCTGACTTTGTACCGATGTTCCATTTTGGCCAGCATCACCCGCAGATGCAGGTCACCGAGACCGTTGATGACCAGTTCCTTGGTTTGGGAGTCGCGCGTTACTTTGAAACAGGCGTCTTCTTCGGAGAGTTTTTCAAGGGCACTTCCCAGCTTGCTTTCGTCGTTACGGCTGGCCGGTTCAAGGGCCAGTGAGAACATGGGTTTGGGAATCGGAGGCATTTCGATTTTGCCTTCGAATTTGCCGTCATGAATGAAATCCCCAAGTCGGAGTTCTTCCAGTTTGGCCAGCGTGACCAGTTCACCTGCTGTTGAGGCCTCGATTTCCTTGCCCTCGTTGCCCTGCATGCGAAGCGGATGACCGACGCGAATGGCTTTTTTTGCATCGTTGACCATCAGGTGGGTCAATGCGCTCAGCGAACCGCTGAAGATGCGGATTGAGGAGTATTTCATTCCGGACCGTGAATCGAAACCGACGCGAAATACGATGCCGGCGAGCGGTGCATTTGCATCGGGTTTGATGATTTCAGTTGTGCCGTCGGGCTTTTTGAGGGAAGAAAACGGACCGTCGGCCGGCGAAGGAGCATAGGTGGTGATAAAGTTCAATACATCAACGACACCAATTTCCTTGCGAGCGTCGGTAAACAGAATCGGAACAACCGTGCCGGCAACCAGCGCTTTGACGAAGCATTCCTTGATTTTTTCCGGGGCAATCGTTTCGCCGCCGAGATAGGCTTCCATCAGGGCGTCGTCGGCCTCGACTACGCGTTCGATCAATTCCATGTTGGCGGAGGCCGCGTCCATCACCGGGCTTTCGCCCTGGGTGTTGTTGAGGCAGTCAATAATGCTCTGCTTGTTTGCTCCGGGAAGATTGACACAGCGGCACTGAGGGCCGAAGCTTTCCTGGATATGCCCAACCAGTTCCGTCAGATCGGCGTTTTCGGCATCCATTTTGTTGATGATGATCATCCGTGCCCGGTTGGCGGCAGTGGCGGCGGCAAACAATTTGCGAGTGTTGATTTCAATTCCCGATGAAGCGCTGATGACGATGACGGCAATTTCAGCGGCCGGGATGGACTGTAAGGCACCGCCGATGAAGTCAGGGTAGCCGGGGGTGTCGATGATATTGATCATTTTGCCGGCGTGGGTAAGATACATCGTTGCGGAATGAATGGAGTGGCCTCTGTTTTTTTCTTCGTCGTCAAAATCGCTGACGGTATTCTTGTCGGTAACATTACCTAAACGATTGACGGAGCCGCACTTATGAAGCATTGATTCGACCAGACTTGTTTTTCCCGAACCACCATGTCCCAAAAGTACGATATTGCGGATATCGCTTACATTTGTCACTGTTCAAAACCTCCATATAAAGAATAATTTCGTTTTGACAGAATCCTTGAAAGTGCCGGATTTTACATAATTTAAATGATTCAGGCAAGAAGAAAAACCAATTATATGGTATACCAGAAATAAGATGTACAATAATTATATATAGAAAAATTGGTTTATGGGAAGGCTGTCGCGTGTGAATCCAGCTTGACTTGAGGAGTCAACTCCATGATAATAAATAAAAAAGAAGGGGTGGTGGTTTATGACTATGCGTCTTGCGATATTAATATTGATGCTTTGCTGTAATTGCACCCTCGCATCAGAATTACCCCGGGAGATTGTCGTTCGTCCTGGCGCGGAAGTGATTGGTGCCGATAGTTTTCTCTGCAAGGCTATGGATAACCCGACATTAGGCCATGCACGGCTGCGCGTTTGGATTCGGGGGGTGGAGAAACTCGCTGATCCCAATACCCAAATAGCCGCTATTGATTTTCTTAAAGAAGCGTTCCATTCGGCAAAATCGGTTCGTTTGAAGAATATCCATTATAGTTTTGGTTTTCGAATCACGGCCGATGTCTGGGTGGATGGGATGCTCTTGTCAAAAAGGATGACAGCGCGAGGGATGGCAACAGATATTGACCAGAAGCCCGCCGGTGATATTCAGCTTGCCGGCAGCCAGGATGCCCAACCCCTGTGGATGATTCCGCGTCCTGTGGATCGACCCTCCAGGCCGGTGGTGCATCTACAGCAAATTAAAGTGGGTGATTTATTTAAAAAGCCGGTGGATTTGCGGGCGATAACCCCTCAGACCACGTTTTCCGAGGCGATTGATATTCTCAGTCGAGCCATCGAGCCGCGTCTGCCATTGATTGTGTTATGGAAGGATCTGGAACTGAATACGAATATTCAGCAGGATACGGAAGTGGGAATCAGCGGATTGACAACAATTCCTTTGGGGTATGCCCTGGAACTCATTTTGCGTTCAGCGGCCGGAAGCGGACCGAAACCGCTGATTGTTATTGAAGGCGGAGTTTTGACCCTTGGCAGCCAATCTACGCTTAGAAAACAATCGCAAAACAAGGTCTATTCTATACAAGATTTAATGAATCCTCAAAACCTGGATTTGGAATATGGCAGTAGTAATGGATACGGGAATTCAGGTCTCGGTCTGGGTGACATGGGGACAGGCAGGTAAAAAGCTCTATAGAATCGGGATTCATAGATAATGCAAGATATCTGTAAACAGATGTCTTTATTTCCAGAAAGTCCAAATAGGGTTGAATTTGTCTATAAATCACGAACAATAAGCAATTCACGTCCGATAATTCATTGAATATTTAAGATTTGTAAATAGAATACGAATTTGCTCTTAAGATTCATGGAGATAGTACCGATGAAGTTGCGTAGTGGGATTGCCGGTGTAGGCAACCCGTGTGTAGCAGCATTATGTGTAAAGGATGTTCGTAATGCAAACGGTTCGTACATTTACTGTGAAGCCTTCATTGCCGGAGCCGCTGAAAGATTTAAAAGTCATTGCCTCGAATTTGTATTGGTCCTGGCATTATGACATTACAGATATATTTCGTCGCATCGACTATGATTTGTGGAAGCAATGCGCTCATAACCCGGTCAAGATGCTGGGGATGGTGTCGCAGGCACGGCTGGAGGATTTGGCCCGGAACGAAGGTTTTCTGTATCAGCTTCAGCAGGCGAAAAAGCAGCTTGAAGAGACGGTGAATGCGCCGTCCTGGTATGACAAGATTTATTCGGCGAAAACCAAAAAGCCGTTGATCGCCTATTTCAGCGCCGAGTTCGGAACCCATGAATCACTGCCGATTTATTCGGGTGGTCTGGGGATGCTGGCCGGCGATCATCTCAAGAGCGCTTCGGACCTTGGTGTTCCGCTGGCGGGTGTTGGCCTGCTGTATCAGAAAGGCTACTTCCGTCAATATCTGAACACCGACGGCTGGCAGCAGGAACATTATCTGGAAAATGATTTTTATAATATGCCTCTGGAGCAGGTGACCAAACCAAGCGGTCATCCGCTGACGATCAGCGTACAATTCCCGGCCCGGACCGTGGTATGCAATATCTGGAAGGCGTCCGTCGGGCGAGTCGGGCTGTATCTGCTGGATACGAATGTTCCGGCCAACAGTCCGGCGGATCGGACCATTACCCAGACCCTGTACGGCGGCGATAATGAAATGCGTATCTGCCAGGAAATTATTCTTGGCATCGGCGGCCTGAAGGCATTATATGCGATGGGCCTGGAGCCGACGGTGTGCCACATGAATGAAGGACATGCCGCGTTTATGGCTCTGGAACGTGTTCGCAAGATGCGCAGCCTGCACAATATGAGTTTTGATGAGGCCGTGGAAGTGACCCGGGCGAGCAACATTTTTACGGTTCATACGCCGGTTGCCGCGGGTAACGATGAATTCCCGGTTGAAATGATGGATAAATATTTCGGCCATTATTTCAGCAAGCTGGGTATTCATCGCGACCAGTTTCTGGCGCTTGGACGGATCAAGCCGACGGATCACCACGAAAGCTTCAAGATGCCGGTTTTGGCAATTCGGATGAGCACCTCCCGCAACGGCGTCAGCCAGTTGCATGGTGAAGTGTCCCGCAAGATCTGGGCGGGCCTGTGGCCGGAACTACCGATAGACCAGGTGCCGATTACGTCGATTACCAACGGCGTTCATGCCCGTACATGGCTGAGCGGCGAAGTCAATTCTTTATACGAACGATATCTGGGTGCGCGATGGTCGGATGAGATCGTCGATAAATCCATCTGGCACAATGTGGACCAGATTCCGGATGAGGAATTGTGGCGCATTCACCAGCGCTGCAAAGAACGCCTGGTGGGTTTTGCCCGTGCACGGCTGAAACGCCAGTTGCAGCGGCGCGGGGCATTCCACACGGAACTGGGCTGGGCGGAAGAAGTGCTGGACCCGGAAGCATTGACCATTGGTTTTGCCCGTCGGTTTGCAACGTATAAACGCGGCAACCTGCTGCTTCGCGAGCCGCATCGACTGCTCAAACTGCTGAGCAATATCGAGCAGCCGGTGCAGTTTATCTTTGCAGGCAAGGCGCATCCTCGCGATACGGCCGGCAAGGACCTCATTCGGCAAATTGTACATTTTGCCAGTGAAAATCCGCAGATTCGCCGCAAGCTGGTTTTCCTTGAAGACTATGATATGGACATTGCCCGGTACATGGTGCAGGGCGTGGATATCTGGCTGAACAACCCGCGTCGTCCGATGGAAGCCAGCGGCACCAGCGGCATGAAAGCGGCGCTCAACGGCGTGCTGAACATGAGCACCCTGGACGGCTGGTGGTGCGAGGGTTATATTCCCGACGGCGGCTGGATTATCGGCGCCGGTGAGGAATATGATGACCTGAGCTATCAGGACCAGGTGGAATCGCAGGCAATCTATAATATGATGGAACAGGAAGTGGTTCCGCTGTTTTACTCCCGGTCAAAGGATCGGCTGCCGCGACGGTGGATTCGCCGGATGAAAAACACCATTAAATGGTGTGCTCCGCGGTTCAATACCAGCCGCATGGTGGCTGAATACACCCGCAGATTTTATAATCCCGCGGCAATGAAGTGGGATGAACTGACGGATAATACGATGGAACGCGTCAAGGCGTTGTCGCTGTGGAAAGCCGCGACGCGCAATGCCTGGGGTGATCTGCAGTTTATGGATGTACAGGTTCAGACCAGCAGGGAAGAGCCGTTTGCAAGCTGGAACGGTCACAAGCCGGAACTGATGGTTGGCGGCGAGTTAAAAGTCCTGTCGCAGGTTCGCCTGGGACGGCTGAAACCGACGGATATTTCCGTGCAGATTTATCATGGCCAGGTGGATTCATCCGGCAAGATCGAAGGCGGGCATATCACCGATATGCAGTATGTTGAAAACTCTCTGAATCCCGATGGCGTGGCAACCTTTGCCGGCGAACTGCCGTGCCGGGTGTCCGGTCAGCAGGGCTTCAGTCTGCGAATTGTTCCCAAGCATCAGGACCTTGTCGAACCCTATGAGTCCGGGATGATTTTGTGGGAAAATGCCACTCGGTAATTCCGAAGACCTATTTGATATGCAAGGCTCCGATAGTTTATCGGGGCCTTTTTTATTGGCTGGTCAGATTCCGCCGGTTCAGCAGCAGGGCTCTGATTTCTTCGGGATTGTTCAGTCCGTACAGATAGCCTTCGGCTATTTGCTGGCCAGTGCCGGCGGTCTGAATATCCAACCGCCACAGGCCCAGCATCCGCAGCAGGGGGCCTTGCGTCAATACCAGGTCGGTGATGCGTTCGATGGGAATTGCTTTTCGTTTTAGAAAAATGACCCCCTGTTCGATATGCAGGGTACGTCCTTCAAGCCGGTACTGTAATGCCTCTGCCTGTTTACGGGCCAGCCAGGGGCCGAGTGTAAAGCAATACACGATTCCGAGAATAATCCCAAAACCGAACAGGCATAATCCAAGAAATAATGCGGCGATACAGGCCGAGCAGTAAAAATACTTTTGTACTGCATCCCGGCGGATTTCGAAATGTACGGTTGGATTGTCCATCGCTCCATCCTTTCGGATAAGGTTATTTTTGTCAGTTTAATTATATCTCGCATGTCAGGGTGATTCAATCCTTTTCGGTTTTAATTGCTTTTTTGGCGGGTTGGTATAGAATACCACCCTATGAGCAAAAGATAGAGATTATATTGAAATCGAGAGAACCTATGCTGGGTATATTGATATTTGCAGTTGGATTGGTTTTGGTGATTAAAGGCGCCGATTTTTTGGTGGATGGAGCCAGCAGCCTGGCACGTCGATTGGGGGTGTCGGATCTGGCAATTGGGCTGACGGTGGTAGCGTTTGGAACGAGCCTGCCGGAATTGACGGTAAGTCTGTTTGCGGCGATTCAAAATCAGCCTGCTGTGGCTATCGGTAATGTGACCGGTAGTAACATCTGTAATATTCTGCTGATTTTGGGGATTTCGGCGTTGATCAGTCCCATGCAGGTTCAGCGTAGTACGGTGTGGAAGGAAATCCCATTCAGTCTGCTGGCCCAGGTGCTGCTGCTGGCGCTGGCGGCTGACCGGGTTTTGGATGGGATGGATGTCAATGTGCTGAGTCGGACGGATGGATTGAGTTTGCTGGCCCTGTTTGCGATTTTTCTGGCCTATATTGCCGGGATGGCCAGGGATTTGCCAAAGCAGGATGAGGAAGACGAATCGCATATTCTTACAATGAAAAAATCAACAGTGCTGGTGGTGCTGGGTTTGATTCTTTTAATTATTGGCGGCAAGCTGGTTGTCAAGGGGGCGCTGGATGTCGCTCTGTGGCTGAAGATCAGCGAAAGTTTTGTTGCGGTTACGTTAGTGGCGGTGGGGACGAGTCTGCCGGAGTTGGCGACCTCCGTTGTAGCCGCTTATAAAAAGAAAGCTGATATTGCTGTAGGCAATGTGGTTGGCTCGAATATCTTCAATATCTTCCTGATCCTCGGTATCAGTTCCACCCTGCGGCAGATTCCTGTTCCTGCCGACCTGATGCTTAGCTTTTTTGTCGGGATTATCGCAACGGTGGTCCTGTTTCTCACATTATTCATCGGAAAACGGCATCGGATTGACCGCTGGCAGGGGGCGGTTATGCTGGGGCTGTATCTGGTATATTTGATTATACAACCCCGGTAGAGTGAGTTGGTAAACCTGACAATTGAATTGGACACCCAAGGTCCTGATCCCGAAATATTAAGATTGTTGTACTATTATGCTATCGCAACCCTGAAAATTAAATAGGCTATTGTACCTTTCTGAACAAAACCGCCGGGTTGTTTTGTTGACAACCAAGCGGCTGGGGTTTATGATGCGAGTCTGAAAACAGGTCCCCAAATGAGCGTTCAATTGCAGAATCGGGAAGCTCATGTGGCGGTATTCCAGGTTACAAGACAAAAAGAGCATATTCAGGATTAAAAGAATATAGAAATCTAAGTTTGGGAGCGGGACTATGGACCCTTCAATCTTTAAAGCGTACGACATACGAGGAACGTATCCGGACCAGTTGGACGAGCAGGCAGCCTGGAAAATCGGCCATGCAACGGCTCAGTTTCTTCGGTCGCTGCTTCGGGGCTATGATCGCGGAATGGCTAATGCCCAGAGCGTCTGTGTCGGGCGGGATGTGCGAACGCACAGCCTGTCTTTGCGTAATGCCCTGATTGAAGGGATGAATACAGCCGGGGCGAATGTCATCGATATCGGGGTCATCGATACGCCGCAGATGTATTTTGCGATCAATCATCTGGGAACCTGCGGCGGGGTGCAGATTACCGCCAGCCATAACGCCGCCCGCTACAATGGTTTCAAGATTGCCGGCCAGCAGGCCAAGCCCATTGGCGTTGATACCGGCCTGAAGGATATCAAGCATATTGCCACGGCCCTGCTGCATACGCTCGGCAAGCCGACCGGCTCGGTGGAGCATTGTGATCTAACGCCGGAATACAAGAAGCACGTACTGAAATTCATCGAGCCGGGCCTCAAGAAGCTCAAGATGGTGATTGATGCCAGCAACGGCATGGCGGGCAAAATGGTGCCTGCGATTTTCGGTGAATTGCCGATTGAAATTATTCCGATCAATTTTGAACACAACGGTGTTTTCAAACATGATCCCAATCCGCTAGTAATAGCGAATCAGGCTGAGGCAAAAGCCCTGGTTAAGTCCAAAGGCGCAGATTTTGGTGCCTGCTTTGATGGCGATGCGGATCGCCTGATGCTGATTGATGAACAGGGCAATACGATTCCCTGTGATATTATGACGGCGCTGATGGTGCCGTACTTCCTGAAGAAAAATCCGGGTTCGGCGGTGGTGTATGATTTGCGCAGCAGCCTGGTGGTGCAGGAAGAAATTCTGAAAAACGGTGGAACACCGCGCCGCGAGCGGGTGGGTCATGCGTTTATGAAAAAGACGCTGCGTGACAGCCATGCCTGCTTTGGCGGCGAGTTGAGCGGTCATTTCTATTATCGCGACAATTACTTTGCCGATTCGGGTATGATTACGCTGGTGCACATGCTCAACATCATCAGCCAGAGCGGCAAGCCTCTCAGTGAAATGATTGTTCCGCTGAAACGGTATTTCAGCAGCGGTGAAGTGAATTTCCATGTGGAAAATAAAGATGCGATGATGAAGGAACTGGCCCGCAAATACAGCCAGGGACAAGTGGATGACCTGGATGGGGTTACGGTTCAGTACAAAGACTGGTGGTTTAATGTCCGTCCCAGCAACACCGAACCGCTGCTGCGGTTGAATGTGGAAGCCAAGAATGCGGATCTGCTCAAGGATAAGTTTGATGAATTGAAGGGGATGTTGGGCGAGCCGGTGGATCATTAAAAAACCATAAAAAACACAATTTATCAATAAGGCAGGTTAAGAGCTTGCCTTTTTTGTTGTAACTATGGTGATGGGATTTTGTCGCAAGGTTGAGGAAGTGTCGCCGGGTTCAAGCCTTGCGGAGATGGAATGAGACAGGCGGCAAGCTAAAACGAGAAAGGAATGAATTATGACAGGAAACCTGCGGATTTTAGGAGTGGCAATGCTATTGCTCGGTGCAGGCATGTGTAGTGCCGAAACACAAACGTCTGTGTCGCGTTATCCGGCATATCCTCTTGTTGCGTGTGATCCGTATTTCAGCGTCTGGTCGCCGGCCGATAAGCTGACGGATGCATCGACTTGCCATTGGACGGGCAAACGTCAGGCGTTGACGAGTCTGGCTCGGATTGACGGCAAAACCTATCGTTTGATGGGGGATGAGCCGGCTGATATTCCAGCGATGCAGCAGATTGATGTGCAGGTCTTGCCGACACGGACAATTTACCGCTTTAATCAGGACAATGTGTCTTTGGAACTGATGTTCTTCCAGCCTGCTTTGCCGGATGATATTACCTGGATGAGCAGTCCCGTTGTGGCGGTGGTTTGGACATTCAAGTCGTTGAACGGTGCCTCGCACGATGTTCAGGTGTATTTTGAAGGAACAGCGGAGCTGGCGGTGAATGAACCTTCTCAGCAGGTGGAATTTTTCACGGAGCAGATGGGGCCGCTTTCAGTGCTGCGTACCGGCACGACCGAACAGCGTGTTCTGGGTCGCAAGGGCGATGACCTGCGGATCGACTGGGGTTATTTCTACATGGCTGGCGATAAGGGCGGCATCAAGCAGGCCGTGATTACCGATGCCAAACAGGGTCGGCAGGCCTTTGCTCAGGGTGCTGAATTGTCCGCCGCTGCGGCTTCAGCCGTGAGCGTGGAGAAGGCACCAGTGATGGCGTTTGTGTCGTCACCGATCAAGGTGGACAATGCCAGTGCCGCGGAGTTTAAGACATATCTGGCCTATGATGATATTTACAGCATTCTGTATTTTGGTCAGAAGCTGCGTCCGTTCTGGAAGCGAAACGGGGCCACGATTTCGGACCTGCTGCAGACGACACATAAGGAATTATCTTCTCTGTTTCATCGCTGCGAAGTGTTTGATAAGGAATTAATGAGTGATCTTACGGACGTTGGCGGCCAGAAGTACGCCCTGGTCGCATCGCTGGCGTATCGTCAGTGCATCGCCGGCAATAAAATTGCTGCCGACAAAAACGGAATGCCCCTGGTATTCCCCAAGGAAAATCACAGCAACGGCTGTATTGCCACCGTTGACATATTTTATCCGATGGCACCGCAGTTTCTGGTCCTGAATCCGACGCTGGCCAAAGGTTCGTTTATTCCGATTCTGGATTATTCAATGTCGGACCGCTGGAAATTCCCGTTTGCCCCGCATGATTTGGGCACCTATCCGTTTGCGACGGGTCAGGTGTATGGCGGCGGCGAAACCGGTGAAGAAAATCAGATGCCCGTGGAAGAATCCGGCAACATGCTGCTGCTGGTTGCCGCAACCTGTCAGGTCGAAGGCAATGCTGATTTTGCAGCCAAATACTGGCCGCTGCTGACCAAGTGGGCCCAGTATCTTGAAAGCAAAGGACTGGATCCGGAAAATCAGCTCTGCACGGACGATTTTGCCGGACATTTGGCGCACAATGTGAACTTGTCGGCCAAGGCGATTCTGGGGCTGGCCGCCTACGGCAAGATGGCCGAGATGCAGGGCTACAAAGACGAAGCGGATAAATATACCACCATGGCCCGGAAGTTTGCGCTTCAGTGGATGGAGATGGCCGACGATGGTGACCATTATCGCCTTGCGTTCGATAAGGCCGGCACCTGGAGTCAGAAATATAATATCGTTTGGGATCGTCTGCTGGACATGAAGATTTTCCCGCCGTCAGTCGTGAAAAAAGAAATGGCTTACTATAAGAAGATGCAGAACAAGTATGGTTTGCCGCTGGACAATCGCAGCAAATATACAAAACTGGATTGGATTGTCTGGACAGCGACGCTGGCCGGCAACCGGGAAGATTTCATCACATTGACCGACCCGATTTATACCTTCCTGAATGAGGCGCCGGATCGGTCGCCGATGACCGACTGGTATTGGACGCACGATGCCAAAAAAGTCGGCTTTACGGCCCGGCCGGTGGTGGGCGGCGTTTTCATCAAGATGATGGACGATGCTGCATTGTGGCAGAAGTGGGTGAAGAAGGCCCAGAATTTGACGGATCCCTGGGCGGCTCTTCCCAAGCCTCCGAAGGTGACGGAAATTATCCCGACTTCGGAAAAGCAGGCCTATGACTGGTTCTATACCTTTGAAAAGCCCGCTGACAACTGGACTGCCAAAGAGTTCCGTCCTGAAAACTGGAAGACCGGCCCGGCCGGCTTTGGCACCAAAGGCACTCCGAGTGCGGTGGTGCGTACCGAATGGAAGACCTCCGATATCTGGCTGTGGAGAGAGATTGAACTGCCGCAGGCGGTTATGAAAAATCCGCATCTGAAGATTCACCATGACGAAGATGCCCAGGTGTATATTAATGGCCAGTTGGCATTTAAACTCAGCGGGTATTCCTCCTCGTATGATTTTATTGAAATTCCGGCCGTCACATTGGCCCAATTAAAACCGGGCAAGAATGTGGTTGCGATTCATTGTCATCAAACCGGCGGCGGACAATATATCGATATGGGAATTTGCGAATACGAAATTGTTGAGTAAATAAAAGACAGTCAAGGTCTGAATGGCTGCTGAAACAGTTGTTCAGCCTTTTTCGAAAAATCAAAGATGGTATCCGTAGCAATACGGATTCCATCTTTTTTTATTTTTCCTGTTCCATGGAAGCATTGATTTTGGCGTCTATCGGCATGGGGGTGGTAGGGCATCTCAGACGTCGGACGTTAATTTAGACATGTTGAATCTTTTTTAGGCCGCAGGATGAAAGTGCTGCGGCTTTTTTTATGCGCTGCCAGGCGTGAGAAACTCAGAACTTGCTGAAAATAGGATTTTTGCGAGCGGACAAACCTTGAAAAAGGAGCTCCGGAAAATTACCGATTGAAAATTAGGTGAAGATACCGGTGTTCCCCGTAACTGCCAATAAAATAAGGTTTTACAATCACCTGGTGCGGCAAATTTGGTGAAAAAAAGGGCAAGTCAAAGCCTAATCGGCAATTTTCTTGGACTTTGCCCGGAGCCGGCAGGTAAAATACAATCGTGAACTCTTGTAGAATTGGAAGGGAGAAAATATGAAGATCAGGAAATGGTTCATTGTGGGGGTAATGGTTGCGCTGGCAGACTTCGCAAGTGCGTCGGTGACTTATGGATTTTACAACATCACAAACAACAATCCCGATGTCGCAGGACAACTTTCGGTTGTATTGGAAGACATTGGGTCAGGTAAGGTTCAGTTTAAGTTTCTCAATGTTGGAATTGTTCAATCTGCGATTGATGCTGTTTACTTTGATGATCTCGACACTCCCATCCTGACGCCTTTTTTAGTGGTTGACAAAGATAATTATGGGGATACTTCAGTAGATTTTGAATTTGGTACGGCCAGTCCGCCTAATCTTCCAGGGTGGAATACGGTTAATCCCGATTTTGCAGCTGTAGCTATTGAATCTGCAGGTGCAGTTAAGAATAGTGATCGTGTCTATCCGAGTAACTGGCTGGGAATTGTATTCACAGCTTCATATGACAACGTTGTATCTAGCTTAAATGATAAATCACTTCGGATCGGCCTGCATGTGCAATCTATAGGTACATCTGGTGGTAGCGATTCTTTTGTCAATAATACTTGCCCAGTTCCCGCCCCCGGTGCAATTCTGCTGGCAGCCATGGGAACGGGGTTGGTGGGTTATCTGAGACGCCGGACGGTGATTTAAATCCAATTATCGAGTCTCTTTTTGAAGCCGCGGGACGGAGTGAGCCTGCGGCTTTTTTTATGCGCACAACGTAGCCATGTGGGGGTATTTGTTAGCGTTGGATTAATTTTCGCAGAAAATTGAATGGCAGCCTTCAATTGCAAGTTTGCAGCATTCGCTGGATGAAGAGGTTTTGTGCAGGAATTGTTAAGAGTTGTTAATTTGCAGAAAATAGTGATTTCAATCAGAACTTTCCAAACACCGCAAATGTAGTTGGCTTTATGTAAATTCAAACGGACATCAATCAGGTTCAGACTTTTTCTGAAATAACTGTTGACAATATAGGACCTGTAAGGTAGAAAAGTTCGAGTTTATGGAGAAACCTGGAGAAAACTGTTTAGGAGAAACAACGATGAGTATGAAACAATTGGTGACTATTTTTACATTAACATTGATGGCCGGAGCGGTTTATGCGGCCCCCACAAAAATTAAAGCCATTGCCGATGGCGCTCCGTTGAGCCCGGCTTATGAATTCATGGTGACAAACGGAACGCTTGGAATTTATAGTGCACCTCAAAGTTTCAGAACTTTTTGTCTTGAAGCGGGTGAAACCTTTACCAATGGTGTGACTTACTTTGCCGTAATCAATACGGCGGCGGTCAAGGGCGGTACCGGCAGTTCGGACCCGCTTGACCCGCGGACAGCGTATCTGTACACGCAGTATATGGCCGGAGCCTATGGCTACGGTTTTGATACCGAAAATGCTCTGCAGGAAGTCATTCATTACATCGAAGGCGAACGTTCAGCACTGTCGACCGACGAGGTTTGGTCGGAAAAAGCAGAAACATACCTGAAATATGCAAATAAAAGCGGCTGGACAACCATTGGCAATGTCCGCGTAGTCAATCTGTGGACCAATTATGATGAGAAGACAAATACCTTCAGCGGTTTTGCCCAGGATCAACTGGTTCTGGTTCCCGCGCCGGGAGCGCTGCTGCTGGCTTCCATTGGAATGGCTATCGTAGGTGGCTTAAGACGTCGTCAGTCAGTTTAGTTTTGTTTATCTTGTTTTTCAAGGTCGAGAGTTTTATGGACTCTCGACCTTTTTTATTGCATTTCGCAAGCAGGCGTTATAGTCGTTATATGCGCTACACACTGCACATTTTATGCACTTTTACACGATTGTGGATAGATAACTGAGTTTCGGACCTTGTACCAAAACTCGTTTTTTTTTATAGTAAGCTCACTGAATTTCGATGCGGCCCAAGAGAAGATTTGCTGCCGTATCAGAGACATTCGACCTGGGGGGTTGAATTCGACTCAATCGTTTCTTTTGGATTTGAAAGATAACGCCGGATGGTGTTATCAGTCTACACTCTAAAAATATTTTTGGGGGATTTACTATGAAAAAGAATGTGATTGCAGTACTGCTTCTGGTGATTGCTGTTTCTGTGCCGTGTCTGGCGGCCGAGACTTTAACCATTACGAATCTAAACTACGCAAATTATGCAAAAATTGTAAGCATTAAAAGTGACCTTTATACCGGCTCTCTCTATGCCGGCGGTTTGGTTTTGACAACTGATGAAGGTACGCTGTATGGTTTTTGTATCGATATGTATGATCATTCCAATACAGGTATTTTTGAAAAATCAAGCCTTGAACATGCTGCTTTGAGCGTCAATAACCCGAATGGTCCGATGTCGGCCGCCAAAGCGGATAATGTCCGCAGATTATACGATGTGGCGTACTATAATTATGTTCTGCCGGAAATGGAAAAAGCCCCGGCTGCCGCAAATAAGGATATTGCCGCTGCATTCCAGTTGTCGGTATGGAATCTGATTTATGATAATGATTTTTCGATAACCAACGGGGCCGGCAGTTTTTACGCCACCTCCAGTGGGGCCTTTGTAAGTCTGGCCAATACCTGGATGGGACTTTTGGGCAATGCCAGCCTGTCACCGGTGGGCGCGCTGCTGAATGATCGTTATCAGGATTTTGCGGTCCCGGTTGCGGTCCCGGCCCCGGGAGCATTAATTCTGTCATCCCTGGGCATGATGCTGGTTGGATATCTCAGACGCGGTCGAACGATGTAAATCGATAAATACTCCAGCAAAAACCGCAGTATAAACACTGCGGTTTTTTGCTATTGATGGAAACGAGAAAAAGTGAAAATGCCCGGCACAGGCTATGCAATCGTTACAGGGCGACTCATTATAAAGAAATTATCAGGGATATTCAGTGAGTTCAACTTGATTTTATACTCGTATTTTCATAGAGTGATACTTATGTATGAAGTCATTTTGCGGTTTACCCAGGATGGGGGTTTTGATTTTTTGGGACAGCACAAAAATTCTATTTTGCATTATCAGAGGACTGTTTCATCTGATATGGAATAATCCAAGGCTGGATTGAGAATTTAGACTTTGCTTTGGCTTGGCAAAGATGAAAGAACAACTATTTTTGAGAGAAATCAAAATGAAAAAAATATCGATACTCATGTTTGCGGTCGCCTTTCAGGCCGTGCTATTTGCAGGGCCGACACTGGATTTGAGTGCTGACGGTGCTTCAGGAAGCATTGATGGTGCTTACTTTAGACAGACGGCCGCACAATCCACCGGAACAGGCAGTATTCATGCCTTTGTTCGAATGGAAGATGACAATGATAAAGATGCGATTGAGCAGGGATATAATACAGACCATCGTCCCCTGAACAAAGGGGCACAATATGATGAGAATTATTCGCCGACATTCACGCGATCTTTATTACTGTCGCTGGTTCCAACCATGAATATAAATGGAATACTATACAGGGAATTTCTCCTGGATATCAATGAATCTAACTCCGGAACTGAAAGTGAACTATCGCTTGATAATATTAAAATCTATCTGGCACATTCAGGGGATCTGTTCGGTAAACTTCCGCCATCCAATCCTGAAACAGGCGAAGTTGCGACATTAATTTACGACCTCGATAAAGCATCTGATAACTGGATTAAGCTGGATTATAGTTTGAATACCGGCAGCGGCAGTGGGGATATGTTTGCCTATATCCCGGATTCTCTATTCAAGACTGAGAATGGGTCGTATGTCTATTTTTACTCGATGTTCGGAGAGAATATTGCTGCGGATTCCGGTTTTGAGGAATGGGCGGTCCGACTCAATGTCCCGGTTCCGCCAGTGGCGGTACCTGCTCCGGGTGCTTTGATGCTGGCTGCGATGGGAATGAGCCTGGTAGGCTATCTCAGACGGGGTCGAAGCCTGTAAATGACTGTACAGGCCGTACAGACGCTACAAGAGGTCCGGTTTGGATGAAAAAAACAGGGATTGTCCGAGCTACCAACTTGATTTTTAACCTGTTTTTTTGTAGAATGAAACATACATAATGAAGTTTTGCTTTGTGACTCACCCAGGATGGGGGTTGCGGTTTTCAGGACAGCACAAACACTTTTTATGACAAGGTCAGGTGATTGTTTCATCTGATATTAAATGATCCGGCGGTCGGATTGTTAATTGAAATTTACCTTGGTAAGGGTAATCGAATACTGTTTAAATGAGGGGAATGAAGATGAAAACAAAATTGATGATGGTGGCGGTTCTTTTGTCATTGACGGCTCTGCCGGCGATGGCGGCAGTGAATCTGAAGATGCTTAACGACAGAACACCGGCGTACACGATGCAGGTTCAGGAACAGATCGGCGATGTCAAGCCGGGTGTGTATACCTCGATTTGCATCGAGAAGGATGAGACGTTTACTCCTGGTGTTTCGTATTATGGGGTGATGAACGAGAAATTTGAAGCCAGGATGGGCGGCAATGTTTGGTCTGGCGAAATTGGCAAGAGTGCCGTGGTTGCATCAGGTGGAACGGATAAGCTTGATTATAGTTCAGCCTGGCTGTTCACCCAGTTTATTACCACGAATAACTATCAGGATGAGGCCGCACTTCAGAATGCGATTCATTATATCGAAGCTGAAAATACAGCCTTGACTGACATTCTAATCGGCTCTGATAAGTGGCTTCCGTCTAAGAATCTGTGGCAGAAATATGTTGATGCCGCATTGGCTTCAGGTGCGAACAGCTACGGCGGAGTTCGTGTTCTGAATATTTGGAAGGATGATACAAAAAGTCAGTTTGCACAGGATCAGATCGTGTATGTCCCGGCCCCGGGAGCGATCGTTCTGGCCTCGATGGGCATGGCCTTTGTTGGCTACCTGAGACGTCGCCAATCTATCTAAGACGCTCAAACAATTTAGAAATTGTACTATCGCAAGCCGCGGGATCGAAAATTCCGCGGCTTTTTTATTAATTTTTGTTCAATTTTTACCATTTCTAATTTCTTAAGTCCTTTTTATAGAAGGACTTGAAATTTTACCGTCCAATAATAAGTAGTTCTACGGATTGCAATTCTGGCTGGAATCTCCATAATGGATTATATAAGTCGTAGCGTGTGTAACGATATAGACTTTTGTGAGGGGAGAAATCCTACCTGAGTAGGAGGGTTTCTCCAAAGTAGAGAATACGATCTTTTTGGAAAGGAGATTCGAAATGGAGAAGAAACTGTTTATTGTATTGACCTTGGCGGCCATCCTCGCCTGCCCAGTCATGGCTGGGCCAACCCTTGGAGACACAATTAATGTGGCGACATACAATTATAATGTCGGATTAGGAGTGACAATTTATAATCCTGTCACAGCGGCAAACCAAAGCACAATGGCTAGTATTTTTAAGCTTAATAGCAACTATGGAACCCTTTATGGTTTCTGTGTTGACTTGTATGACACTGCTTATGTACCTTCCAGCTATAAAGGTGTTGAGGTTGCGGAAGTTCCTTCGGATATGAACTTAGGGGCAGGGATGGGAGATGGTAATGCCGAGTTGATTGCGAAACTTTATTCAAAGGCTTATACAAACACTGTAACAACAAACAAGATTCAAGCCGCAGCATTTCAGTTAGCCGTCTGGAATATAATTTATGACGATGATTCTACAATTGCTGGTGGAAGTTTCTATGTGGTGAATCCGACGGGCGATGTAAGCGATGCAATAGATCAAGCAAACACTTGGTTAACAAACTTGTCAGATCACAATGGGAGTAGCAGTTTACTTGGTTTAAGAAATATTGATTCTACTTTTGGTGAAAGTAAATATCAAGATTATGTAATACCAGTTCCCGCTCCTGGAGCGATTCTGCTGGCTTCGATGGGTATGGGGCTGGTTGGCTGGCTGAGACGGCGTCAGGCTCTGTAAGCTGTTACTTTGTAAACGATTAACACGTGTTCAAAGCCGCGGAATGGATGTCCGCGGCTTTTTTGTTTCTACAAAGCTTTGCCGGTATTCGGATTTTGGGTATTTCTTCATTGTCGTAAAAGCTCCTAATCTCCCTTTGATAAATGTGACTGCAGCATCCCGCTCTATTTTATGAATCAAGCCTGTTGGGTTATCGGACTGTTGTTGGATCTCAAGAGTCAGTCTCTATGCACCATTTAATGTTCGTAGGGCAATTTTGAGACGAGGGGGAATAAGGGATGTTACAAAAGTCATATATTTGCGTAATTTGGTAAAAATTCAGTCAAAAAAGCCGATTCTAAGTTAGTATAGATGATAGAGGCAGATTGGGATTGCGGGGATGTTTTGTTTAGAAGCGGCTTAAGGATAAATGAATTGTATATAACTATTGTATTTATAACAGCTTGTAGCTTAATTCAGACATTGGGTTGAGACGTTCTTGTCTGACGGAATGGATAAAGGATTTAATATGGCTGTATTGTCTCAAAAAGCGACTAATAGACATAAAAGAACAAATGATCCATTGAGTCCGATGGGTTATTCCTTATGGATGGTTTTTGCCGGCCTTCTGTTCTTAACGTTTACTGTAAAAGCAGAAACATTGACGATTACAGATGGCGTTGTGACATACAACAGCTTGTCCAATATGACGGTGAACATGAGTGGGGTGTCGGAATTGCATATTACCAGTGCGACAGCTCCGCTGGCCGGGTGCACGATTAATCTGGACTCTGTGGATTCATTTTTATTTCTGGAAAATGTCAAGCCTTCAACGGCAAACTCGACCTACCTGAGTCAGATTAAGTTCAACGGGGCAAACGCGGTTCTGGGGACCAATGTCCGGGTTGTGGAATATGCGGCTGGGGCGGTCATTATACCGCAATCCTCGGTCTTCCAGCCATTGCAGGTTTTTACGGAAGAGAATTTTCAGGGCAATTCCGCCTATTTAAATCAATACACGGCCTATAATACCAGTTCTCTGGGAACAATGGCATCATCGATCAGTTCTTTTATTTTAAAGCGGGGCTATACCGCGACATTTGCCCAGAATGAAAACGGCACTGGCTACAGCAAGAACTATGTGGCGCAGGACTGTGATCTGGAAATTGGTGTTCTTCCGGGCAAGCTCAACGATAAGATTAATTTTGTCCGGGTGTTCCCCTGGCGGTGGGTGAGCAAGAAGGGCATCGCAGGCAACATTGGCTCCAACCTGAATATTAAGTGGTGGTATAACTGGAACCTCGACCAGAATTCAACCCTGGACAAGGAATATGTCCCCATACGTCAGAATCGCTGGTGGCCGGGCCTGAATCAGAATTGGCAGACGCGAGGCGCCAGTCATCTGCTGGGCTATAACGAGCCGGATAATTCAAGCGAAGCCAATATCGCCGTCAGCGATGCGATATGGTCATGGCCGGATTTGCTTGGGACGGGGCTGCGTGTGGGTTCGCCTGCGCCGACTGATGGCGGGCGGAGCAGTTGGCTGTATCCGTTCATCCAGCATGCGGATGCTGCTGATTTGCGGGTCGATTTTGTGGCAGTACATTACTATTGGTGCTACAATCCATCCAATGCCAGCGGTGCGGCAACGCAAATGTACAATTTCCTTAAAGAGGTCCATGACAACACAGGCCGGCCTATCTGGGTGACGGAGTGGAACAATGGTGCCAACTGGACCGGATGCGGCGATCCGACGTATGCTCAGCAGGCGGCCGCTATTGGCGCAATGATTGATATGCTCGACAGTACACCGTGGGTCGAGCGGTATGCGATTTATAACTGGGTGGAGGACGTGCGGCGTGTGGAATGGGATGACGGCTGGCCGACCGATGCAGGTGCTATCTATCGTGACCAGGTTTCTCCGATTGGCTACCTGCAGGAGGTTCCTGGTTCCGGACGAAGCACCAACGCCATTTATTGCTTCGATGAGAATTTCCGGGACAGTTCAGGCAATGGCAACAATCTTCTGAGGTATGGAGCGCCGAAGCTGACCGCAGGACGGGATGGCAACGTCCTTGTTCTGGATGGGGCAGACGATTATCTGGTGCTGCCAACGCATATTGGCGAATGTGCTGATTTTACATTTGCCGCCTGGGTCTATTGGAACGGAGGCAATCCATGGCAGCGTATTTTTGATTTTGGAAACAATACAACACAGTATATGTTTTTAACCCCTTCCTCCGGCGGTAATACGCTCCGTTTTGGGATTACGACTTCAGGGAATAGTTCCGGTGAACAGCAGATTAATACGTCCGGATTGACTGTGGGACAGTGGACGCATGTGGCCGTTACCCTGAACAGCAATGTCGGCACAATTTATGTCAACGGTACACCGCGGGCGACGAATGCCTCGATGACGATTAATCCATCCGATTTCCAGCCTTCCAAAAATTACCTCGGCAAGAGCCAGTGGCCTGATCCGCTGTTCAATGGGATGATGGATGATGTTATGATTGCGGATTATGCGTTGACTGCTGACCAGATTGCGGAGTTGATGACCACGACCCAGCCGGCTCAGTTTATTACGGCTCCTCTGAATATCATTAGTGTTGCTGCCGGTTCAGAAGAGTCAGGTAACCCGGCCGTCAATTCATACGACCGTAACCGAGGGACTCGCTGGGCCAATGATGGGACTGTTGCCAATGCCTGGATCAAATACGACCTGGGGGCTGTCTCTGAAATTGATCGCGTAAAAGTGAAATTGAATAGTGGTAATTCCCGCACCTATCCTGTTCGGATCGAGGTTGATGGTGTTCAAGTCTTCAGCGGCAATACGAATATGACCAGTGGATATTGGCAAACCTCATTTACACCCACCCGCGGCCGTTATGTTACGATTACCATGACAGGCAACAATAGTGCCGGCAGCGGATGGTTCAGTATTTTAGAGTCGCAAATTTGGAGTCCTCTCAATAAGCCGCCATTCTTCAATACAAATGCTTTTAACGAGGTTGACGCGACCGAGGGTGCTGTTTACAGCAGTACTCTGGCTGATAACGCTAGTGATCTAGAAAACGGTTTGCTGATATTCAGCAAAGACGCCGGCTCAGACTGGCTGATTGTATCGCCGGACGGTACGCTTTCAGGCATCCCGCAGGATTCAAATGTCGGAGCCAACGCCTTTACAGTTCGCGTTACCGACCCCAAGGGATTTTATGATACTGCCACGATGACGATTCAAGCAGCCAACGTCTATTCCGGGGTTCGAGGATTAGAGGACTTATACGGACTCGCTGCCCGGTGGTTGATGCAGAATTGTGTAGATACCCCTGCCTGCAATGGTGCTGATTTGAATGCTGATAGCAGTGTTGATATGTCGGATGTTTCGGTGTTGGCCAGTCACTGGCTGTCTGACGAAAATCTTCAGCTCCATTTCAAATTTGACGAAATGAGCGGCGATGCTGCCATGGACGATTCAATCTATAAAAGATATGGCTTGCTTGTCAATGGTCCAATTTGGTCTCCGGGGGTTTCCGGCGGGGCATTGAGTTTTGACGGTGTAGATGATTATGTGGTTGTTTCCGATTATCAGGGCATTGCTGGTTCTGCTTCCCGGACTTGTACGGCATGGATCAAGACTACACCTGCAAATATCGATCAGAATATCTTGTCTTGGGGTACGGCAGCGACCGGCCAGAAATGGATGTTCCGCACACAGGCCGGCGGTGGGGAACCTGCAATTGCGGTCTGGGGTGGCTACTGTAAGGGGAACACCTCCGTCTGCGACAATCAATGGCATCATGTCGCTGCGGTTCTTGTGGATGATGGGTCTGCAACAGTGAATGAAGTCCTGCTGTATGTAGATGGTCAACTGCAGGCACCCTCGTTTGTCAACACCCAGGCTGTGAATACTCTCCGTAACGATTCGCTTTATATTGGAGCCTTTGAGAACAACGGACTTTTGCAGAATTTCTTCTGCGGACTCATTGACGATGTCCGGATTTACCACCGTGCCCTCGATGCAGAAGAAATCGCTGAAATAACAAAATAAATGATATGCAATAAGAGGCAATTCAAGCGTATAATTTGTCTTGGTATAGTATGTATATATAATAACTGTAATATATATACAATTATATATTTATTTCCTTGCTCTCCTATGAGTTGACATATCCGGCATTATTCTTGCAAATCCGGCGTTGTCGGAGTATAAAACACCATAGTTTATTGTAGAAAAAAGACTTAAACAGTTTGGAACTATGGAAAAATCAGAACTTCGCCAATGGATCGAAACCCTGTCGGCCCGGATAATACATATTCGGGACTGGCTTTGACATACCCACAAAAATTGCACAACGCCAGGATTGTGACCAGAAAATGGCACAGCCGGGCTTTTGGGATAATCCCGAAAAGGCCAAATCTGTTGTAACTCAAATTAGCGCGCTTAAGTCTGTTATAGAGCCGGTGTTAGAGGCAGAACGTAATATTCAGGACATTTCGGACCTGTTTGATTTGGCATCTGAAGAAGATGATGTCCAAACACTGATTACGGTCGAAAAGGATCTGAAGGCCTTAGACCAGGCTTGTGAAAAGATTGAAATATCGGGGATGCTGAATGGGCCGGATGATATGCGAAGCTGCTTTTTCAGTATCCATGCGGGGGCGGGCGGTACCGAAAGCTGTGACTGGGCGAGTATGCTGTTGCGGATGTACGCCCGATATTTTGAACGAAATGGTTATACCTGTGAGGAGATGGACATTACCGAGGGGGAAGAAGCAGGAATTCGCTCTATAACACTGCGTGTGGCCGGCCCCTTTGCGTTCGGCAAATTATCCTGTGAGACGGGGGTTCATCGCCTGGTACGCATCAGTCCGTTTGATGCCAATGCCCGGCGGCACACAAGCTTTGCGGCGGTGGATGTAATCCCCGAATACGACGATGACATTGAGATTGAAATCAAGGATGAAGACCTTCGGGTGGATACCTATCGAGCCAGCGGTGCCGGCGGTCAGCACGTCAATAAGACCAGTTCAGCGATCCGGCTGACGCACTTACCGACAGGTATTGTTGTGCAGTGTCAAAACGACCGCAGTCAGCATAAAAACCGTGCTGAGGCCATGAAAATGCTCAAAGGCAAGCTGTATATGATAGAGCAGCAGAAGCGCGATGCGGAACTGGCCAAACTGTACAGCAGCAAAGGCCAGATTGCCTGGGGCAACCAGATTCGCAGCTATGTGCTCCAACCGTATCAATTAATCAAGGATCACCGGACCGACCATCAGACCGGACAGGTGGATGCCGTGCTGGATGGCGAGATTGAAGATTTTATCGAGAGTTATTTGCGTTACCGTGCCGAGAAAAAACATAAACAGCAGGAAACCGTAAAGGTTAAGTCATAATGGGCATTTCTCGCAGAATGTTTTTGCAGACGGCTGGGTTGCTGGGAATCGGGTCGCTTTTACCGAGCTGCAGTGCTTGGGAGTCAAACGGCCATCGCAGGCAGTCAAAGCCGAATGTGATTTATATTCTGGCTGATGATTTGGGGTATGGGGATTTGAGCTGTTACGGGCAAAAGCGATTTGCAACACCCAATCTGGATCGCCTGGCTCAGGAGGGAATGCGATTTACACAGCATTATGCCGGCAGCACGGTCTGTGCTCCCAGTCGATGCTGTTTGATGACAGGACTGCACACCGGCCACGCCCAGATACGCGGAAACAAGGGAGTCGAGCCGGAAGGGCAGTATCCGCTGGCGGAGGGAACCTATACGCTGCCGCGGATGTTTAAAGATGCCGGGTATGCGACTGGCGCATTCGGCAAGTGGGGATTGGGCGGAACCGGCAACAGCGGCGATCCGAGCCGCCAGGGATTTGATTTATTCTTTGGCTATAAATGTCAGAGTCTGGCTCATTTTTATTATCCGAAGTATTTATGGCGCAATGAAGACAAGGTTGAATTGCCGGACAATGACCCAAAGACACAGCAGGGACTCTATTCATCCGACTTAATTATGGATGAGGCGTTACAGTTTGTCCGGGCTAATAAAGATAAACCATTTTTTATGTATTTGACGGGAACAATTCCTCATGCGGAATTGGCCGTGCCGGAAAAAAACCTGGCCGAATTCAGGGGGAAATATCCGGAAAAACCTTTTGCCGGCAATCACTATGGTGCCCAGCCGACACCTCGTGCCGCCTTTGCGGCGATGGTCAGTAAATTGGATGGTGATGTTGGTCGGGTGATGGACATGCTGAGAGAGCTTGGTCTGGATAATAATACCCTCGTTATGTTTTCCAGTGATAACGGGCCGCATAAAGAAGGCGGTGCCGATCCGGACTTCTTCGACAGCAATGGTCCATTGAAAGGCTATAAGCGGGATGTGTATGAAGGCGGGATTCGTGTCCCGATGATTGCCCGCTGGCCCGGGATGATTGCCGCCGGAACCGTAACGGATCACATCAGTGCCTTTTGGGATGTATTGCCGACGTGTGCAGAGCTTGCGGGCGGCAACAGTCCTGCCTGTGATGGATTGTCGTTCCTGCCGACACTGCTGGGGCGGGACAAGGACCAGAAACAGCATGAGTATTTGTATTGGGAATTTCATGAGCAGGGCGGCAAGCAGGCGATACGGATGGGCCAATGGAAAGCGGTGCGTCTGAATGTGATGAAGAATCCGGATGCTGCGATTGAACTATACGACTTGAGCAGTGACATTGGGGAGCAGAAAAATGTTGCCGCAGACCACCCCGATATTACGACGAAAATGAAAGCGATATGTCTTGCGGCCCATCAGCCGAATAAGCAATTTCCTTTTTTTAATAATGAATAAGTGTGACTATGATAAGCAGGGAAAGATAATGAAACCGATAGTACAGATTGATGTCAAGGCGGTATGTGCGGAAATAACAGCGATCAAGACGGATCTTCTGGCGCTGGGTGTATGTGAAGGCAAACTGTCCGGCCCGGCTGAGCAGATTGATAAAAAACTCAACGGGGCGATTGCCGCCCTGGTCAAACTGGGTGATTTCAAAGGCATGTCCGGAACCACCGGTCTGATTTATTCGCAGTCCAAAATCGGAGCAGCCAGAGTATTGCTGGTTGGGCTGGGCAAATCCGACAAGGTGAATACGGATGTACTGCGTAAAGCGGCGGCGGTTGCCTCAGCCAAAGCCCTGGAGCTGAAGGCCCAGACGATTGATGTGTGCCTGCATCAGGTGGTACCGATTTCTGATTCTTCGACGGCGATCCAGGCGATTACCGAGGGCCTTTATTTTGGTTCTTACCAATACAGCGAATTTCTCAGTTCGGATAAGGAGAAGAATCACAAACTATCATCCATTAAGGCGTTTATTGCGGATGCCTCCAAGACATTTGTTTCCACCGCCGCCAAAGCGGTTGCTGCGGGAACCATTTACGGCAGTGCACAAAACTATGCCAGAACGCTGGCCAATCGTCCGGCCAATGTGATTTCTCCGCAGACTTTGGCCGACGAAGCAAAAAAAATGGCCCGGCAGTTTGGATTACGATGTACCGTGCTGGATGAAAAACAGCTTGCCGCCAAAAAAATGGGGGGGATACTGGCCGTCGGTCAGGGGTCGGCCAATAAGCCCCGACTGATTATTCTGGAATATAAGCCTGCCAAAGCTTCAAAGAATGCCCCTGTAATCGGCCTGGTCGGCAAGGCGATTACCTTTGACTCCGGTGGTATCAGCATCAAACCCGGCGAAGGCATGCACGACATGAAATTCGATAAATCCGGAGGTATGGCTGTGCTTGGGGCGATGCAGGCGATTGCGCGTCTCAAGCCGACGGCGCGTGTGCTGGGGTTGATTCCGGCTGCGGAAAATATGCCCAGCGGATTGGCCTATCGGCCCGGCGATATTATTACGACCTATAGCGGCAAGACGGTGGAAATTCAGAACACCGACGCCGAAGGCCGGATGATTCTGTGTGATGCACTGGCTTATGCCGAGCAACTGGGGTGCAAGACGATTGTGGATGTTGCGACATTGACGGGGGCGTGCGTGGTGGCTATCGGACAAAAACGGGCCGGAGTCATGGGCAACGACGAAAGTCTGATTGAACAAATAAAGGCGGCATCGCAAAAAACCGGCGAACGTGTCTGGCATTTGCCCTGTGATGATGAATACGTGGAAGCCATGAAAAGCAAGATTGCGGACCTGAAAAATACCGGCGGTCGCTGGGCGGCGGCGTGCACGGCGGCGGCGTTTTTGAGCCAGTTTATTAAAGATGCCAGGTGGGCTCATATCGATATTGCCGGCGTTGGAGTCTGGGGAGCCGATGAAGGGGCCGCTCCGGGATCCATTGGATTTGGAGTCAGACTGTTATCTTCTTTTGTGAGGGATCGGTAAGAGTTATATTGAGGTTGATTGAATACAATAAAACTAAGGAATTTAAGATAAGAAAGAAATGGAGTAGAGATGAGATCAGCAATATTGTCAGCGATGGTGTTGGTGGTATCATGCGGGCTTGTACTTGCGGCAGAAAATAGCGTCCCTTCGGACATTCAGCGGGTCTGGCTGGATGACCTGGATTTAAGCAAGGCCATTATCGGCTGGGGCCAGATTCAGAAGAATAAATCCGTGGACGGCAAGCCGCTGGCGATTTCGGGCAAGTCCTTTGAACGCGGCGTGGGAACCCATGCGGATTCCCGCCTGGATGTGAAGCTTGGCGGCATCGGCGAACAGTTTGAAGCGTTTGTCGGTATTGATGATGAAATCGCTGGGTCGGATCAGGGCAAAGCCGCTGCCAGTGTGGAGTTTCTGGTGTTTGGCGATGGCAAGCTGCTGTGGCGCAGTGAGGTTATGCGGGCGGGCAATCCGGCCAAGGAAGTCAAGGTTGACATCAAGGGCGTTGATGTCCTTCGGCTGCAGGTTACCGGCGGCAATGATATCAACTATGATCATGCCGACTGGACCCAGGCTCAGATTACGTATCGTTTGACTGCGCCTCACACTATAGACGTCGTCATGCCGGCCCCGTATATTCTGACACCCAAAGCCGGCCCGGCTCCGCGGATTACCGGACCGAAGATTTTTGGTGTTCGCCCCGGAAATCCGTTTTTCTTTACCGTCACAGCAGTTGGCGACAGGCCGATGAAGTTTACCGTGCGCGGTCTGCCGGATGGATTGATACTCAATTCGGACAACGGCCAGATTCGCGGTGCTGTGAAAAACGCCGGCGAATACAAAACCACGGTGGTTGCGGAAAATCAGCATGGCAAAGTCGAGCGTGAATTTAAGATTGTTGTCGGCGATACCATCAGTCTGACCCCCCCGATGGGCTGGAACAGTTGGAACTGCTGGGCCTGTGCGGTGGATGATGCCAAGGTGCGTGCCAGCGCCAAGGCGATGGTCGATAGCGGACTGCTCAATCATGGCTGGACCTATATTAATATTGATGACTGCTGGATGCGAAAAGAAGGTTCAAAGGACCCGGTGATTGGCGAGCCGGTGCGGGATAAGGATGGCTATCTTCTGACCAATGGCAAATTCCCCGAGATGAAGGGTCTGACCGATTATATCCATTCGCTTGGATTGAGAGCCGGGATTTATATCTCACCCGGCCCGAATACCTGCGCCGGATTTATCGGCAGTTGGGAGCACGAACAAAAGGATGCCGAGAAATTTGCGGAATGGGGATTTGATTATCTCAAATATGACTGGTGCGGCTATTCGAGAATTGCTCCCAATCCCAATCTGGACGAGTTAAAGAAACCCTATGCCGTGATGCGGGATTGCCTGAAAAACACCGGGCGGGATATTGTTTACAGCCTTTGCCAGTATGGCATGGGTGATGTATGGAAGTGGGGTGCCGAAGTGGGTGGCAATTGCTGGCGAACCACGGGCGATATTACCGATAGCTGGGGCAGCATGGCGGGTATCGGGTTCAAGCAGGCCGAACTGTATCCGTATGCAGGTCCCGGTCGATGGAACGATCCCGATATGCTGGTCGTAGGCAAGGTGGGCTGGGGACCCAATCTGCATCCGGCCCGCTTGACCGCCGATGAGCAATATACCCATATCAGCCTGTGGTGTCTGTTGTCGTCGCCGCTGCTGATTGGATGTCCGATTGAACAGATGGACGACTTTACCTACAGCCTCCTGACCAATGATGAGGTTCTGGATGTCAATCAGGATCCGCTCGGCCAGCAGGCTCGTAGAATTGCCCAGGCCGACGGCATTGAAGTCTGGTCCAAAGCGATGGACGACGGTTCGCGGGCGGTAGGCGTGTTTAACATGAATGAATTTGAGACCAGAAAAGGAACAGTCAACTGGAAAGATATTGCGTTTGCAGGCCAGTGCCAGGTGCGTGATTTGTGGCGACAGAAAGACCTTGGCATGTTTGAAAACGAATTCAGCACGGATGTTCCGCCCCATGGTGTGGTTTTGATTCGGATTATTCCGGCAAAATAAAAGAGTTTATATACTGATCCTGAATGAAATTGTCCGTCAGAGGCGCGGCTATGGTCCGTTTCGATGTGTTCAGTGGCCATCCTCGCGGCAAAATGATACTTGTTAAGTATATTAAGACAATGCAGAATGCAGAGTCGGTGGAAAGGAATTGTAGTGAATCGAGTTTTTGTAACTGGATGTGTGGCTATGGCATTATTACTGTCCGGATGTAAATGCGGATGTTTGATGGGAACGAGCCCTGTGGATGATTCCACTCAAACCAGTCAGGTATCGGATGACACCCCCTTCCAGAGCAGCAAAGGATAATCATGGAACAAAGTACGAGTAAGCCGGTGGAGTTGGAACGCATCGAAAAAGCCGTCCTGGAGATTTTACTTGCGGTAGGGGAAAACCCACAGAGGGAAGGCCTGCGTGATACACCCAGGCGAGTCGCCCGGATGTATGCTGAATTATTGGATGGAATGCGTCATGACCCTTCTGAACATTTAGGCAGTGTCTTTCACGAAAAGTATGATGAGATTGTTCTCTTGCGGGATATTCCGTTTTACAGTGTCTGCGAACATCACCTGATGCCGTTTATCGGCAAGGTCCATGTGGCCTATCTGCCGGATGGCCAGGTGCTGGGCGTTAGTAAACTGGCGCGGATCGTCGATATGTTTGCCCGCCGTCTGCAGTTGCAGGAGCGGCTGACCGACCAGATTGCCGATTTTCTGATGAAAAACCTCAAGCCTAAAGGCGTGACCGTAGTACTGGAGGCCAGCCATAGCTGCATGACTATTCGCGGCATTAAAAAGCCCGGTGCTGTGATGGTCACCAGTGCCCTGCGTGGTATCTTCAAGAGTGATCCGCGAAGCCGTTCAGAAGTGATGATGCTGCTGCATGGCAACGAAAGGATGTAATGCATAAATTAGCCCGGCAAATTCGATTTCAGATTGACCCATTTGGGCGAAATGAATATGCCGGCTGGAATTCGTATGCAGCCAGACCCATCACGGAAGGGTTTGGCCTTTACCTGGCCCTTTGGGTGCACCTGAAATCCAAACTGCATGCGGATACCGGATTTGTGGTCAATGTGTCGAAGATCGACGCGGCGGTGCGGCAGGGAGTCATTCCCCATTTCCAGCGTCAGTTTACCGAATGGTTCCGGCAGCAGCATACCCCCCCGATGGAGGCGATTTATAAACTTATGCAGGATACCAAAGAGCAACTTGGGCCGGTATTCAAAACATGTTGCCTCTGGAAACTGGAACTGGAGCTGAATCCCTTTCGCCGGGTAGGAATTCAATGGGAGACAGATGAGATGGTGATCTACACGGAAAAGTTTGAATTTGCGGCCATGCACAAATTATGGAACGACAAATTCGATGAGAAGACCAATTTCGAGCTGTTTGGCAAATGTGCCAATCCTGCCGGACACGGTCACAATTATATCCTGGAAGTATCGGTTAATCCCCCGGCCGGCAAATCAGCCTGGCTGGAGGGATTTGAAAAAACGGTTCGAGACCGCTTTGTAGATATAGTGGACCACAAAAACCTCAATTTCGATGTACCTGCTTTTTCCCGAATTAATCCGACCGTTGAAAACCTCTCTAAATTGGCATGGAAAAATCTCAAAGCCAAACTCAAGCCCTGTAAACTCGTTGAGGTCACGGTCTGGGAAAATGACCGGACCTATTGTCGATATAGCGAATAATGAATTGGCGACGTCCGATAAGAACAGTTTTTGTGGTTGACAAAAAACGAACTATTTTGACAATAAGAACTTAATTCAATTCGGTTAAATATCCGATATTTATGATAGCCTTTCTTCAGTCAAAGAAACAGGATACATGAGATACGGATTGGCGAAGGGCTTGAAAAAACACATAACTATTTTAAGCGTAAATCTTTAAGGGGAATCTGTTGTCTTTTTTAGACAACTGACGGGCACGGAGTGTAAGCTTTTGCAAAACGAAGCCAAAATCAAACAGCAATGGGCTAAATCATGAAAATCACGGTCGTTGGAGTCGGTTATGTTGGATTGGTTGCGGCAGCATGTCTGGCCGATGGAGGCAACCATGTCATCTGTGTGGATACGGACGAAAAGAAGATCGAAGGCCTCAAGAAAGGCATCATCCCTATCTATGAGCCGGGTTTGGCCGAAATTGTCGCCCGTAATGAAAAGTCCGGCCGTCTGACCTTTACCACCAATTTGAAAGAGGGTGTGGATAATTCTCTGCTGATACTTCTGGGGGTAGGGACTCCCAGTGCAGCGGATGGCTCGGCCGATATTTCAGCGGTATTGAGTGCGGCCGGTCGGATTGCTGAAATTATGACCAGCTATAAAATTATTGTGACTAAAAGCACAGTACCGGTTGGGACGCACAAGATTGTCAACAAATGGATTCAGTCCAAGACTGAAATCCCGTTTGATTATGTCAGTAATCCGGAGTTTCTTAAGGAAGGCTCCGCGGTTGAAGATTTTATGAAGCCTGACCGGGTTATTATCGGGACGACCAATCCGGCGGTGATGGAAATCATGCGGGAATTATATAATCCCTTCATGCGGAAAAGCAGCCGAATTCTGTTTATGGACCCGGCCAGTGCCGAAATGGCCAAGTATGCCGCCAATACAATGCTGGCAACCCGTGTTTCGTTTATGAATGAACTGTCGATGCTGTGTGAAAAGGTTGGTGCCGACATCGAACAGGTTCGGGCCGGCATGGGCAGCGATTCTCGAATCGGCAACGCTTTCTTGTTTGCCGGGGTGGGCTATGGGGGCAGTTGTTTTCCCAAGGATGTCCGGGCGTTGATTTATATGGGCAATCAGGCCGGCGTGCCGATGTCCATTGCTCAATCCGTACAAAAAGTCAACATGGACCAGCAGGCCCAGTTTGCCGACAAAATTATCAGTTATTTCAAAGGACAGTCCAATGTCCAGCTTGGCGTCTGGGGGCTTGCGTTCAAGGCCCGCACGGATGATATCCGTGAATCCCCGGCGTTATTCTGCATCGAAAAATTTCTGTCTGCTGGAATCAAGGTTGTGGCCTTTGATCCGGAAGCGATGGCTCCGACCCGCCAGAAGCTCGGAGATAAAATTTGCCTGGTGGACAATGGCTATGATGTTCTGGATGGTTCTGCTGCATTAGTGATCTTTACTGATTGGCAGGAATTCCGAACCCCGGACCTGGAACAGATTGCCAAGCGGCTGCTGAAGCCGCTGATATTTGACGGCCGCAATCTCTATACCCCGACATTCGTCAAGCGATTCGGCATTGAATATCATTGTATCGGACGTCCCTGTTAAGGCAGTGTAAATGAAAAAAATTCTGGTCACCGGCGCGGCAGGGTTTATCGGGTCACATCTGTGTGAACGACTCATCAGGGATGGTTTGACTGTGGTGGGCCTGGATAATTTCGACCCTTTTTATGATATCGCAATCAAGAAAAAAAACATTGCCGGCCTAATTCAGTCGTCGCGATTCAAACTGGTTCAAGGGGATATCCGTGACCGAACCCAGGTTGAGGCTGTTTTGCAGAGTGATACGTTTGATGCAATTGTTCACCTCGCGGCCAAGGCGGGGGTGCGGCCTTCGATTGCCGATCCGGCCGGCTATGTGGATACCAACCTCAATGGTACAGTGGTCATGCTGGAAGCGGCCCGTGCGGCGAAAGTGAAGAAATTTATCTTTGCCTCCAGTTCGAGTGTTTATGGGAATAATCCGAAGACACCGTTTTCAGAGACGGATAATGTGGATTTTCCGATTTCTCCGTATGCGGCGACTAAAAAGGCCGGTGAATTGATTTGTTATACCTTTAGCCATTTGTATCAGATGGATATGACCTGCCTGCGATTTTTTACCGTCTATGGTCCGCGTCAGCGGCCGGACCTGGCGATTCATAAATTTGCCCGCCTGATTGAACAGGGTAAACCTATTCCGATGTATGGCGATGGCTCCATGGAACGCGATTTTACCTTCATTGATGACATCATCAATGGGGTGGTTGCAGCGATTGAGCGATGCAGCGGCTATCATATTTATAATCTCGGCGAATCGAGGCCGGTGCGTCTGGATACATTGATTGCAGAGATTGAAAAGGCCCTCGGCAAAAATGCCAGGATTGAATTATTGCCCGAGCAGCCCGGCGATGTCAAGCGGACCTTTGCCGATGTGGATAGAGCCGTTCGGGAACTGGGTTACTGCCCGAAGACACATCTGGCTGATGGACTGAAACAATTTGTTGCCTGGCTCAGGCAAGTGCATATCTGAATGTCGCCATTTGATATGCATAATGCAGGTCCGAATGATGAAATCAATTTTCTGATAGCAAGTGCTCAACAACCAACAACTAAAAACTAAAACCAATAACCGTACCCCTATGAAAAAAGCATTAATTACCGGCATTACGGGGCAGGATGGGTCGTATCTGACCGAGCTACTGCTGGCCAGGGGCTATGAAGTCTATGGCATCATCCGCCGGGCCTCGACATTCAATACCGACCGGATCGACCATCTCTATCAGGACCCGCACAACCAGCCAAAATTAAAGCTGATCTATGGTGACCTGACTGACGGCGGCAACCTGTCCACGATCTTAAACGATATCCAGCCCGATGAAGTCTATAACCTCGGTGCCCAAAGTCATGTCCGCGTCAGTTTCGACCAGCCAATCTATACGGCCAATGTCGATGCCCTCGGGACGCTGCGTCTGCTGGAAGCCCTGCGGATGATGAAGACCCCGCCGCGGTTTTACCAGGCCTCCAGTTCCGAGATGTACGGCAAAGTGGTCGAAACTCCGCAGACCGAGACCACCCCGTTTTATCCCCGCAGCCCCTATGCCTGTGCCAAGGTGTACAGCTTCTGGCAGACGGTCAATTACCGCGAGGCGTATAACCTGTTTGCCTGCAATGGCATCCTGTTTAACCACGAATCTCCCCGCCGGGGTGAAACCTTTGTGACCCGCAAGATTACCCGTGCCGCGACCCGGATCAAGGAAGGGCTGCAAGATAAGCTCTATTTGGGTAATATTGATGCCAAACGCGACTGGGGCTTTGCCGGCGATTATGTGGAGGCCATGTGGCTGATGCTCCAGCAGGATAAGCCCGACGATTATGTTGTGGCCACCGGCGAGACCTATTCGGTGCGGCAGTTCCTCGATGAGGTCTTTGGCCACTTAAATCTGGATTGGCAGCAATATGTGGCGATTGACCCCAAGTATTTCCGTCCGACGGAGGTGGATTTGCTGCTGGGCAATCCCGCCAAAGCGAAAAAGCTGCTGAACTGGCAGCCAAAAGTCAATTTCAACCAGTTAGCTCAGATGATGACCGAGTCGGATTGGCGGCTTGCCAAAAAAGAACGCCTGCTCAAAGAGCACGGGCAATAAACAAAGAATGTTTAGTGGTAAGTCTTAAATGTTTTTACTCTGAACTAACAACTAACAACCAATAACCAACAATGCTTGATTTAACCAAACAGCGTATTGTCATGACCGGCGGGGCGGGCTTTCTGGGCAAACACCTTCAGCGGTGCCTGTTTGAACGCGGTGTCCGCAAAGAACAGATGCTCATCCCGCTGATTGAAGAGTATGACCTGACCAAAGAAGCTGACTGTATCCGCTTGTATGACCAGATGAAGCCGGATGTGGTCATTCACCTGGCCGCCGAGGTCGGGGGGATTGGTGCCAACCGCGAAAATCCGGGTCGGTTTTTCTATGCCAATATGGCGATGGGATTACACTTGATCGAACAGGCCCGCATCCGCAAGCTGGCCAAGTTCATCCAGGTCGGCACCATCTGTGCGTATCCGAAATTCACGCCGGTACCGTTCAGGGAACAGGACCTCTGGAATGGCTATCCGGAAGAGACCAATGCCCCCTATGGCATCGCTAAAAAAGCCCTGCTGGTGATGCTCCAGAGCTATCGCCAGCAGTACGGCCTCAACGGCATTTATCTGCTGCCGGTCAATCTGTATGGCCCGTGGGATAATTTCAATCCGGCCAGCTCGCATGTCATCCCGGCACTGATCAAAAAGTGCGTGGATGCCATCGATGCGGGCAGGGACCAGATTGAATGCTGGGGTACGGGCTCAGCCAGCCGGGAGTTTATCTATGCCCCCGATGCCGCGGAGGGAATTGTACTGGCGACGGAAAAATATGACAAAGAGGGGCCCGTCAATATCGGGGCAGGCTTTGAGATAACGATTAAAGACCTTGTGGAAAAGATTGCCCGTTTGACCGGTTTTGCCGGGCGGATTGTCTGGGATCCGACCAAACCGGATGGCCAGCCGCGTCGGTGTCTGGACACCGGCCGGGCACAGACTGAATTTGGCTTTAAAGCCAGAACCGATTTTGACAAAGGCCTCAAGGCGACCATCGACTGGTATCGGGCTAATAAAGAAAAATTGAAATGATAGAAACATCCGTTAAAACTTTTGCTCTGATTGGTGCATGTGGCTATATTGCCCCGCGGCATTTGAAGGCAATCCGGGATACTGGTAATGTGCTGGTGGCGGCTCTCGACCGCAGCGATTCGGCGGGAATTATGGATCAGTATTTTCCCGAGGCGCATTTCTTTACCGAGTTCGAGCGATTTGATCGGCATATTGAAAAGTTACGCCGCAAGGGTCATCGGGTCGATTATGTCACCATCTGTTCGCCCAATTATCTGCACGATGCTCATGTGCGGTTTGCCATGCGGATCGGGGCCGATGCGATCTGCGAAAAGCCGCTGGTCATCAATCCCTGGAATGCCGAGGCCCTCGGCGAAATTGAGGCGGAGACCGGCCGGCGGATTAATACGATTTTGCAGCTTCGCCTGCATCCGGCCATTCGACGACTGAAAGACCAGATTGCCGCTGCCTCAGCGGATAAAATTTATGATGTGGATTTGACCTATATCACCTCCCGCGGCAGATGGTATCAGGCATCATGGAAAGGCGATACGAGCAAGTCCGGCGGTATTGCCACCAATATTGGCATCCATTTTTTTGATATGCTGACCTGGATATTCGGCTCCGTTCAGGACAATCGAGTCCATCTTTATGAGCCGACCAGGGCCTCGGGTTTCCTGCATTTGCAGAAGGCCCGTGTACGGTGGTTCCTGTCGATTGATCGTACCGATCTGCCGACCGATTCCGAACCGGGAAAGCCTGCGACCTATCGCTCGATTGCCATCGATGGCAAAGAAGTAGAATTTTCCGAAGGCTTTACGGATCTCCATACCGAAAGCTATCGCCAGATCCTGGCCGGTGCCGGATTCCGCTGGCAGGAGGTTCTGCCTTCGATTCAGATTGTGTATGATATTCGCAATACAAAGCCGGCGTCACCCGGAGGTGATGCCCATCCCATGATTGGCCGCTGCGGGATAACAGTATAATCCATGAGCAATTATTTCGCCCACCAGAGCGCCTGTATTGACCAGCCCTGTACGATCGGGGACGGTACAAAAATCTGGCATTTTTGCCATGTGTGTGCCGGTGCAATCCTCGGTAACAACTGCAATCTCGGGCAGAATGTCTTCATTGCCGCTGGCGCCGTCATTGGCGATAACGTCAAGATTCAGAATAATGTCTCCGTCTATGATGGAGTCATCTGTGAGCAGGATGTATTTTTAGGCCCCAGTTGTGTCCTGACCAATGTGACCAATCCCCGCTCGCAGGTTAGCCGCAAGGGATTATACGAAAAAACCCTGATTCGTCGTGGTGCAACCGTGGGGGCCAATGCGACAATCGTCTGCGGCGTTACGATTGGCCGCTATGCCTTCATTGCCGCTGGTGCTGTGGTTACCCGGGATGTGCCCGATTATGCCCTGATAGTGGGGGTTCCCGGCCGGCAAAAAGGCTGGATGAGCCGTCACGGGATTTGCTTGCCAAAACCGGATCAAGACGGGATAATGATATGCCCGGAAAGCGGCTGGCGATATCGATGCGACGAGTCGGGTTTTCTTTACTGTCTGGATTGGAATGAAGAAAAACCGCTGTCCGCAGATAAAGCAGTCGGAACAGAATTGTATAGAATATTAAAAAATAAAAATGAACGATGAGAATGAATCTTGTTGAATTGAAGAACTGAATGTAATTCTCAATTCAGATTGTGGAGTATGTCAATGCAGGTTCCATTGTTGGATTTAAAAGCACAGTACGCAACCATTAAAGACGAAGTCTTGGAACAGATCAATGAGGTTCTCGATTCCCAGCAGTGTATCGGCGGTCCCAAGGTTGCTGAACTGGAAAGCAAAGTCGCCGAACTGTGCGAATGCAAATATGCTGTGGGTATGTCCAGCGGCACCGATGCCTTGCTGGCCAGCCTCATGGCCCTCGGTGTTGGTCCCGGCGATGAGGTGATTACCACGCCGTTTACCTTCTTTGCCACCGCCGGCTGCATTGCCCGTGTGGGGGCCAGACCGGTCTTTGTCGATATCGATCCCAAAACCTATAATATTAATCCCTCGCACATCGAGTCGGTGATAACCAAAAAGACCAAGGCGATTATGCCGGTGCATTTGTATGGCCAGGTAGCCGACATGGATCCGATGATGCAGATTGCCGGCCAGGCCTCACTGGCGGTCATTGAAGATGCCTGTCAGGCAATTTCCGCGACGTATAAGGGTAAAAAGGCCGGTGCCATCGGCACTTGCGGCTGCTTCAGCTTTTTTCCCAGCAAAAATCTCGGCGGCATTGGGGATGGCGGCATGACCGTCACCAGCGATGAAGATCTGTATAAAATGCTGGTCTGGATGCGGAACCACGGCAGCGAACCGAAATATTATCACAAATATATCGGCGGCAATTTCCGTCTCGATCCGATTCAGGCCGCAGCGCTGCTGGTCAAACTGCCGCATCTGGACAACTGGTCTCAGAGGCGTCGTAAAAATGCGACCTACTACACAAAAAAATTCAAAAAGTCCCCCATCCAGACGCCGGTGATTGCTGACGATTGTGAATCGATTTTCAATCAGTATGTCATCCGCGTTCCGCGGCGGGATGAATTGATCAAGCACCTGCAGGCCAATAAAATCGGCTGTGAGATCTATTATCCCGTACCGTTGCACCAGCAGGAATGTTTCGCTTATCTGGGTTACAAATCCGGCGATCTGCCCGAGGCAGAAAAGGCCGCCCGCGAAGTCCTCGCGCTGCCGATTTATCCGGAACTGACTGATGAAATGAAAGATTTTGTCATTAAAACCATTCTGGATTTTTACAAATAGACAATTGTATCTGAGGTTCGAGTAAAGCCGAGCTTCGGAAATTGGATTTAAATAGACCATTATTCACATAAAACAGGAGGCTCTCTATGGCGTCACTGGAGCAGAAAGTCGCAAAGAAAAATGTCCTTGTTGGGGTACTCGGCTTGGGCTATGTCGGTCTTCCGCTGGCACGGGAATTCGCATCTGCCGGCATCAAGGTCCTTGGCTTTGATATCGACGAAAAAAAAGTCAAAACACTCAACTCCGGCCGCAGCATCATCAAGCATATTCCTCATGAACAGGTTAAAACAATGGTTAAATCCGGCCTGTTTTCCGCCACCAGCGACATGTCGCAGATCAAAAAGCCTGATGCGATTTTGATTTGCGTCCCTACTCCGCTGACCAAAAACCGCGAGCCGGATATGCAGTTTATCGAAAGTTCTGCTCGTACGATTGCAAAATCCCTGCGGAAGGAGCAGTTGATTGTCCTGGAAAGCTCCACCTACCCCGGCACGACGCGGGAAGTCATGATGCCGATTTTGGAGCAGACCGGTCTTGTGGCGGGCAAAGATTTCTATCTGGCTTTTTCGCCGGAACGTGAAGATCCGGGCAATAAGAACTATACCACAAAAACCATCCCCAAGATTGTCGGCGGCCTGACACCCAAATGCTGTGAACTGGCCCGGCAGGTGTACAGCTTTGCGATCCAGACCCTGGTGCCGGTCTCCTCCCTGGAAGCGGCGGAAGCGGCCAAGATTCTCGAAAATACCTATCGCTGTATCAACATCGCGATGGTCAACGAACTCAAGATGCTCTTTGACCGCATGGGTATTGATGTCTGGGAAGTGATTCGCGCCGCCGCCACAAAACCGTTCGGCTATCATCCGTTCTATCCGGGTCCCGGTCTGGGTGGTCACTGCATTCCGATTGACCCGTTCTATCTGACCTGGAAGGCCCGTCAGTACCACATGGCTACCCGCTTTATCGAGCTGGCCGGCGAGATTAATACCGACATGCCGCATTATGTGATTCATCGTACCATGGAGGCCCTCAACAATCGTAAAAAGAGCCTCAATGGAGCTAAGGTCCTGATTCTTGGCCTGGCCTATAAACCCGATATTGATGATGTCCGCGAGTCACCGTCGCTGGAACTGATTGAATTGCTTAAAGAGCGGGGCGCCAAAGTGGATTATAATGATCCGTATGTGCCTGCGACGCATAAAATGCGTGAATATGACCTGAAGATGACCAGCAAGAAACTGACGGCATCTCTGCTGAAAAGCTATGATGTAGTGCTGATTTCCACCAATCACAGCGATTATGATTATAAGTGGATTGTCAAAAATGCCAAACTGGTAATTGACACTCGCAATGCCTGTGTTAATGTCAAGGCTGGGCGTAATAAAATCATCAAAGCCTAAGACAATTGCGTGTTTTCGTAGTTCTATGTTAACATTTAACGCTTAACATTAAACATTGAGTATGCTGGAAGCGGATAGCTGACCAGCGTCCTGATTCGGTGAATGCCCTGACAAGTTGTCCATGTTAAGATGTCTTGGCAGGCTTATACTAAACTTGTATGGAAGTGTGTCCCAGAGTCGCGGCTATGTAATTTCGATGCATGCTGTGACAATCCGCAGGGCAATATCATACTTGTTAAGTATAAAAGGGCTTCATTAAAAATATGGTGATTAAGCCGGGGCTGTCCCGGCTGTCTGCATGCGGACGGTGTTGTCCGCAGCGAATGACTATTTTAATGAATGGAGGTAACAATGAAACGGTGTCTGATGATGTGCTGTCTGAGTGTCTGTGTCTCGTTAGTCAATGCCGATTGGCCCCGTATTGACGTGTGTATCAATCCTTCAAAACAGGAAGGCCCCGCCATCGATGGCAATCTGGTGGCATGGTCGGATCAGCGAAGCGGAACACTCAATGCCGATATTTACGGCAGGCTGCTTCCTGATGTCAACGAATTGCAGATTTGTACGGCCGCCGGCCATCAGACCCGTCCCGCCGTCAGCGGACAGCGGATTGTCTGGCAGGATGCCCGCAGCAAAAACAATGATATCTATCTTTTTGATATGACTGCAAACGCCGAAATTCCCATTTGTACCGATGCCGCCAGTCAGGAAAACCCCGATATCAGCGGCAGCATCATTGTCTGGGAAGACTATCGTGGTGGCAATATGGATATCTACGGATACAACCTCAATACAATGACCGAATTTGTGATTTGTACAGATGCTGCCCTTCAGTATCAGCCCGTCATTTCGGGGCATATTGTTGTCTGGACTGACCTGCGTAATGGTAATCAGGATATCTATGGATACAACCTGCTGACCCATCAGGAATTTGTGATTTGTACGGATTCCGCTAATCAGCTCAATCCCGATATCAGCGGCACAATTGTCGTCTGGCAGGATGAACGAAATCAGGCATCTACCGGCCGGGATATTTATGGGTTTGACCTGTCGGGTGCCGGCGAATTTGCAGTGTGTGTGTCTCCCGAATATCAGAATTTCCCGGCCATCTGCGGGGATTATATCGTCTGGCGTGATTATCGCAACACCGCTGCCAGCGGCTATGACATCTACGGCCTCAATCGCAAGACACAGACAATCATGGAAATCTGCACCGCCGGCGGCGAACAGGCGTATCCCGTCGTTTCGTCGCGATATGTGGTCTGGCAACATGGTGAAGATGTTGTCGGCGCTGAACTGCCGATTCATTCGACCGTTACGGTGATCTATCCCAATGGCGGCCAGATGTTTCTGACCGGCTCTCTGCAAACGGTTCAGTGGAAGACCGAAGGGGACCCGATTGATGAAGTTCGGATCGATTTTTACGCTGACAACGGCCAGGGCTGGCAGATACTGGCAGAAGCTGTCGCCAACACAGGCACCTGTCAGATTACACTGCCGTCGGGGATTCATTCCCAGCAGTGTATGATTCGAGTGCGTTCAACGGCCAATCTGGATGTCAGTGACAGCAGCGATGCCGTCTTTACCGTATTTCAATGTGCCCAGACCCTGACGGCGGACCTGACCGGTGATTGTTTTGTCAATCTGGCCGATTTTGCCGTCTTGGCCGACCAATGGCTGACCTGCGGCAATCCTTACGATCCATCCTGGTGCCAACAGTAGCACGGAGCGCAAGCGACGTGATTTTAATTGAAAATCAAAAATTGTAAATCCCGTTAATCCTGTCAAAACGTATCGTATGATAGATTTGTCAGTGCACCATGAAGTCCATGAAGATAGTGAGGGAATAAAATATACAGTTCTCTTCCTGTTCTTCATGTCCTTCATGGTAAGAAACCAATAACCAACAACCAATAACACATTGCGTTGTTTATATTGGTGTGAAAAATTAATTTCTCAATTTTCAATTTTAAATTCTCAATTACCTGTAGCTGTCTGCTGGAAACTCTTTTCGTAATGTTCGTGTCTTTCGTGGTAAAAAATTAACATTAAACACTAAACATTGAACACTAAAATCTATAACTCTTAATCGCTCAAAGCTAAACAGGTTAATAACTATGAGAGTATTAATCACCGGCGGTGCCGGCTTCATCGGCAGCCATATTGTTGAACATTTTCAGGGCAAGGCGGACATCGTCGTCCTCGATAACTTCCGCTCCGGCTTCAAAAAGAATCTGGCTGGCCTGCAATGCCGTCTGATTGAAGGCTCGATTACCGACCCCGCCGCTGTACGCCAAGCCGTTCAGGGGGTGGATTATATTTTCCATCTGGCCGCGATGATCAGTGTCCCTGAGTCAATGACCAAGCCGCGAGAATGTGTCGAGATCAACACGCAGGGCACATTGATTGTGCTGGAAGAAGCCGCCCGCGCCGGCGTAAAGAAGCTGTGCCTGAGTTCTTCCGCGGCTGTCTATGGCGATAATCCAAAACTGCCCAAAACCGAAGATATGCTGCCCGAACCGAAAAGCCCGTATGCCGTCACCAAGCTCGATGGCGAGTATTACTGTCGGATGTTTCACGATGAAGGCTGGCTCAAGACCGCCTGCATGCGGTATTTCAATGTTTTTGGCCCGCGTCAGGATCCCAAAAGCCAGTATGCCGCGGCCGTGCCGATATTCATTGATAAGGCGGTCCGAAATGACCCGATTACCATCTTCGGCGATGGCCTCCAGACCCGCGATTTTGTCTTTGTCAAGGATGTGGTCGCGGCCAATGTCTTTCTGGCGACCCGGCCGGACTTGACGGGCGTATATAATGTAGCCTGCGGCGGAACCATCACAATTAAGGAATTGGCCGAAAAGATTGTCGCCCTGACCGGCAGCCGTTCGGAAATCTGCTTCGCACCCGAGCGTGCAGGAGACATTAAACATTCAAAAGCGGATGTGAATAGGATAGAATCAGCAGGTTTTGCTCCGATGAATCGATTTGAAGATGGACTAGGTCGGACAATTGAGTTTTTTAAACCAAAACCCCATCAAGATTAATGATATAAGGATAGCAATCATCTTGTTATTTATTTCTTATAATTTAAAAAAGAGTCTAAACACAACTAAAATCAAGGAATAAATACAAGGTTTAAAACGATGAATCACAAAACCTTCAATGTTGCCGCCGTATCAGTATTAGTTGTCTCCACAGTGTTTCTTGGCGCGGTGTTCTTTTGGCCGGATTCGCCAAAGAATGCCGATGCCTCTGTCCCGGCAGCCGTCGCTTCGCAAGGTTCCTCCAGCAAGCCCGTCGCGGTTTCTGAGCCGGCAGTGCTTGCCCAAAAGGATAATCCCGACATCGACCAGGTGCAGGAGGCGGTTGAGTATGCAGAGGACTACGCGGCACTGAATACTCTCAACGAATTTCCTGTCATCGAAATCAGCTCCGACGACTCCGGGAGTTCCTCTAATTATGCGTCTTCGCCGACCATAACAGACGATAGCTCCGGTTCGTTTTCGTTTGATGTCTCATCGTTGTCTTCCTCGGGCGGCTCTTCGGGCAGCTCCGGGGCGACTGCATCCCTTGCCACAGGCGGCGGCGGTGGTGGCGGCGGCGGCGGTGCGTCCTCCGGCGAATCCTCTGAAGGCGATGCGACCCAGCCCACAGACACCACCACCGATACCCAGCCGGATACACCTGCTGTTGATCCCGGCACGTCTGGTGGCGGGGGAGTCCCTGACACCACAAATGATTCTGAACTTGCAAGTCCGGTTATAGCTCCTATTATGCATGAGGAGTACTTTGATGGAGAACGGGAATTATTTGGTTATTCGCCTTTTTTCCAACCTGGGGTTGTTACCTTTGACACATCGAACAGGCCAACTATACGTTCTGGACAAGTTCTGCAAACACTACGAAACGAAGAATGGTCAGAATTTAATTGGTACAATAAGGCCGATTATTTGGGGGCTGTTACTGGGCCTTTCGTGGATGAACGTGTCGTATTTGATAAAGAAGGCTGTGCATACACATTAGTCACTGGTGGAAGTTCTCAGTCTGGAAAAACAGTCTATTTACTCTTTTCACCTGACTATTCTTCAAATCCTGAAGCACCAACATGGATAAGATACAAAATTGCCACTGACAAGGTGGCAAGATTAGAATTTAATGATACTTGGAACCTGAAAGAGTATCCTCCTGCGATACTTCTCTATGAAGTGAAGAATGATACTGACATTTTGCAGTTTGGTTTAATTATTCCGAAAAAAACTTTCAATACACTTTCATTTGGCGAGTTCATACCAATAAGCACAACGTCGGTGTTTAACCTTCAGGCTGGCGGTGCAGGGAACTCGGTTGTATCGGTCGGAAACAAGATACATGTGGTTTATCCTGAGCAGGGGAAAAATACTCCTCAATATGCTCGCACGTATGATCGAATTCTAAAAACTCTTTCAAATCCTGTTTTGATTGGTTATGGGTATACGAATAATGATGGATCGTCTGATCCCCACTGTATCCCCGTGATCTCGGCAGATAGTCATGGGTATTTACATGTAGTCACAGGTGCTCACAATGCCAAATTAACTTATACAAAATCAACGGTGGCCAACAGTACTCAGGATGGATGGTCTGTGCCTTACAACATAGGGGATGACTTTGATGCCGGGTATGTTGACTATTATACGTATGTTGCTATGGTTTGTGACAAAAACGATACCCTTCACATCGTAACGCGGTATTATGGTGAGGGGGGAGTCGGAGGCACTTACCATACGGGCAAATATTGTCTTGCTTATATTAGCAAAACAAAGAATGGACAATGGGAAAATCCGAAGTTCCTGGTTGTACCATTCCATTATGCTTACAGTCATTATTACCATAAACTTAATATCGATCGCCAAGGACGGCTTTTTGTGAATTACTGGTACTATGCTGATAATTTTACACCTGAAGAAGTAATGGCTTATAGAGCAAAATGGCCTGACGAAAGGATTGTGCCCGAAAGCGATTTTGTTAGTGGAAGGCGTTATTATCAGGGGCAGACATGGCATGATCCGGTTATATTGATGTCAGACAATGGAGGGACTTTATGGCGTATTGCTGTTACTCAGGACTTTGATGAAAATTTGTGATTAATGATTAGGGGTTCCTTTAATAATTCATTCGGAGGATAAAGGAATCCTCTTGCACTTGGTGGCCGTTGGCAAAATGAGCTTTATTATTCCAATAAAGCTCATTTTGCCTTCTTTGCCAGAGGATGAAGATAGTCTCTTTGCCGCTCAATAGCATTTTTTAGAGCCACCCTTAAGCTGTCATTGGTACAAGAGTTATATTGAGGAGAATGTACCCGATACATTATTCTTTGCTGAACTGCTTATGAAGTATATTTTGGATAAGGAATAACAGGAGGTCTTGTAATGATTTGCGTTTTATTTTTACTTTTGCTTTTATCTTTTGGCGTACTGGTTTTTCAGACCGGTGTAATGTCGGCATTTTTGATATTTACAGCATTCATAGTTTCTCTTTTTGGGGGCGTAATTCTTATAAGGCGACAACAATATATCAGTTTTTTGTTTGTTGGGGCCTTTCTTTCGATGTATTTTGCGAATCCCTTTTTAGTTAGCTTGGGAGTATTCCCTCTTGAATCTTCGACGAGCCTTAGCATGTATGCATTATCCAATTTTTTGCTTATTGTTGGTCTGGGATTGTTTTTTTTGGGTACAACGATTACGCGATCGACGGCATTGTCCACGCCTAATTTTAGAATATATTTTGACAGGAAGCGTATTACCGCAATCTTGCGAATGCTGTTTCTGCTTGCTTTTGCAGGATTGTGTATAGTTTTTATTTTTGGCGGCGGGCTTTCACTGCTTCAGGCTACAAGGGCC
>JBDKVE010000299.1:0-5134 GCA_039679345.1 Anaerohalosphaeraceae bacterium
AGTCGCATGGAAAGACAAAAAATCGGAGATTTATTTTGTACGAAAGACCGTTTTTGTGGATGAACAAAACGTCCCGCCGGAAATCGAGATTGATGAAAACGACCCGCTTTGTCAGCATGTGCTGGCCTCCAATCAGGACAATCAACCCATCGGTACCGGCAGAATTGATTCGAAGGGCAAAATCGGCAGGATGGCCGTCCTATCCATGTATCGCGCCAAAGGAGTCGGCCGCAGCATCCTGGATACATTAATCCAGTACGGCAGAAATGCGGGGCTTCGCCATTTTTATCTATCGGCGCAGCTTCATGCGGTTGGCTTTTATGAAAAAGCAGGTTTTACCGCCTATGGTGAGGCATTTGAGGAAGCCGGGATCATGCATATCATGATGGAAAAAAACGATTCGCGTTAGTCTGAAGTGAACAGCTAAACCGTCCAGGCAATCCACCCTGAAGCCTTTTATGTTAATCCGCACACCCTGCTTTCAATCCTCTACACTTATCTGTTCTCGATTTATTCGGCCCTTAATATGCGAACATCAAAAATGCCTCCGGCGGTGTTGGCCGGATGGGCCTGAAACTTGATTGTGACAGAGCTTTTGTCTTTGACCAGTGAATCGGGCAGTTTCAGATCAAGATGGACAAATCCGTCTTTTCCGGTATCGGTCAGAGACTGGGTTGACAGGATCTGCCCATCTGCAAGAATATCGAATGTCCGGGCGCCCCATTCACGTCCCCAAAAGTCACACCGCAAAATCAGGGGAGACTTGTCATTGACCGTCATCACATAACTGAACCATCCGCCATCACTGGCATCACGCCAGCGGGCATCCATTTCCTGGCTGTATGCTCCAAAACCGGTGTGCGTGTTGTGCCCGTCCAGCTTGTGTGTTTTCTCCGACTGTTCATCACCAATCATCACACTATCCAGGGTGCGTGCATCCAGGGCGGCCTTTTCCTTTGCTTTGGCTTTAAGAAGTTCCTGTTCCCGCTCAAATATCTCCGGCGTCTGTCGCTGCCAATAGACCGCATAACGTTGAAAATGATTTTCAAAGAAAGGAATGAGCGTCATATCCTCGGGCCGCACCATTTCATTCGTGCGAAACTGAAGCGGCTTGCCATCAATGGGCTTGATATGCGATATCAGGTCTTCTTTGGGCCCGACAACAATTCGGGGAATGCCGGTTCTGGGGATGGTCTTCGTTCCTACGGTCGTAGCAATTTGCCAGAAGTCGTCTTTAGTCAGCCCTCCGGTTCGTCCCAACTGGCCGGAAAGCACAATCGGACCATAGAGAAAAGCGACATAGTCATCATTACCCGGCAACGGTTCCAGGGTCAGATGCATCGGCAACTCCACGCCAACAACATCTCCCGTTTGCCATTGACGCTGGATCGACGCATAGGAACCACTTTTTGACTCATTCGCGATGGTTTTCCCATTAAGGCTGAGTTTGAGATGTCCATCCGGAACCCAGGCCGGATGCCGGACTCGCAGCGTAAACTCCATGTCCGGCCGGCTGCATTTCAGGGTTAGGGCCGTCGCAGGCTGATAGGGGAAATCGGTGTCCTGCCGCACCGTAACACCGCGGGCACTCCAGTCCAGCTCTGAAGCGGCAAACAGATTTACGTCCAGAATCGTGTTGTCCGGTGAACACGTATAGACCATCTGGGCGTACTTGCCCGGGACTTCAAGCCCGGTCCCGACACAACACCACATGGAATCAAATTCATCCGAATAGACCCGGTAAGCGCCCGGAAACATCGGCGTATAATAGGCAAACATCCCCCGCTCGTTATCATGGCTCGAAAGGATATGGTTAAACAATACCCGTTCATAAAAATCCATCATCCTGGATGATGGATGAGTCTGGAAAAGTGCTTCGGTCAGACGGAGCATATTGACGGAATTGCAGGATTCAGGCCCATCCAATACATTCAGGGCGTTTGTGAATTCGCCGGGATCAAAAAACAACTCATGGGCACTGTTGGCTCCAATGACCCAGCTTCGCCGGGTGACGACGTCGTTCCAAAAATTCATCGCGGCAGTGTGCAGACGCTCTTCGCCGGTGACACGATAAATGTGCTGAAACCCCGTGTATTTGGGAATATTGCAATTGGCATGGAAGTGAGTGATAAAATCCACGTTATTTTCGGCTAAAGGGGCCAGCATCCGCTCATGGCAGAGACGGCGGGCCCATTTGAGATATTTGCTGTTGCCGCTGAGGGTATAGGCGTCCAGATAGGATTCGTGCAAAGAACCATGTTCACAATGCAGCAATTTCTGGACTTGCTCATCACTGAACAAATCGATTATGTCATGGCCAAACCAATCCGCCAGGCGGAGAAAAACCTGTTTGGCCTTTTCATTGCCCGTTGCCAAATAGATTTGATACAGTCCCAGCATGAGTTTATTGATTGTATAGATAGGCTCAAAATACCCATTGATGATGTAGCCATTCCTGCTGCCGCCATCAACCTTGAAATTGTCTTTTGCGATATCCGCAAAGAGGCTTTTGCCGTTTGGCACCGCCAGCATATATCCCGATTGATTGGCCTGCTGAACGTCGTCTAACTGGTCGACAATATAGCCAAGCCGTTGCCGCAGCACCTCGTCACCGGTGGCCTGAACCATCATGGAAACCCCTGACATATAGAAGCCGAGAATGTGCCCTGCAAGCGGCTGACCTTCGGATTCCCAACCCCGGTACGGCGGCGCTTTGGGTTCCAGTCCGGCTTCTTTGCGGAACCAACTGAGCAATCGATCCGGATCCAGTTTGTGCAAGTAAAGTCGATTCTGTTCCTGCTGCTTGTACAGGGGACCGCCCAGAAGACGAACATCTCGTAAGTTGAACATATTGACCTTAATCAAGTCAGTCGCTTCTCCAGCCAGTGTATCACCCCCGGCAGTGAAACATAGAATGCCCGCGAGTATCCATCCCACTTGTATTTTCATTGATACTTCCTTTCAATGTGAATTCACCTGCGGTCAGAAGTATACCATCCCCGGGGGGGGCAGTCTATAAGGTAGCACCAAAATTCGGCCCCAGCGGCAAAGAGCAGTTTTTGGCTCTGTGGCAAGGATGGAAAGATCTTTACTCAGATAATAAACGGCTTTGTCCCAGCCACCACCAGGAATAAATGCCTTTGACCGCCAAAATGAATGCGTCGATAAACCCTGCACCCTATCGTCTGAAATTCCTGATGTCGTCACACCCTGTTTTGATTTAACAAGGCCCCAAAATGGCTTACGGCACCGACAAGTCAACCCCTGTAAACTCAAACTGATGATCCGGAGCGGTCTTGTACTGATGGATATATGGCGAATAGGATTCGACCGTTACGTTGCCCGATTCGGGGAAGCACTTGACGATTCGCAGGAAGCCTTCACCGCCGCTGGCGTTCATCTGGAAGTTGGCCAGCATCTGATAGACACGGTTGCCGTGGTCCCCCGTATCCACGCGTCTGCCGGTGCCATCATGAAGCACATGCCCGCTGAAGACAAAGGTCATATTCTTATGCAGCTTGATGAAGTTGTTCCACATCTCGTCGCCGTCATTGCAGGTGCAGTCATAACTGCTGCAGTAGTTATAGTTGTTGGGATTCCAGCTATCGCCGTCGCCCAGCCGGGTATCATCGTCGTACATATACGCATGGGTGACCACGATGATCCGGTGGTGCGGGTGGGCGGCGATGATGCCGTTGGCCCAGCTTAAAACAGCATCTCTGGGGCCGAATTCAAAGACAAATACCAGCCAGTCTATGCCGCCTGCCGTAAAGGTATGCCAACTGTTTTCCATGTGATTGGCTTCATAGACGCCGCCGAAAGTCAGGCAATTCTCGTACCGGCTGACGGGAAAATACGTATTAAACAGCGATGTGTCCCGGGGTGCCGCGTTCGGCTGGTCATGGTTTCCCATCGCAATGGCATAGGGCACCTGCGCAGCGTCCAGAACACTCATGCTGGCGCTGGCGTTGTCCCATTCGGCCGTCGTCCGAGTGTGGGTGATATCGCCTTCGTGCAGCACAAAGGCCAGCTTTAATGGGTCCCTGTGGCCGGCAATCCAGGTGGTCTGGCTGGTATAGATGGCCGGATAATCCAGTGAATACTTTTGCGTGTCCGGCAGAATGACCAGCGAAAAGGAGTTGGGCGTATCGACTTTGATAGTCACTCTCGCCGTGCAGGTGATCTCACCACGAACGATGCGATAGGTAAACCGCTCATTGCCTCCAAAATCAGCATCCGGGGTGTAATCGAATGTCCCATCCTGACGGAACTGGATCTGGCCATGCTGCGGTGCGGTCACCAGTTCGGCAATGACATCGGTCCGCAGGGTATCGTTATCCAGAACCGAGGCCGCGTTCAGGATTTGTCCCGCCTGGGCCTGATAGATATCATCGGTTGCTCCAGGAGGAATATGGGTTGTATAAGCACTGAAATTATCGAAATACATTCCCGTGCAGCCCCAGTCGTATAATGCGATAGTACCGACAGGGATATCGGAATCGGTGATGGGGCCGCCAAAGACATTGACACCATCGTGCAGCACATAAATCTGGTTTCCGATAACGTTGACCCTGATCTGGGTCAGAGCATTCTGGGTGTAGCCGCCGGCAGCGGAGGCCAGCAGGGTTTCTGTGCCGTTGAGCATCTTAAACAGCTTGCGAAAACCGCGTTCACAATCCATATCCAATTTATAATAGGTGCCCGTGTTTTGATAACGGAACATGACGCCGGTCCCGTCATTGTCCGTAGTCCGCAGCGTCACCTCGAACTCGTAATCTGTCCAGGCCATGGCGGCAGGATCATTCCAATAAACATAAGTGCCCTTACGAAGCTCAACGTTGGATGCAGCAGGACCATAAATATTGGATGGTTCGTACAGTTGGCCGTCTAAAACCTGCCATGCCGACGGTCCGCTTTTGGTCCCTTCGTCCACAATCGTCCAGTGTGCCAGGCTGCTGCTGTCGTCAAACGTATCCGTGATATGAAAGGTGTACCAGTTTTTGGCAAAATGGGATAGATCGCCATTATCGACTACTTCATCGTGGTTCAAATCCGCCGACCAGCCGTCGCCTTCATTGAGCCATTGCTGACAAAAAACCTGTAAATCATTGAAATCAACCTTGCCGTCAGGATC
>JBDKVE010000300.1:0-5839 GCA_039679345.1 Anaerohalosphaeraceae bacterium
TACAAATCCCTTTTCTGAGTTTCATATTATACCCATTTCTATAAAAAAACATATTTTTATCATAAATCTATAAACTGGAGATATAATATAAAGAGACAACTAAGGCTTTTTACCCTGTCAGTAGCATAGACAGAAAGGAGGCAGCATGAAAATCGCGATAGCAGGTAATCAAATCGGCAAACAGGCCGCTGAGGCAGCCAAAGCTATTCTTACCGAATTAGGACATGAAATTGTCGATATGTGCACGGACATATCTGACGATGAATATCCAGATATAGCCTATGCAGCCGCCCTTTCTGTCAAAGAAAAGAAGGCAGACCGGGCTATCCTGATTTGCGGCAGCGGTATCTGTATGTGTATTTCTGCCAACAAGATACCGGGAATCATGGCCGCCGCCTGCTATGAACCAATCGAAGCTCATCTGGCCCGAAGCAGCCTGAATACCAATGTCCTCTGCCTGTCGGGCAGATGGTTTGTCAAGGGTGTAGCCGATAAAATTATCCGGGAATGGCTGAATACTCCCTTCACCGGCAGCAAGCGTCAAGAACGTATCCTGAAAAAAATCCAAGCCATTGAACAGGGATATAATCCGCATCAGGTAGGATAACATCTTGGCACTGCACCAGCGTAAAGGTATCGTGCCTATTATCACCAATCGACAACCCGGTAAAAGTCGTTTTCCAACCGCCAGCGGCAGACTCAATATGTCAGATCTGCATTCACCGTTACGATCTGTCCTGCAGACGGTATATTGACCTGGACAAGCACAACATCCTGTGGTTCCCAGCCGGAAAACCGCAGCAGGTAATTGCCCGGCAAAACATCCATAATCGCATACCATCCCATCCCATCAGTATAGACACGGGTCCCGGGCGATCCTTCAATTTCCACTGTCCCATGATCGACTGGAATACCGGAATCCGTCAGGTTGCCTTCAAAAATACCGGTTAACGGCGTTGTCTTCCATGCGTGGTCCGGCGGATCGACCCAGTCGGGAAAGACCTGCGCCTTGAGTTCGCGATAGAAATCCGCCCGCGTTTGACCATAGTCGTTGCCACTGACTTCGCTGTACCAGTCATAAATATTCAACCCTGCGGCGCCCGCATCCCGTACCCACAGCAATTGATCCAGTGCATTCTGGACCGTATCCTGCATATAGGCCCCCGTAGCCAGAATGCTGCCGCGTTTATTGTCGTTATCCAGTGAAAGATTACACCAGCCTTCGTATCGGGGCCAGTCGTTGGAGACATATCCCATCAACGTGTTATAATCCAGGATGCCCGCCCGTAACCAGCCCACCCAGTCCTGAAACACCTGTGTATAGGCACTCGAATGCTTGAAATCATCCCACGCCCACCCCCAGCCAATGGAATCGACAGTCAGCACCACCTCCGGATCCATCATCAGCGATTTGACATAGATTTTCTTCACCTCCTGGGTCACGCAGTCACGCCGCCAGTCGGACCAGTCCGGATCGAACGGCGAAGGAGTCCCCGTCTTGCCGTAAAAAGCATTGAACCGGCCGACACTGACCGGATTATATCCCCAGGATCCCGTATCCTCGGGGTACCGTATATAGTCGAGATTGATCCCGTCAATATCATATTTACTCAGGCAATCGAGAATGACCGCCAGATTGTGTTCCACCGCCCCGGGATGCCCCGGATCGAGAAAGCGTTTAGTCGAACCTGAGGCTGATTCCTTCCCTTCGGAATTGAGCATGACGTACTCGGGATGCAGGCTTAATACATGCTGAGGATCAAGATTCGTACTCGTGGCGATCCGATGAGTGACAAACCAGGCGTGTACTTCGATGTATTTTTTATCCCCCGAGGTATCGTGGGCAATATCGATCAGATAACCCAGCGGATCAAATGACGATCCGCCGGAGATGTTGGTCGCCCGCGGTTCAATTGCCGAGTTATAATAAGCATCCCCGACTTTACGAATTTCGACAATGACCGTGTTTATATTGCTGTTGCGGCAGGTCTGGATGAGGTCCTCACACTGTGAGGCGTTTAGAATACCCGTACCCCACGAATCCACCCAGATACAACGGTATTCTCCGGGCGGCTCTGAAAGCCATTCATACGACAGGATCACCAGGTCCCTGAGGTTGACCCCGTCAATACCGTTAAGATCCGCCGGCGGAGGCTGCATCTGGGGCAACTGAAAAAGCTTGACCACTTCATCCTCAGTCAAGGCCCCTTTGATGATGCGCACTTCATCGATCATGCCGTACCAATAATAAGAACCCGACAGGTTCTTGCTCACGCCCACATACATTTGTCCATCACAGGTCTGCAAATTATTCGGCAGCGGATTTGCATCGAAAGCAATTTTTTGCCCATCTATATACAAATGACGTCGAAGCCCATCCCACACCACACCGATATGATGCCACAGGCCATCAGTGACCGTAACGGTTGATTTGAGCACCGAAGAGCCGTCGGTCAGCCTTGAAATCAGATATCCGCCTGTCGTATCGATCTGAAGCCATTCTCTGCCGATCCCGGCTCCATCGGCCTGCCCGCAGATGACCTGGCGGTTTCCCCCTCCCGCTACCCAGGCAAACACACTCATCGGCCCATCGGCCGGATTGATGACAAAATCCGACCGGGCATAATCATCGACACCATCCAGAACCAGGCATGACCCGGCGGGCCCCTGTGTCTGAACCTGAACGCCGTTGAGAAGGCTCAGGTCATGATAATTGCCGCTGATATCCGGCGTCATGGAATCATAGAACTCTTCCATGCGCCAATACGCCTGAGTACTGCCGCTGATAAACGATCCCTGCAGCCATTGATCCAGAAGGATTTCCAGGTCCGCAAGATCAACCCGGCAATCTCCAGTCAAATCCGCCACCGAACAGTTTGCCGAATAAGAGGGTTTCGCCCCCCCGGCAAGAAGGGCCGCAACGAAACATATCAACCCCGCCAGGGTTCTTTTACTCATGACTCACCCTTTCAAAAACTTCATTTAACCGATACAAAGAGTCGGGATAAGGAAAGACCGCACCTTATCCCGACACATCCATTTGTATCCGGTTAAGAATTAATCCGTTTTATGACCGCAAATCAATGCGGAGGACTACCGACGACGCCGAAGCAGCAAACCGCCTACGCCCAGAAGCAGCATGGTTGCCGGTTCCGGAACCGCTGCTTCCCACATGACACCCTGAGCACGCATGGAGACAAAGGTGCTCGTAGTCGGAGCCATTGTCACAGTATAGGCAACACCCTGTACGAGCGAAACCTGGCTGAGCAGCATCCACTTGTTAGCACCTGGATTGGCGGCATCTCCGTTCTGGTCAAAGCTCAGGTTGATATCGCCGGCAGCCGACGTCAGGGTTACCTTCGTAAGTCCGCCGCTGACATTATTCGTGCTCGGCCAGGTAATATACACATTGTACAAACCTGAGCCGCCTCCGACAAGGCCCGTCGCAAGATTACCGTTGCCCAGATTGGTTCCGGCTGCAATCGAATAATTATCTGCATTGAGACCCGGAGTGTAAGAAAAGATATAAGTGTCCGTGGCGGCATTGCCACCATAGGCGCTCTTGGTCCCAATGCATCCAATTGCGGGGCTTACTGTTGTAGTATAGCTGGGCGCCCCGCCCGGGTAGCTGAAATTCGCATTGCCCCGGCCATCTGAATAAGTCTCAACAACAAACGATGCCTGAACACTGGCCGTCACTGCGGCAAGCACCAACAAAATACTGATTTTAAACAGTCGACCTTTCATTTTCCTGTCCTCCGCTAAATTAAAGATTATAAAACTTATTCGATTCAACGCAAATCGACACAATTCTCATTGTAAGGCTGCGTGCATTCAAGCCACGATGCCGCAAACTCAGCCAGATCCGCTATATCCACGAAGCAGTTATGGTCGAAGTCCATCGCGTGAAATCCCCATGCTCCGCAATCATTATCCGTTACGCTGACAGTCACATTTCCGACCGTCAGCCCATCATACCCCCCGTCAAGACTGGAAACAGTGTGAGTGACAGTAGACAGGTGGTCGCCTTCGAAAACGGTATCGTCCACAGCACTAACCGTAACCGTTTTTTCAATCGCCCAGTCGGCAGGAGTAAAGACCAAGCTTGCGGTTTGGCCTGCTCCCGATCCGGTATTGACATACGTCTGGCCATTCGTTGCAATCGTGATGGTCACAGGATCGGTCGGCTGAATCGACAACCTCATCGTATAGCTGTCCTGTGTGGAGCCCTGTTCGCCGACCTCGGTACTGCCGTCGCTTTCGACAATGCGCACACCAGCCACTTCATTATCGGTGATATCGACCTGCAGGAATCCGGCGAATCCATTATCCCACTTGCTGTTGGGATCGATAAAATTGGGATCCGCAAAGGCAGTCGTATGCAGAATCGTCGTGAAATGGTCGCCTTCTACAGCAAGGTCATCCAGTGCCGAAACCGTCACCGTCTGTGCAATGTCCCAGTTCGCCGGGGTAAACTCCAATTGGGCTGTATTAATCTGCCCGTTGAGAAATATCTGGTTGGGATCAAATACCTGGGCAACGACAACAATATCATGCGGAGGTTGTTCATTGAGTACGATGGTGTAGGTATCGACACCTCCGTCTTCGCTGACAATAGTGGCCCCGTCGGTTTCAACGAGGGTTGCCAATTGTGGAGCAGCTTCCACCAGTTCCCACATCACACCCTGAGCACGCATGGAAACATAAGATCCCGGTATGTCAGTCACAAGGGTAATAGTGCAGGTCGTCCCCAGCGAAAGCGAAACCTGGCCCAGCAGCTTCCACTTATTGCCGCCCGGGTTGGTGCCATAGACATCCCCATCATCCTGGGGAAAGCCCACTTTGACACTGCCGTCATCGTCAGCCAGGGTCGCCGTCACATTCCCAGGCAAAGGAAGAACATTATTTGTGGACGGCCAGGTAATGTAAACGTTGTACGTGCCCGGGAGACCGCCCGTCATGCCCGATGCGAGATGATTGTTACCCAGATTGGTTCCGGCGGCAATCGAGAAATTGTCCGGATTGGTACCCAGTGTGTAAGAAAAAATGTAGGTGTCCGGGTCAACATTTCCGCCAAAGGCACTCTTGGTCCCGATGCACCCAACCGCGCGGCTTACTGTGGTTGTATAGCTGGGCGTTCCGTTGGAACTGAAGTTGGCATAGCCTCGCCCATCGGAGTAGGTTTCCACAATAAACACGGCCTGTACAGTTGCCTGGCTCGCAATGCAAACCAGGATTGCCGCGAGAGTCAATACTTTACCCATTCTCATGCGTGTTCCTCCTAAAAATGACATTAATAGTACATTCCATAGCCATAACTGCTATGGTACAACCACAGGCCTATTGCTAAAGGCGCGAAGAAAAAGGATGTATTACGATGAAAGAGAAAAAGGGAAAATATGGGTGAACTGACTCCCCGCCACCCCCGATTTCACTAAAAATAAATCCAGTTTTCTCACAACGCCCTCCTAAAAAAATTGTTGCCGAAAAAACAGATGCATAATTATTAATGATAATCGAGCTCTGATTATAACACTTTTCCAGGATGTTGTCAATAAACAAAGCCTTTCGCCCGGTTTTTTCCATCAATAATACAGCTCTCGCTGCTGTCGTTATTCCAAAAATTCCCCTCCTCTTTGCACGCTCTGGGCCAGCCAGCCCATAATATTAAGAGAAAGCAAAAAACGTAACGTACCGCAGAACAGTGTCCCTATAAGGCACTGACAATCAGACCTTGCCTGTGCTTGTCGGCAGCGGAACAAAAGGGATTGCCCCCCCCGACACCTTTGGATACATCGGTTTTCAAGACCCCCAACAAAACGATAAAACCCTGAATAAA